>DATJKE010000028.1:0-10324 GCA_035491735.1 Sphingomicrobium sp.
CTATACTGCCGACGTTACGTTGATCGCGCCGGACAAGGCGACGAGCGTGTCCGCCGCCGAACGATCGGCGCTGGAAAAAGCCGGCATCGAAACTGTCGACGGACCCGCGGAAGCAGTGGCGATCGCCAATGACAGCATCACCGTCGACACCGCGGAGGGTCATTTCACCTTTGACAGCGTCTATCCGGCGCTAGGCAGCGACGTACATTGCCAGCTGGCCACGATGGTCGGTGCCCGGTTGGGTGACGATGGCTGCGTCGGGGTGGATTCTCACATGCGGACCAGTGTCGAGGGGGTCTATGCGGCGGGCGATTTGGTGATCGGCCTCGACCAGATCAGCAGCGCCATGGGCCAGGGCGGCATTGCCGCGACAACCATCCGCAACGACTTGGCGAAGGCAAAGCCGTTGCTCCGGTAATTTACTGTATTGCTATCATAATACACTGCCGATACGCTTGCCGGAAATCGGGAGAGGTTGCGTGCGGAGCTTTTGGATTGGTTTGATGGCGATCGCGCTGAGCGGATGCAGCAGCGAGCCGCAAGTCGTTACTGAGGGTCCACGGATCATCGCCACGCTTGAGCGAATATGGCCGTTGGGTGACGGCCCCGGCCGGCAGGTCATATTTAGCCGCGATGGCGCCCTGCTGGCGTCGGCCGCTGCCACCGGCGAAGTGGTCGTCCGGCGAACATCGGACTGGACGCCGGTATCCAGCCTTCGTCATCCCGGCGGCGCGACCGCGGTGGCCTTCGCGCCGGGCAATCGACTCCTGACCGCTGGCTACGACGGGCTCCTCCGCACCTGGGACCTCGGGAGCGCGCGAGAAGTAAAGCGCTTCGCCGGCGCGGGCGGCCCAATCTGGACGATCGATGTCTCGCCGGACGGCCAGCGCGTTTCCGCTGCTAGCGAAGATGGGATCATCCGCATCTGGCCGCTCGACGGCAGTTCCGCACCGCTTTTTCTGAAAGGCCATCAGCGCAATATCTGGAACGTGCGGTTCAGCTCGAGCGGCAAGCTGCTTGCGAGCGCCAGTTTCGACAAGACGGCACGGATCTGGGATGCGGGAACTGGAAAATCGCTTAGGACGCTCAACGGGCACGAGCAGGCGGTCGTCGGTCTCGACCTCACCACTGATGGACGAACGCTAATCACCGGCGGGGACGATTCCACCATCCGGATATGGCGGACTGCCGATGGAACTCCGCTCAAGCGGATCGATGCAGGCAATCACATTTATTCGGTGAAATTGAGCCCCGACGGGCGCTGGCTTGCGACGGGCGGTCGGGCGCGCAGCGGTTTTGGGACCTTCTGGCACCAATTGACAGGGAGTGGCGGCGACGCGCAGCCCGCAAAGCTGTGGCGGGTCAGTGACATGGCCGTCGTGGCAACGCTGCCCCATCCCGACGATGTGATGTCGGTGGAATTCAGCCAGGACGGGCAATGGCTGGTGACGTCGGGAGAAGATGGGAAAGCCCGACTTTGGCGACTGGACTTCAAGCCGCGCTAGGCGGCTAGGCCAGGAACTCCGGATCGAGGACAATCCGGTCGACGTCCAGCCGCGCCATCGGATCGCGGAACGGGATCAGCGACCGTTGGCCATCCGCGCGCTCGACTTCAAGCAGGTCGCCGGCCCCGAAATTCTCGACCGCCATAACGGTGCCGAGCGTCGTTCCGGCTTCATCGACGCAGGGAAGGCCGACCAGGTCGGCATGATAATATTCGCCTTCTTCCAGCGGCGGCAGCTGGTCGCGGTCGATCTCGACCAGCGATCCGCGCAGTGCTTCGGCGGCTGAGCGGTCGAAAACGCCCTCGAAGCGGGCAATGGCGGTCTTTCCGCCGTCCTTGATGTCCTTGAGCTTCAGCTCGCGCCCGCCGACATGGAGGCGCGAATGGCGAGCGAGGCTGTCGACGCTGCCCGCGAACAGCTTGAGCCTCAACTCGCCCTTCACTCCATGGGCCCCGGCGACCGCGGCCAGCGCCACGCGCTTCCCGGTCGCCGGTGAGCTCATGGATTACTCGGCCTTCGCTTCGGTCTCGTCAGAAGTGCCCTCGGCAGGCTCCTGCGAGCTTTCGCCGGTCACTTCGCCGCCTTCGTCACCGGCGTCGCTGTTCGGGGTTGCCTCATTGGCTTCCTCGGTGGCCGGAGCCTCCTCGGCGGCAGCTTCTTCCGCCTGAGCTTCAGCGGCGGGTGCCTCCTCGGCGGCGGCTTCAGCCGGAGCTTCCTCGGCTGCGGCCTCAACCGGAGCTTCCTCGGCTGCGGCCTCAACCGGAGCCTCCTCGGCTGCGGCCTCAACCGGAGCGTCCTCGCCTGCGGCCTCAACCGGAGCTTCCTCGGCAACGGCCTCAACCGGAGCTTCTTCAGTCGCTTCCTCAACGGCTGGAGCAGCGGCAGCGGCTGCCTTCGCCTCTTCAGCCTCGGCGGCCTTGTTGGCGCGCTCCTCGGCGCGCTCCTTGGCCTTCTCGCCCGGCTCGGCCTTCTGCGGATTGTTGCGCGCAGTGCGCTCGCGAATGCCGGCGGCATCGAGGAAACGCAGCACGCGGTCCGACGGCTGGGCGCCGACCGACAGCCAGTGCGAGATGCGCTCGACGTCGAGCTTCACGCGTTCCGGCGAATCCTTCGCCAGCAGCGGATTATAGGTGCCAACTTTCTCGATGAAGCGGCCATCACGCGCATTGCGGCTGTCGGCCACGACGACGCGGTAATAGGGGCGCTTCTTGGAGCCACCACGGGCCAGGCGGATTGCAACTGCCATTTCTTAAGTCCTTCTTTTAAATCTAACTATTTCTTACCAAATTTGTTGAAACCTGGGGGCAAGTTGAACGGCGAGTTAGCGCCCGGGAGACCGGGCAGCCCGCCAGGGAGCTCGCCGCCGGGAGCAATCCCCGCCAGCGCCTTTTCCATTCCCCCACCGGAAAACATCGATGCCAATTTGCCGAAGCCGCCGAGTTTTTTCAGCCGCTTCATCGCGTTCGACATCTCCAAATGCATCTTCAGAAGCTTGTTGACCTCCTGAACGGTGGTCCCGCTGCCCTTGGCGATGCGGATCTTGCGCTTGGCGTTGATGACCTCGGGCTTGGCGCGCTCCTTGGCGGTCATCGAGCTCATCATCGCCTCGAGGCGAACCAGCGCCTTCTCGTCAATGTTGGCCGCGCCTTTCATGCCCTTCATGCCGGGAAGCATGTTGGCCAGCGCGCCGAGCCCGCCCATGCGCTGCATCTGACTAATCTGGAGCCGCAAGTCGTCGAGGTCGAACTTGCCCTTCTCCATCTTGCGGGCGAGCTTTTCGGCATCCTCGATCTTTACCGTTTCGGCGGCGCGCTCGACGAGGCTGACGACGTCGCCCATGCCGAGGATGCGGCCGGCGACGCGGCTGGGGTGGAAAGCTTCGAGCGCGTCGATCGCCTCGCCCGTACCGGCGAACTTGATCGGCTTGCCGGTAACCGCGCGCATGGAGAGCGCCGCGCCGCCGCGGGCGTCACCGTCCATCCGGGTCAGGATCACGCCGCTGAGATCGACCTCGCCTGCAAAGCCCTTGGCGACATTGACCGCATCCTGTCCGGTCAGGCTGTCCACGACCAGCAGCGTCTCGACCGGGTTGGAGGCGGCCGCAACCGCCTTCATCTCGGCCATCAGCGCGTCGTCGACGTGGAGGCGTCCGGCGGTGTCGAGCAGGAGAATGTCATAGCCCTGCAGCTTCGCCGACTGCAGCGCGCGTTGGGCGATCTGGACCGGGCTCTGGCCAGCGACGATCGGCAGCGTGTCGACGCTGGCCTGGCGGCCTAGCACGGCCAGCTGCTCCTGCGCCGCCGGCCGGGCGACGTCGAGCGAGGCCATCAGTACCTTCTTGCGCTCGCGTTCCGAGAGCCGCTTGGCGAGCTTGGCGGTGGTGGTGGTCTTACCCGAGCCCTGAAGGCCGACCATCATGATGACGGCCGGCGGATTGACGTCGAGGTGAAGCTCGGCGGTCTCCGCGCCCAGCATGTCGACCAGGGCGTCGTTGACGATCTTGACGACCATCTGTCCCGGCGTAACCGAACGGATCACTTCGGCGCCCACCGCGCGCTCGGTTACCTTGTCGACGAAGTCGCGGGCCACCGGCAGCGCGACGTCGGCCTCGAGCAGCGCGACACGAACCTCGCGCATCGCCGAGCGCACGTCGTCCTCCGACAGCGCCCCGCGGCCGCGGAGCTTGTCGAACACGCCGGACAGGCGATCGCTCAGGCTTTCGAACATCCAAAACTCCTCAAACCGACGGTCACAAAGCAAACAACGCCGGCGGGCGAAACCTCGCCGGCCAGCGTGTCCCGAGGGACTCCATCGATGTCATGTCCGTTAAGACGGGGCGGCCACTACGGGAGAGGGGCACAAAGGTCAAGGTTCAGAACGTCTCGCCCCGCGCGATCGCTTCCCGCTCCTCAGGCGTCGAGACCCGGCCGAGCGCCTGGTTGCGGCCGGGGAAGCGGCCAAAGCGCCTGATCTGGTCGCGGTGGAGGATGGCATATTTGTAGTTGAGCGGATCGCGGTTGCGGAACTCCGCCACCGAGCGCTCCTGGTCCTCGATGTTCTCGCTGTGCTGCAGCGGCATGAGGAAGAATGTCGGCAATGGCTTGGGCAGCTTGTCGACCCAGCCCCTATCGAGCGCTTCCTTGCATAGCGCCAGCGCCAGCGGATCGCCCTCAAACGCCCTGGCCTTGCCGCGGAACATGTTGCGGCTGAACTGGTCGAGCAGGATGATCGCCGCGACTAGCGTCTCCGGCGTTTCGCGCCAGCCCGCGGCCTTGATCTTCAGCACCTCCTCGCGGACCTTTCCGAATCGCTCGGCGATGTGACGGTCGACGGTCGGGTCCTTCTTGAAATGCTGCTCCTCGCTCAGTTCGTCGCACCAGAAATGGATGACCGCGTGCGCAAGGTCGGCAGGGCTGCCCTTCACTTGGTCGGCTTGCCCCTGGGCGGGCCGCCAGGTCGCGGCCCCTTCCCCGGCCCGCCGCCGGACCGATCGGGACCGCGCCGGCCGGGCTTATTGCGAAAATCGCGGCGATCCTGCGGGCCGCGGCGGTCGCGCTCCGGCACCCTGTCCATCGGCCGCGACTGCTGGACCGCCTGTTTCGGTCCGACGGCGTAGCCTTCCTTCAGGAACTGGGTGAAGGCGGCGCGGACGCTTTGAGCGATCGAATCCTGCACCGGCTTGGGCAGGTCCGCGAAGGTTGTGTTGCGATGTACGCTCTGCAAGTCGCGCAACACGTTGTTGGGAACGCCGCCCGACGCGGCCTTCATTGCTTCCAGCGCGTCGATCACCGCCGACAGCAGGATCGATTGCATGACGTCGGACGCGGCTCGTTGCACTGGAAGTCTCCTGATTTCGACCGACGCGGTGGACTAACGGTCATGCGCTCCCTAATTCGGCGCGCGTGACGCGGCAATTCCACAAGATGCACGGCCTTGGAAACGACTTTGTCGTGATCGACGGTCGCGAGCAACCGGTGACGATGACGCCGGCACTGGCCAAGGCGCTGGCTGACCGTCACCTCGGCGTCGGCTGCGACCAGGTGATCCTGCTCGAGCCGTCGGCCACCGCAGACGTGAAGATGCGCATCTGGAACAATGACGGCGGCGAGGTCGAAAGTTGCGGCAATGCCTCGCGCTGCGTGGTCGCGCTGACCGGGGCGAAAACCCTGGAGACTGGCGGCGGTCCGGTCGAGGGCGAGACATTTGAGGCCGAGGTCGAGGTCAGCCTCCCCCCTCCCCATTTTGCCTGGAACGAGGTGCCTCTCAACTATCCGATGGATACGGCGAAACTGCCCCTGGCCTGGGGATCGCTCGAGCATCCGATGGCCTTGAACGTCGGCAACCCGCACCTTGTCTTTTTCGTGCCCGACGAGAAGGCCATCGACATCGAGGGACAGGGCCCCAGTATCGAACATGACCCGGCTTTCCCCGAGCGGATCAACGTCAACGTCGCCTCGGTTCGCGAGGATGGCATCCACCTCCACACCTGGGAGCGCGGCGCGGGGTTGACGCTCGCTTGCGGCACGGGAGCCTGCGCCACCGCGGTGGCAGCGATCGTCCAGAAGAAGGCTGAGTCGCCGGTCAAGGTGCACATGCGCGGCGGCACGCTGGCCATTTCATGGGCGCCTGGCGAGCCGATCCGCATGCGCGGCACCGCGACCCATGTATTCACCGGCGAGATCGACCTGGAGGCACTCGCCTGATGGCCGAGACCATCACCCTCGGTTGCCGGCTCAACTTCGCCGAGAGCGAAGCGATGCGCAGCCTTGCCGGTGAGGACACGATCATCGTCAACAGCTGCGCCGTCACCCACGAGGCAGTGCGCCAGACCCGCCAGGCGATCCGCCGCGCCCATCGGGAGACCCCGGGCAAAAGGATCATCGTCACTGGCTGCGCCGCCCAGCTCGATCCGCATAGTTTCGCCGCGATGCCCGAGGTAACCAAGGTCATCGGCAATGCCGACAAATATCGCGCAGCTGCTTTCGCCAATGAAAACAAGGTGGTGGTCAGTGACGTCATGACGGCGCCTGCTCCGCCGGTGGCCGCGGGATTCCTGGCAAGGGTCCGGAGTTTCGTCGCGATCCAGACCGGCTGCGATCATCGCTGCACCTTCTGCTCGATTTGGCAGGCTCGCGGCGCCAGCCGCTCCCTGCCCTTTGAGGCGGTGCGCGATGCAGTGGCGCGTGAGCTGGAGGCCGGTGCGAAAGAGATCGTGCTGACCGGCGTCGACATCACCAGCTACGACGGCGGACTTGGCCCGCTTTGCCAGCGACTGCTGGCCGAGCTGCCCCAGCTCAAGCGCTTGCGCCTGTCCTCGCTCGACAGCATCGAGATCGACGGGCCGCTGATGGAGCTGGTCGCGAGCGAGCCGCGAATCCTGCCCCATTTTCATTTGTCGCTACAGGCTGGGGACGACCTCATTTTGAAGCGCATGAAGCGCCGCCATAGCCGAGCCCAGGCGGTGGAGACGGTTGAACGGCTCAAAGCGGCGCGGAGCGATGTCACTATCGGCGCTGACCTGATCGCCGGCTTTCCGACTGAGACCGAGGCTGCCGCGTTGAACAGCCTTCGCTTGCTCGACGATTGCGATATCGTCGCGGCCCATATCTTCCCCTTCTCGCCCCGGCCCAATACGCCAGCAGCCCGGATGCCGCAGCTGGAGCGCGAGTTGGTCAAGGCGCGGGCGGCAAGGCTTCGCGAGGCGGCAGAGGAACGGCGATCACGTTGGCTCGATGGGCTGGTCGGCACTCGACAGGCGGTGCTGATCGAAAATAGCGAGAAGGGCCACAGCGACGGCTTCGCGCCGGTCCGCATCGCCGGATCGAAGCGCGGCGACCTTGGGACGGCCCGCATCGTTGGCCGAAAAGACCAAACACTTATCGGGATATTTGAATGAGTTGGCTCGAACGTCTTACAGGCGGCTTCAAGAAGACAGCGGACCGTCTGGGCGAAAATCTATCGGGCCTGGTCAAGGAGCAAGCGCTCGACACGGCGACCCTCGACGATATCGAGGAGGCGCTGATCGCGTCCGACCTCGGCCCCGAGGCGTCCAAGCGCATCCGCGAGAGCATCGCAGCGCGGCGCTACGAGCAGCTGGACGAACGCGGCCTTCGCACCATCCTCGCCGAAGAGATCGAAAAGATCCTCGCGCCGGTGGCCAAGCCACTCGACGTCTGGGGCTTTCCCCGTCCGCATGTGATCCTGGTGATCGGCGTCAACGGCTCGGGCAAGACGACAACCATCGGCAAGCTCGGCCACTTGCTGCAGGAACAGGATTATGGGGTGATGCTGGCGGCCGGAGACACTTTCCGCGCCGCGGCGATCGAGCAACTCAGGATTTGGGGCGAACGGATCAAGGCGCCGGTGATTAGCGGCAAGGAGGGCGGCGACGCAGCGGGAATAGTCTATGACGGTGTCAAACAGGCGACCGCTACCGGCATCGACGCGCTCATCGTCGACACCGCCGGGCGCCTGCAGAACAAGGCGCACCTGATGGACGAGCTCTCCAAGGTCCGCCGCGTGCTTGGCCGCCTCAATCCCGAAGCGCCGCATGACGTTATCCTCGTCCTCGACGCCACTACCGGACAAAATGCGTTGAATCAGATCGAAGTGTTCGCCCGGGATGCAGGAGTGACTGGCCTGGTCATGACCAAGCTCGACGGCACGGCACGTGGCGGGATCCTGGTCGCTGCGGCGGAGAAATTCGGCTTGCCGATCCATGCGATCGGGGTGGGTGAAGGAGTAGATGATTTGCGGCCATTCGATCCGCGCGCCGTGGCGCGGGCCATTGCGGGGCTTCCAGTATGACGACCGAAGCCAAACGAGAACCCACCGGCGCCGCGCGGCTCGCGATCGATGTCGGCCCGCTGCTGGTATTCTTCCTCGTCAATTTTCTCGCGCCCGTGCCGGGCGCGCTAAAGATTTTCGTCGCAACGGGAGCATTCATGGCAGCGATGGTCGCGGCCCTGGTCTTCGCTGCGGTCCGCTACCGTTACGTCTCGCCGCTTCTGCTGTTCTCGGCAGTCATGGTGGTGGTGTTGGGCGGGCTCACCATCTGGCTGCACAATGAAACCTTCATCAAGATCAAGCCGACCATCTATTATGCGCTCGTCGCGGGGCTGCTCGCATTCGGGCTGGCCACCGGCCGGCCGCTGCTCAAGGCGGTGCTGGGAAGCACCTACCCGGGACTGGACGAAGAAGGCTGGAAGAAGCTCACCCGCAATTGGGCGATCTTCTTTGCGATCATGGCGGTGGTCAACGAGGGGGTGTGGCGCAATACCTCGACCGATTTCTGGATCGCATTCAAGCTGTGGGGCGCGATTCCTGCGACACTGCTGTTCGCCATTGCCAACGTGCCGATGCTAATCCGCCACGGCCTCAATACCGACGATGCAAAGCCGCTAGAGCCGGGACCGGTCGAATGAGTGACGCGATTATTCAGATTGAGGACCTCAAGAAGGCCTATGCCAACGGCGTCGAAGCGCTGAAGGGCGTCGATCTCGACATCCGCCGTGGTGAGATCATGGCGCTGCTCGGGCCGAACGGTGCGGGCAAGACGACGCTGATCAATATCGTCTGCGGAATCGTCACCGCGACCGGCGGGCGAGTGCTGGTCGAGGGCCGGAACTGGCTCGACGACTTCCGCCGCGTCCGCACGCGCATCGGATTGGTGCCGCAGGAGCTGACGACCGACGCCTTTGAAAGCGTCTGGGCGACGGTCAGCTTCTCCCGCGGCTTGTTCGGCAAGCCCCGGGACGACAAGAAGATCGAGGAAATCCTCAAGCGGCTCACGCTGTGGGACAAGCGCAAGTCGGAGATGCGCGAGTTGTCGGGTGGAATGAAGCGCCGGGTCATGATCGCCAAGGCGCTCGCGCATGAACCAGACATATTGTTCCTCGACGAACCCACCGCCGGCGTCGACGTCGAGCTTCGCCGCGACATGTGGGAACTGGTCAGGAAGCTTCGGGCCGACGGCACGACGATCATCCTCACCACCCACTACATCGAGGAAGCCGAGGAAATGGCGGACCGGGTCGGCGTGATCCGCAAGGGCGAGCTGGTGGCGCTGGGCGATAAAAAGGCGCTGATGGCTCAAATGGGCCAGCGAACGCTCAAGATTACGCTGGATGACGCGATTTCTGAGATTCCCCCTGGCCTGGCGGAGTGGGGCCTGGCGCTGGAGGATGAGGGACACACGCTCTGCTATCGGTTCGACAGCCACGCCGAACATACCGGCATTCCCGGGCTGATGCGGCGGCTCGACGAACTGCACATCGGCTACAAGGACCTCGCTACCCACCAGTCGAGTCTGGAGGATATCTTCGTCAGCCTGGTCCATGAGGAGCGCGCCTAATGAACGTCAATGGCGTCAAGGCGATCTACCGCTTCGAAATGGCGCGCTGGGGCCGCACCTTGTGGCAGAGCCTGGTTACGCCGGTGATCACCACCTCGCTCTATTTCCTGGTGTTCGGTTCGGCGATCGGCAGCCGGATGAGCGACATGGGCGGAATTCCGTTCGGCAGCTTCATCGTACCCGGCCTGATCCTGCTGTCGGTGCTGACACAGGCGCTGATGAACGCCAGCTTCGGCATTTTCTTTCCCAAGTTTACCGGGACCATTTACGAGATTCTCTCGGCGCCGCTGTCGCCGCTGGAGACGGTCACCGCCTATGTCGGCGCGGCGGCGACCAAGTCGGTGATCCTGGCGCTGGTCACGCTCGCCACCGCGACCCTGTTCGTTCACGTGTGGGTCGCCCACCCGCTGATGATGCTGCTGTTCCTGGTCGCCATTTCCGTCGGCTTTTGCCTGCTCGGCTTTGC
>DATJKE010000029.1:0-13243 GCA_035491735.1 Sphingomicrobium sp.
CTTCTGGTCGCCGACCCCTATGTCGCGGGACCCTATGTTGAAGGCAGCTATGAGATTGAGCTACCGATTACCGGCGACTTGATCGCTGCGATCCGTTCCGATTTTCGCGAGAATTTTGAGGTTCAGCCGCAGTAGGACGGCACCGGGGACCGGCCCGGCGCATAGCGCTGCCAGCCGCCCTGGCCGGGAAGATAATATTCACCCGCGCCGATCCGCCTCAGCAGGCTGCAGGCAGCGGTGATGCCAACTTCCTGAGGCGACACGCCCTTGCTGGCGGCAAGGCTGGAATAGAGCGACCGGCGGCGGATGTTCACGGCATCGACCTGCTTCCGCAAGGCCGCCGACGGGGCAATGACGTAGCCCAGATAGCCATCATAGCGTTCGCCGATCTGCCCGGCTTGCTTGGCGGCGATGATCGTCGCCGGATCCTGCGCCGAAGCCGATCCGTCCATCGCCAGGCCTGCCATCATGGCGGCCACGATTACGAGCCTTTTCATCACTGTTTCGGCGGCTGCTGCTGAGGGAAGGCTTCAGGATTCTGCTGGATCAGTTGCTCCACGTCGCGCTGGAGGCGGACCAGCACTTCCTGGCGGATGGTGACGTTGAGGTTGATCTCGATCGGCTTGTCTGGCGGCGACACCGAGATACAACCGCCGAGCGGCAGCATCAGCGCCGTCGCGCAGGCCGCAGGCAAGAGTCTTGGTCGTTTCATGTCCTCGTCCTCATGGCTGTTGGGTTGGGGTTGGCGTGACCTTTTGTTCGACCGGGGCCTGGGATTGCTCCTGGCTCTCCTCCTGCCGCCGGGTTTCGACGACGATGCCCGGCACTTCGTCGAGCGGACGCGGAAGCGCCGGCGCAATCACCTGGGTCGGGTCGCGGAAGCTCTTGGCTGTTGCGATGAGGGCGCGGAACGGCCCCTTGATCGTCACATTGAAGTTGAACGGGATGCGATTGACCGACCGGATCAGCCGCTGCGTGCTGGTGTTGCCCAGCCCTACCCCCTGAATCGTCATCCGGGTCGCGAATTCGCCGTCGAGGTAGCCGTCGAGGCGGATGATCATCGAATGGAATTTGAGGTCGCGCAGTGCATCGAAGGCGAAGCCGCCGATCATGCCGAGATTGGCCCTGTTGACTACGCCGTTGTAGGCCAGCGTCCCGCCGCCTTCGCGGCTGTCGAGCCGGCCGCCGACGATCCTGCCCCCTGCATCGTCGAAGATCATCGGAAGCACGCCGTCGAAGATACCCGTGGCCGAAATCTCTTTGAAACCCATCGAATCGACGAAAGTCTTGGCGTCCAGCCCGACCACTTCGAACGTCAGCCGCTTCGGTGACGGGCGGCCGAAGTTGAGAATTGTTTCCTGAAGGATCAGCCGCCCGCCCATGAACGGCCATTCGCCACGCTCGACCTTGACCAGCTGGTCCGGCAACAGCTGATAACGGATCACGCCGTTCTCGACGAGAATGCCGGGGTTGACGGATTCCAGGGTCATCGCCTGGCCCGGCGCGGTCACCATGCCCAGCAGGTCGGTGAAGTGGATCGTCCCGTTCATGCCGGTCACCGGGCCGAAGCTGGCAGCGAGATCCAGATCCCGTGTCGCGAAGTCGCCGGTCGAGCTGACTTCGCCGCTGCCGTTCCAGTTGATCCGCCCCTGGCCGCTGATCCGGCCATTGACCAGGGCAATCACACCTTCCGTGAGGCGCGTCAGCTCTTCCGGCTGGAGATTGTTGCCGAAGGTGATGCCGGGAACGTCAAGCAGGGCATTGCCCTCCCCGGTGGTCAAATTGTGAACGATCGTAACGTCGGTAACTTTTGTCCCGCTGGCCGGATGCTTGAGAGCTCCCGTCGCGGCGATCCGGCCGTTGGCAAGCGTGAAATGGACGTCATCGCTGCGCAGCGGGTAGAATTTCGGCGGGTCCGCGCGATCGGCCAAGGTGAGGCCGCCGTCGACGGCCAGATCGCCGCCGCGCACATTCCATTTACCCGAAGCATCGCTGAGCAAGAGCGGGATCTTGCCGATGGTCGCGTCGCCTCCGGCGAAAGTGCCGCCGGTTCCCGTGCCGCCGCTGTTGCCGCGCACCTCCTTGGCGTTGATCAGGACCGGCGCATCGGCGTGGCCCATCCGAATGGCGAGGTTTCGGGCAGCAAAGCTCTTGATGTCCGTCAGGCGCGCCTCGCCAGCGGTCAAAGCGAACGGCGACTGACCGAGGCGACCGTTAAGCCGGACGTTGCGGGTTGCAGCCGCAACTTTCATCGAACCGCCCGGGGACCGCTGGAGGATGGCCCCTCCGGTCGGGCAAAGCGGGAGGCGGGTCGGCCCGAGTTGCAGCGCACCCATTCGCAACGACCCGAAGCCGGCGACAATGCACTGCTCACCGAAGCGCAGCGCGCCGCCACGCCCGAACCGGCCGGAAATCGGAATGCGCAGGCCGGCGATCCGGCCGTCGGCTACAGGTCCGTCGAGCAGCGCGACGGTTTTGACCTCGGTCCAACCGTCCGCTCGGCCAGCGAAACGGATCGTGCCAAGGCTCAGCCGCGAACCGCCATAGGCCATTGGTCCCACGACGGCCTGGCCATTCATCGGCGCGCCGCTCCGCGGCTGCCGAAGCGCGATCCGCATGTCGGGCAAGCCCCCACCGCCAGTCTGGAAATTGCCGTCGATCCGCAATCGGCTCGCTGGCCAATAATAGGTTACGCCGTCGCCACCGCTGGCGGTGATGTGAGCTCCGCTTGGCGCCGTTCCGTTGGCACTTTCGATCCTGATCGCGCCGCCTCCGGGCCGATTGAGCAGGCGAAGCGACCCCTGGACGTCGAACTGTCCGGCGGCGCGGCGAATGGCGTTGGCGACGGCCTGGCCGATCGGACCCAGCGGAGTGCCGTCCAGCGATTCCAGCGGATCGACCATCACCGCGAACAGCGACCGTTCGACCCGCACATTGTCGGCTGCGTAATCGCCGAGCGCGGTCAGGGAACCTGCCCCGGCATTAAGACGATATCGGCCCGTGAAGCGAGTTCTCCCGGCCACAATCCGATCAAGCCGTGCCTGCTGCGCCGCAAGATCGATGCGTCCCAATGCATCCGCAGGCGTACCCTTGAACGTCAGATTGCTTGCGACATTGGCGAGGCCATTCTCTCCAGCCTGGAATGAGGCGAGCATCAGCCTGCCGCGACCGTCGAAATTCTCGAACCCTTCAGAGAAGCTGGAGTCGATATCCATGCGCGGCTGGGCCAGCCGCAGGTTGCTCGCCGGGCAAGCCAGCCCCTGGCTGCCGATTGGCCCCTTGATCTGTGGGCGGCGGGCCGTGACGCCGACATCGACAAAGGCACGGAATTGATCGAGCCGGCAGGCGCCCAATGCCAGGCCGGGGGACGAAGCGGCCAGCTTGCCGGCGAAGCCACCCGACAAATTGCCTCGACCCTCTAGCGCAAAGCCCATTCGGCCATAGGGCGTGCCGAGCGCGATCGTCGTATCCTTGAGGTCGACCGTGAGGTCGGGCAGGCGGAACGGCTTGCCGCTGGGAGGCGGAAGCAGCTTGTCGATTTGACCCCAACTGACCTTGCCCGACGGTAGCAGCTTGCCTTTCAGCCGCACTCCGCGAGCTGCCACGCGATAGACTTTGACGCTGCCGGTCCATTGAACCCTGAGCTGAATTACCGCGCGGCGGACCGTCAGGTCGGGGTTGGCCGGATCGCCGATGACGAGATTGCTGACCTGCTGGGTCCGAAAGCCGACGCGATCAAGAGTGTAGGTTGCTTGAACGCCGCGGCTCGCCAATTCGTCACGGATATAATCATCGGCAATCGATTTGCGCCAAATCCAGATGATGGCGACGGCCAGGATCAGCAGGAGGAGAAGAACGAGCAGTCCGAGCTTGGTCAGCCGCCAGGCCCAGTGCCACCCCTTGCGATCGTGCACATAGGCGTGCTCGACCAGCCCTTCATGCTCGAGGGCTCGTTCGACACGCTCTATCGGACGATCGTCATTTCCGGGGCTCATTCGAGCTTAAAAACCTCCCTACGCGGCGACCGTTCCGTATCCGCATCGATACGGCGTTGCATGGGAAACGCGCTTTGCCTAGCCTAGTATCCGCTCGGTCGCCGTAACGGGGGTTCTGCGTGGCCGATTCCACGGATGATTCAGCTGGCCATCGCGCCCGCCTCCGCCGACGCCTGTTCGAGGGCGGCGGCAAGGCTCTGCTCGATCATGAGCTGGTCGAGTATCTGCTCACCCTGACGATCAAGCGGATTGACACCAAGCCGATCGCCAAGAGACTGATCGGCCAGTTTGGCGGCATCGGACAATTACTTGGCGCCGACGCGGCAACGCTGGGCCGGGAAGGGCTCAGTGAAACTTCGATTGCGGCGCTGAAAATCGCTGAGGCGACCGCCTTGCGCCTGCTCGAAACCCGTGTTGAAGGCCGACCGATTCTGTCCAGCTGGGACGCTCTTGGCGACTATCTCCAGGCGGCAATGGCCCATTCGCCGATCGAGGAGGTCCGCGTCCTGTTCCTCAACGCCAAGAACATGCTGCTCGCCAATGAGGCGATGTGGCGAGGCAGCGTCGACGAAGCATCGGTCCATGTCCGCGAGGTCATCAGCCGCGCGATCCAGTTGGGCGCGACCGCGATCATCATCGTCCATAACCATCCGTCGGGCGACCCCTCGCCCAGCAGCCAGGATATTCGCCTGACCAAGGACCTGATCGACGCCGGCCGCCATATGCGCGTCACAGTCCACGACCATGTTATCGTCGGCTCCCAGGGCCGCAGCAGCATGAAGGCGCTGGGCCTCATCTGATTGCCGCTTGCTGCAACCCTTGCTAGGCGCGCCGTCTGATTAGCCCGATTGCAAGGAACGACATGGTCCCCCGCTATTCCCGTCCCGCGATGACCGCCATCTGGTCAGCCGAGAACCGCTATCGGATCTGGTGGGACATCGAAGTGTTCGCTGCCGAGGCGATGGGTCAGATCGGGATGATCCCGGCCGAGGACGCGCAGACCATCCGTAAAGCCTTTGACGACGATGTGCTCGGCGAGATCGATGTCCCTGCCATCGATGCGATCGAGGCGGTGACCAAGCATGACGTGATCGCATTCCTGACCTGGGCCGGCGAGAAGCTCGGCCCCGAGCGGCGCTGGCTTCACCAGGGCATGACCAGCAGCGACGTGCTCGACACCAGCCTGGCGGTACAATTGAAGCAATCTGCCGACCTGTTGCTGGAAGATCTCGACCAGTTGCTCGAAGTGCTGAAGCGCCGCGCCGTTGAGCATAAGATGACGCCGACCATCGGCCGCAGCCATGGCATCCACGCCGAGCCGGTGACATTCGGGCTAAAACTTGCCCAGGCATATGCCGAATTCGACCGCAATCGTGCTCGCCTCAAGGCTGCCCGCGACGAAATCGCGACCTGCGCCATCTCTGGCGCGGTCGGGACCTATGCCAACGTCGATCCGGCGGTCGAGGAGCATGTGGCGAAGGAACTGGGCCTAACGCCCGAACCGACCTCCACGCAGGTAATCCCGCGCGACCGGCATGCGATGTTCTTCGCTACGCTGGGCGTCATTGCTTCGTCGATCGAGCGGCTTGCAATCGAAATTCGCCACTTGCAGCGAACTGAAGTACTTGAGGCCGAGGAATATTTCTCGCCCGGCCAGAAGGGCTCGTCGGCAATGCCGCATAAGCGCAATCCGGTGTTGACCGAAAACCTTACTGGCTTGGCCCGAATGGTCCGTTCGGCGGCTATTCCGGCAATGGAGAATGTCGCCTTATGGCAT
Source organism: Sphingomicrobium sp. (assembly GCA_035491735.1). Lineage (GTDB taxonomy): Bacteria > Pseudomonadota > Alphaproteobacteria > Sphingomonadales > Sphingomonadaceae > Sphingomicrobium. The sequence goes on from DATJKE010000029.1 coordinate 5,773, forward strand.
GAGCGGGACATCAGCCACTCGTCGGTCGAGCGGTTCATTGGGCCGGACGCCTGCATTACCCTCGATTTCGCCCTCTCCCGCCTCACCGGCGTGGTCGACAAGCTGCTGGTGTATCCCGAGCGGATGCAGAAGAATCTCGACCGGATGGGCGGCCTGGTCCACTCCCAGCGCGTCCTGCTCGCGCTGACCCAGGCCGGCCTCAGCCGCGAGGAAAGCTATGCGTTGGTTCAGCGCAACGCGATGAGAGTCTGGGAATCGGACGGCCAGCTGTCGCTGCTCGACCTTCTAAAAGCCGACCCGGCCGTGAGCGCCAAGCTCAGCGACGCCCAGCTCGAGGAGCTGTTCGACCTCGGCTATCATTTGAAGCGCATCGACGTCATCTTCGAACGCGTCTTCGGCAAATAGATGAAGGCGATCCAGCCCTGTGCATTGCTGCTGCTTGTTGGGCCCGACTGGCAGGTCGAAGCTGCCAGCGCCAATGTAGCCATGCTCGGCGATGTGAAGCCGACGGCGGTCATTGGCCAACCACTGGCCGACCTTATCGGCAGCAAGGCAATTCATTCCCTGCGTAACCGCATGTCATGGCTATCGAGCGATGAGAGCGAGGTGCAGGATTTCGGGGTCGAATGGGGCAATGTGACTTTCGATGTCCGGGCGACCCGATCCAAAAATCATTATTTGATCGAAGCCGAGCTTGCCGTCGAACCACGGCTTCCCGACGGTATCGGCATGGTCCGCTCGATGAGCGATCGGCTATCGGGCAACGATCCCCGTAAACTGGCCGAACAGGCCATGCGCCAGCTGAATTCTCTGACCGGTTTCGATCACCTGATGTTGCTTGATCGTGGAGGCGGAATTCTTGCCGCTGCCCAGCGCGGCAAATTGCCACCCGCGAGTTTCGAAACGGAAGGGCTGGTCCGTATCGCAGCCGACCGCGATGCGGAGCCGATCCCCCTCCTTGGCCATGAGATTGGCGAATTGGTTGGGCGCGCCGCATTTGTCGCTCTCGCTGAAGAGGAACGCGATAAGCTGACCAGCCTCGGCATGTGTGCCGCGATGAATCTGCCGCTACGAATCGATGGCGAACTAGTCGGTTCGGTCCACGCCCTGCACCATGCCCCGCGCCGCTGCGGCGCCGAGCGGAGATCCGTAGGCCATCTGTTCGCGGAACGCCTCGTCGCGCGCATGGCGCGCTGTGGCTGGCAGCCCTAGCCGCCCAGAATATCCCGGATCCGGCTGAAGAAGCCCTTGCTGGCCGGACATTCGTCCCCAGTCTCGGTTTCGCGGAACTGCTCGAGGATCTCGCGCTGTTCCTTGCTTAGCTTGGTCGGCGTTTCGACCAGGATGCGGGTCACCAGATCGCCGCGGCCGCGGCCGTTCAGCACGCTCATTCCAGCACCGCGATGACGCAGCGTTTCCCCAGACTGGATTCCTGCCGGAATCTTGAGCTCGATCTTCTCGCCATCGATGCCCGGGATGGTGATGGAGCCGCCCAGTGCGGCGGCGGTAAAGCTGATCGGTGCTTCGGCGACTAAGGTCGTCCCATCACGTTCGAAGATCGCATGCCGTTTCAAATGGACGAACAGGTAAAGATCGCCGGCAGCGGCGTTGCGGACGCCCGCTTCGCCCTCGCCGGCGACGCGGATACGAGTCCCTTCGTCGACGCCAGCCGGGATATTGACGTTCAACCTGCGCGACTTGAGCGCGCGGCCTTCGCCATGACAAGCCCCGCAGGGATCGGCGACCATCTCGCCCGACCCCATGCAGCCAGGGCAGGTCCGTTCAACCACGAAGAACCCCTGTTGCGCGCGGACCTTGCCGGCGCCGCCGCAGCTTGAACAGGCTTTTGCCGCCATGTGGCCTTTCGAGCCTGACGAATGGCAGGCTTCGCAATTGGCCAGCGCCTGGATGGCAATCGTCTTCTCGATCCCGGCGAATGCTTCTTCGAGCGACAGTTCGAGATCGTAGCGAAGGTCAGAGCCGCGGGCGGCACTGGCCCGCTGTGCCCTAGGATCCATGAATTCGCCGAATATCGACGAGAAAATGTCGGAAAAGCCCTCGAAACCTCCCCCGCCGGCGGCGCCGAACGGGCCCTGACCGTTCATCCCGTTCTGGAAAGCGGCATGGCCAAAGCGGTCATAGGCGGCGCGCTTCTGCGGGTCCTTGAGGACGTCATAGGCCTCGCTGATCGCCTTGAAGTGAGCTTCCTTGTCGGTGCATCCGCCATGGCGGTCGGGATGGCAGTCCATCGCCAACTTGCGATAGGCAGCCTTGATCGTCTTGTCGTCGGCGCCGCGTGCGACGCCGAGCAGCTCATAATAGTCCGTGGCCATCAATCCCCACCCATGACGAACGGCGCCGACCGATGGTCAGTCGACACCGCCCATGCCATGGCCCTTAGGCCTTCTTGTCTTCGTCGACTTCCGAGAATTCGGCGTCGACCACTTCTTCGTCACCCGGCGCAGCTTCGGCGGTCGCCTCGGCCGACTGGGCAGCCTCCTCGCCGCCAGGCGCCTGCGTTTTCTCGTAGATCGCCTGGCCGAGCTTCATGGCGGCCTGAGCCAGAGCTTCGGTCTTGGCCTTCATCGCCTCGGCATCGCCGCCTTCGATGGCGGTCTTGGCCTCGGCCACGGCGGCCTCGATCTCGCTCTTGAGCGATTCGTCGACCTTGTCGCCATGCTCTTTCAGCTGCTGCTCGGTCGAATGGACCAGGCTTTCGGCCTGGTTCTTCGTTTCAGCCGCCTCGCGCCGCTGCTTGTCCTCGTCGGCGAACTTCTCGGCGTCTTTGACCATCTGTTCGATGTCGGCGTCGCTGAGGCCGCCCGAAGCCTGGATGCGGATCTGCTGCTCCTTGCCAGTACCCTTGTCCTTGGCAGTGACGTGGACGATGCCGTTGGCGTCGATGTCGAATGTGACCTCGATCTGCGGCACGCCGCGCGGAGCGGGCGGGATCCCGACCAAGTCGAACTGGCCGAGTGCCTTGTTGTCCGAGGCCATTTCGCGCTCGCCCTGGAAGACACGGATGGTCACCGCATTCTGGTTGTCGTCTGCGGTCGAGAAGGTCTGGCTCTTCTTGGTCGGGATGGTCGTGTTGCGGTCGATCATCCTCGTGAACACGCCGCCCAGGGTCTCAATTCCTAGCGACAGCGGGGTCACGTCAAGCAGCAGCACGTCCTTGACGTCGCCCTGCAGCACGCCTGCCTGGATCGCCGCACCCATGGCAACGACTTCGTCTGGGTTGACGCCGACATGCGGCTCGCGCCCGAAGAACTCCTTCACCACTTCGCGAACCCGCGGCATGCGGGTCATGCCGCCGACCAGCACTACGTCGACTACGTCCTTGGCGTCGATGCCGGCGTCCTTGAGTGCCTTCTTGCACGGCTCGAGCGTCCGGTTGATGAGGTCGGCGACGAGTTTCTCCAGGTCCGCGCGGCTGATCGTTTCGACCAGATGCAGCGGTGTCGTCGTCCCGCCTTCCATGCGGGCAGTGATGAACGGCTGGTTGATTTCGGTCGTCGCAGCCGACGACAGTTCGATCTTTGCCTTCTCGGCGGCTTCCTTGAGCCGCTGCAGCGCCAGCCGGTCGGTGCGAAGGTCGATGCCTTCCTTCGCCTTGAACTTGTCAGCCAGAAATTCGACGATCTTGGCATCGAAATCCTCACCGCCGAGGAAGGTGTCGCCGTTGGTCGACTTCACCTCGAACACGCCGTCGCCGATCTCGAGGATCGAGATGTCGAATGTGCCGCCGCCAAGGTCGTAGACGGCAATCGTCTTGCCCTCTTCCTTTTCAAGGCCATAGGACAGAGCCGCCGCGGTCGGCTCGTTGATGATGCGCAGCACCACAAGGCCAGCGATCTGCCCTGCGTCCTTGGTCGCCTGGCGCTGAGCGTCGTTGAAATAGGCCGGAACTGTGATCACGGCCTGAGTGACCGTCTCGCCGAGATAGGCCTCGGCGGTTTCCTTCATCTTCTGGAGAATGAAGGCCGAAATCTGCGACGGAGAATAATCCTTGCCCCCGGCATTGACCCACGCGTCGCCGTTCGATCCCTTGACGATCTTGTAGGGCACCAGCTCGGTGTCCTTCTTGGTGATCGGATCGTCGAAGCGGCGGCCGATCAGGCGCTTCACCGCGAAAATCGTGTTGTCGGGATTGGTCACCGCCTGGCGCTTGGCCGGCTGGCCGATCAGGCGCTCGCCGTCCTTGGTGAAGGCCACCACCGACGGGGTCGTGCGCGCGCCTTCTGCATTTTCAATAACCTTGGGCTTTCCACCCTCCATCACCGCGACACAGCTGTTGGTGGTGCCGAGGTCGATCCCGATCACTTTTGCCATATTCATTACCCTCTACTTGCCCCCTCGGACGCGCTGCCCGGGCGTCCAAGGAATTGATGTTTCGCGGGCGATATAGGTGGCGTTCAAGCGACGACAAGGAGGCCGCGAAGAGAGATAGGATGCGGTAGCACCTAGCGCGCTTCGCGACTTTTCAGGCGAAAAGGCCGCTCTTCAGCGACTCAACGCGCACTTTTAGCGATCCGCAGATTGTTGGCCGATCGAGGCGTTGGCATGCGCCCCCGCGTTTTCCCCCGTTTTCTGGGGTTTTCGGGACAGGGGGCGCTGGTGCTGCGATTGCGGTCGTGCTGAAGGAATGTATCAGCGCAAGAGAAAAAAGGGGGGCTATCCTTGCGGTCATTACCGCATGTGCAAGCGTAATCATTGCCTGCCTTGTAATGATCGCCGCCGCCATCAACGGCTTAAAACTTGGCCTAATGCTCGAGCCAGCTGCGTACACGGCAGCGTGGATGAGCAGCCTTTGCTGGGTCTGCTGGCGGCACCGCAGCCCGGCGGGGGATCCGCGACTTGCAAGGAGCGCCGCGGTCATCCTCCTAATATTTACCGGTGGCGCGTTTGGTCGTTTGACCTGCCTTGTGGGACAGACCTTCGCGCTGACCCTGGTGGATCAGCAATTACATCATGCGGATCTGGCATTGGGCCTGGACGTGAATTCGATCGTTTGGGCCGCGGCAAGCGTTCCCAAGCTACCGTCCTTACTGCGGGTGGCCTATTCGATGCCTGCCCCGATTATCCTAATGTCAGCCCTGCTTTTCGTTTGGACAGGCCGCAGCGAGCGCGCCTGGGAGCTCTGTTTCGTTTTCAACCTTTGCCTTCTGGTCACAGCGGTAAGTTCGATATTCCTTCCAGCAGCGGGCCCATTTTATCATCTTCGCTTTTCGGACGCATTGCGAGAGCTGCTTCCGGCGGGATCAGGGATTTATGCAGTGGAGCCCTTATTCGCGCTTCGGAAAGCCACAGCCTTCAACATTGATCCAACCGGGCTGTTCGGTGTGGCTTGTTTTCCATCGTTTCACACGATGATGGCATTGATTGCCGCCACTGCATGGCGCGACATTCCGAAACTGGGGACGGTGATGGTCGTCTGGCAGGCTCTAGCGATTGTTTCGACCATCCCGATTGGGGGCCATTATTTGATCGACCTTGCCGGAGGCTTTGTTTGCTGGGCGGCCGTTCAACTCCTCTGGCAAAGGAGTCTTGCGAAAGATGAACGGCATTTCAACCGATCGATCGCCCCAATGGCCCAGCCCTAGGGCATCGCCATGCCACCGTTGACGTGGAGCGTCTGGCCAGTGACGTATCCGGCTTCCTTCGACGCAAGATAGACTACGGCAGCGCCGATATCCTCACCCGAACCCATCGCGCCGATCGGGATTTTCGACAAAATCCCTTCCTTCTGGGACTCGGTCAGAGCGTCGGTCATGGCCGAGGTCATGAAGCCCGGGGCAACGCAATTGACGGTAATCCCGCGGCTCGCGACTTCCTGGGCGAAGGCCTTGGACATGCCGATCAGGCCGGCCTTGGAGGCGACATAGTTGGCCTGGCCCGGATTGCCCGTAACGCCGACGACGGACGTGATGCTGATGATCCGGCCGAAGCGAGCCCTCATCATCGGCTTCATCGCCGCACGCATCAGGCGGAAGGAGGCTTCCAGGTTGACCTTGATCACCTGGTCCCACTCCTCGTCCTTCATCCGCATGGCGAGGTTGTCGCGGGTAACCCCGGCATTGTTGACGAGGACGTCGAGTTGGCCGAGCGCCTCGACCGCGCGCGGCACCAGCTGATCGACCTGCTCTGCATTGGACAAGTCGCAGACCAAGGTCACATGATTGCCGCCGAGCTCCTTGGCGAAAGCCTCCAGCTTGGCCTGGTTTGAACCGGAAAGCGCCAGCCGCGCGCCTTGCGCTGCCAAGGATTTTGCGATCGCGCTGCCGAGCCCGCCGCTCGCGCCGGTCACCAGCGCGGACATTCCCGAGAGGTCAAACATCATGCGAGCTCCTTGGCGATGGCTTCGATGTCTTCGATCGTGACGACGCTGATCACCTTGGCGTCGGGCGCGATGCGCTTGACCATCGGGCCGAGCACCTTGCCGCCAACCTCGACGAATTCCTCGACACCCGCGAAATTGAGGTTGGCGATGCTCTCGCGCCACCGGACCATCCCTGTCACCTGTTCGACCAGCAGCCGCTCGATCTCCGCCGGGTCCGCCACGGCGGCAGCGGTGACATTGGCGTAGAGCGGTACGTGCGGCGGCTCGATCACTGTCTTGCCCAACGCCTCAGACATGGCGTCCGCGGCCGGCTGCATCAGCGGGCAATGAAACGGTGCCGATACCGGCAGCGGGACCGCGCGCTTGGCGCCCATCTCCCTGGCCATCTCGATCGCGCGTTCGATCGCGCCCTTGTGGCCCGAGATCACGACCTGGCTCGGATCATTATCGTTGGCCACGGTGCAGATTTCGCCGTGGGCCGCTGCCGCGGCGATTTTCTCGGCAAGCTGCAGGTCCGCGCCGAGCAGCGCAGCCATTGCTCCCACGCCGACCGGCACTGCGGCCTGCATTGCCTGGCCGCGCAGCTTCAATAGCTTGGCGGTGGTCGAAAGATCGAACGAGCCTGCCGCGCACAGGGCGGAATATTCTCCAAGGCTATGCCCGGCCACGAAATGCGCCGCTTTCTCCAGCGAAACGCCGCCTTCACGGGTAAGCGCCCGGAATACGGCTAGCGCGTGCGCCATAATCGCCGGCTGGGCATTCTCGGTGAGCTTGAGATCGTCCTCCGGCCCCTCGCGCATCAGCTTGAAAAGATGCTGGCCAAGCGCCTCGTCAACCTCGCCGAATGTGTCGCGAGCGGCCTGGCTGGCTTCGGCCAGAGCGGCGCCCATGCCGACCGATTGGCTGCCCTGGCCGGGAAAAAGAAATGCGCGCATCGAAATCCCTGTTTGACTGTGCTTAGGTCGCGGGCGAACTAGGCCGGTCAGCCACGATTGCCAAGTCCGGGCGAGGGAGAGGAATGGGGATGAGCGAAACAGGCGAAGTCCGCCAGCTAGGCTTCTGGATCTGCCTCGCGCTGGTCGTCGGCAATATGATTGGCTCAGGGATTTTCCTGTTGCCCGCCAACCTCGC
>DATJKE010000030.1:0-7641 GCA_035491735.1 Sphingomicrobium sp.
TGCCCGCCCCTGCGATCATGATCCCGGTCTGGCCGGTTGCGCGAAAGGTGACATCGGCGCCGCGCGCTTCCAGCCCGCGAGCGATCGACAGCGCCGTATATTTCTTGCCCAGCGCGCAATCGGTGCCGACCGTCAGCAGCCGCTTGCCGCTGCGTTTCCGGCCGGTTGCAATCGGGATCTTGGCCGGCGGGACTCGCACGTCGACAAGCCGGCGGCCGAGCATTTCGGCCGATGCCTTGAGCTGCGGGATATCCGAAAGCCTGGCGTGCATTCCTGATACGATGTCGAGCCCCGCTTTAAGCGCGTCAAGCAATGGGGCTATCCAATGCTGCGGGATTGCTCCTCCCGGAGTAGCGACGCCGATCAGCAAGGCCCGGGCACCCTTGGCATAGGCCTCCTTGCAGCTGAGCCGCGGAAAGCCGGTGCTTACCGTAGCTCCAGGCAAAGCAAGCTCCCCGATGCATCGGTCAGGGGCCCAATCGCACAAGCCAAATGCAGTCTTGGCATAGCCCTGCTCGACCGTATCGCCGAGGAATAATAGATACGGTCCGAGCGGGGCAGCCTCATTGGCGGCAAGGCGCGCCGATCGGTCTATTGGATCGGTCGCGCCTCCCATTGGATCAATAGCTCGCGGTCAGGCTGATGCCGATGGTGCGCGGACGGATGACACCAGTGCCAATCGCTCCATTTGGATAGGCCGGAGCGCCCAATACGGTCGTGCCGGTTGTCGAAGTCCGTCCCGCGCTGTTGAAAAGATTGCGGACGTAGGCGTCGACCGAGAATTTGCCGAAGTCGAGCGCGCCGCGAAGGTCGAATACCTGATAGCCGTCAACCTTCCGCTGATGGCCGTTGGCAACGCGGAAAGCCGCATCATAGCTCGCCGTTTGATCCGAAACGTGGCGCAGCGACGCGCCTACTGTTGCACCAATTGTGCTGGTCAGGGGCCAACTGTAATCGCCGTTCAGGCTCGCGCTGAATTTCGGCGTAAACGGAAGCTGGTCGCCTTCAAATCCGGAGATGACTGGAGCGGGAGTAAGGATCGGGGGCAGATCCTCGGTGAGACGCGCGTTGGTGTATGCCGCGTTGAGTGAAAGGGCCAAACCGGCGAGCGGCCTTGCGGTTGCAGTGAACTCTGCACCGTCGCTCTTGGCGGCGCTGCCATTGGTGTTGATATTGAACCCGTTTACCGTTGCGATCAGCTGGATGTCCTTCCAGTCGATATGGAACAATGCCGCATCGATGGTGAACCGGCCGTCGTCGGTCTGGGCCTTGATGCCTGCCTCATAGCTGATCAGCGAGTCGGAATCGAAGGTTGACACATCCGCCGGTGCGGCAGGGGGCAATACGTTGGGACCGCCAGGACGGAAGCCCTTGGCGACCCGGGCGTAAATGGATGTGTTGTCGTTGATCTCAAAACGTGGCGCCACCGAGAATGTGAACACGTTTTCGTCAGACTTCCTGGCAGGGAACGCGCGGGGGCCGCCGGCAAGGATGCCGTCACTGACCTGCTCGGCTGACTGCTTATTATGGCTGTAGCGGCCGCCGAGATCGAGATCGAAGCGGTCACTAAAATGGACCGTCACGTCGGCGAAGCCGGCGATTTCCTTATAATCGGAATCGATCCTGGCGAGGCCGAGAACCGGTATCCCGGTGATCGGATCTAGCGTACCCGCGTGGACCGCAATGAAGTTCTGGTCGATCAGTCCGCTCTCATTTGTGTAATAAGCACCGGCAAGCCAATCCAAAATGCCCGTTTCACCGGTGAGCCGCACTTCCTGGGTGAATTTTTCAGATTCTGTTTTTTGAGCCTGGAAGAAATCGCTCGGCTGCCCGAGGACGGCGGAGATCAGGCCACCCAGCCCAAACGTCAAATCGGCTCGAAATTCCTGCTTCTGCGTCGCGTAGCTTGTCGACGTCACGAGATCGGCGAAACCAAGATCAAATGTGCCCGTTCCGTTGTAGACGCGGTATTTGACGTCTGAGAATTGCGGCACGAACTGCGACTGGGTGAGATCGCCATGCAGGCGCTTCAGCGTATTTGGATCGCTCTCAATGATCGACGGAGCGTCCGCTTCGATATTCTGAGCAAGGGCGGTGAGGCGCACCGACACCTTGTCGCTCGGTGCAAACAGCAAGGACACCCGACCGCCGAAGGTCTTCGAATCGTTGATGTCCTTGTCGAGGTCGGAGCCGCCGCTGCCGATCGAGTCGATGAAGCCGCCATATTTGCGATAGGATCCTGTTGCCCTAACCGCGACCGTTTCACCCAGTGGGACATTGACAACGGCGTTGGCGAGATAGCCCAGTTCGCCGTCATTGGTCGTTTCGAGCCCAACTCGGCCACGTGCCGTAAAGCCGGTCGTCGACGGCTGCTTGGTCACGAATTTCAAAACGCCGCTCAGTGAGTTTGCGCCGTAAATCGTTCCCTGCGGGCCGCGCAGGACCTCGATGCGATCGAGATCGAACGTGTCGAAGTCGCCGGCGAGGACGGCGCTGTTGACGAGGCCGCTGCTCGAACCGAACGGAGTTTCGTCCATATAGACGCCGACAGTCGAGGCAACGCCTCCGGAGTTCACGCCGCGAACGATAAGCCTGCCCTGTCCGGACGTGCTTTGGTTCAGCTGAAGTCCGGGCACGAGTTTCAGATAGTCGGCGAAATTGCTGGCATTCTGTTCTTCCAGCGTCGAACCGGAAACGACGGAGATCGATTGCGGCACGTCAATCAGCAACTTGGCACGCTTTGTCGCCGTGACAACGATTAACTCGCCGTCGCTCTCCTTGGCTTCCGGCGCCGGAGCTGCCTGGGTAGTTTGCGCGGCAGCAGCCGCGGCCTCCTGCGCGGCAAACGCCGGCGTATTGGCCAGAAGTGCGGCAATGCCGGATGAAAACAGCAATGCAGTGCGGCAGTTGATCATCATTACCTCCCCTAGTTGGCGTCGCCGGCTCTTCGTCCGCTGAGCGCCTGGAAGCCGGCATGGGCTGCCGCTTCCATTAATCCCAATAGAGACACTATTGTCCTGATTAGAAAATTGTCAATCCACTTCGGCTGAAACTTTCTCAGGGGCCGCTGGATCGGCAACCACGCTCACTCCGCGCAGCAGGATTGCCGCCAAACCGGCAATTGCGGCGAGCAGCAGAAAATAGGTTGCCGGCGTGAAGCGGCTCCACAATGTACCGACCAATCCGGCGCTGAGGCTGCCGCTGAAGATCACCAGGAACCAGGACGCGACGGTGGTCGCGCCAAGGTGCGGCGGTGCGAGCCGGGCGAACAGGCCCAGCCCGGTCGGCAGAATGAACAGCTCGCCGAAAGTGAAGACCAGGAAGAACAGCGCAAGCCAGGCCCAACTGGCCAACGCTCCTCCGCTCATCGCTTCCACTACCGCCAGCAGCAGGTACGATGCCCCGACGATCATCGCCCCCGTCGCCATCCGGCGGATAAGCGACGCCCGCGTTTCCCGGTGGATGTGCCGCCGCCAGTAAGCGAGCAGCGGCGGCGTCATGATCATGACGAACAGCGGATTCAGCGACTGGAACCAGGTCATTGGGATTTCGAATGCGCCAGCCGCGCGGTCGACGCCGCTGTCGGCCCACAGCGCTACCGTGTTGCCAACCTGCTCATAGGCTGCGCGGAACACGGTGACGCAAAGGCCAATCCCGAGCAGCACCAAGATGGTGTGGCGGTCAAAGCCGGTTCGATCGCCGGCGTCGGCGGCCGCCTGTTTCGCTTGCTCGACGGGCAGATATTTTTGCCCCGAAAGATAGATCAAAAGCCCCGCGACCATGCCGACACCTGCGGCGCCAAAACCATAGTGCCAGCCATAAAGCTCGCCCAACGTCCCGCAGATTAGCGGCGCCAAAAAGCCGCCGATATTGATGCCGACATAATAGACGTTGAACGCCCAGCCGCGGCGCGGATCGTCACGCTTGTAAAGGTCTCCGACCTGGCTTGGCAGGCTGGGCAGGAACAGGCCGTTGCCCACTGCGATGGCCGCCAGGGCCGCATAGAACAGCGGCTCGAAGGCCATCATGAAATGGCCCAGCGCCATGACACTGGCGCCGATAATTACCGCCCGCCGCTTGCCCAGATATCGGTCGGCGATAACGCCGCCGATGATCGGCGTGAAATAGGCGCAGGCCGTGTAGGTTCCGTAGATGAACGAAGATTGCGCCTGCCCGATCAGCAGCTGCTTGGTCATGTAATAGACCAGCAGCGCCCTCATCCCATAATAGGAGAATTGCTCCCACATATTGGTGAGGAACAGGACGGTGAGGCCACGCGGCTGGCCGAACCACATGCGCTCGTCGTTCACTCGACTGTGACCTTGCCCGAGCCCCAGACTTCAGGGCCGGCGATGATGTTGCCGTCTTCATAAACCACGCTTGGCGTCCGATCCTCAGCAAGGAAGGTTGGGCCATCGAGGTCGACGATGTCGCAACCCTGGCCAAGGACGAACGCCGGAGCCATCGCAAGGCTGGATCCGACCATGTTGCCGACCATGACGCCAAGGCCGAGGCGGCGCGCCTCCTCTGCCATCAGCAGGCCTTCGGTAAGTCCGCCGCACTTATCGAGCTTGATGTTGACGACGTCGAAGCGGCCTACCGCGGCCGGCAGATCGTCCAGCGTCAGCAGGCTCTCGTCCCCGGCGATCGGAACGGGCGACTTGTAACCATCGAGATCGGCTTCACGGCCCCGCGCGAGCGGCTGTTCGAGGAGCGAGACTTGCTGCTCGACAAGGGCTGCAACAAGTTCGTCGAGCTGATCGATGATAAAGCCCTGATTGCCATCGACGCCAAGCCAAACGTCCGGCCGTGCTGCGCGGATCGCCGTCACCCGGGCAATGTCGAGGTCCAGCTCGCCCGTCAGCTTGACCTTGATTGAACGGGCGTGGCTGTAGCGCCGCGCTCCCTCCGCCATGACTTCCGGTTCGTCCGCGCCAAGCGTGAAAGTCGTCCTCAGCGGCTGGGGCGGCGATAGGCCGGCCAGCTGCCACACCGGCACTCCCGCCCTCGCGGCCTCGAGCTCCCACAGCGCGCAATCGACCGCGTTGCGGGCGCCGCCAGCCGGCATGATCGAACGCAGCTCTTCCCGGGTCGGGCCTGCTTCGATGACTGACCGGACCCCGCCGATCGAGTAGAGCATGTGGGCGACGTCGTCATTGAGATAGTAGACGCCGCCGCCCTCGCCTCTACCAGTCCGGTCGCCGTCGCAAAGGGTAACCACGACGACGTCCGAACCGGTAAAGACATGCCCCGAGATCCGAAACGGCTGCGCAAGCTGCAGCGTTTCGACGCTCACATCCAACTCAAGCCTTTGCATCAGTAGTTGGTGCCGAAGCCGACGAGATGGAAGGCAAAGGCGACCCAGGCGATCACCGCGGCGGATAGCAGCAGCGTGACCGCCCAAAGCTTCACGAACCACCGCCGCTTCTCAAGGAAGACCTGGCGCAGGTTCCAGCCAGCCAGCAAGAGCAGGCCAAGGAATGCGATCGGCGTCAGGACCTGGATGGCGATGAGCAGCGGATCCAGCGGGCCTCCGAGCAGCGACAGGCTCGAGAAGCCGACGCCGATGAAGGTTGCCCAACCGGCGAGCGTCGCCAGCGAGAGCCATTGCCAGCCGTGCCAGATCCGCTGAAGCTTCAGCCTGCGGCCATCGTAGGCGTTCGCGACCTTGTACCTGCGCCGGGCAATCGCGCCGGCCGGCCAGGCAAGCGCTGCGAGCAGAAGCAAGCCGATCGCGGTAAAGAAGGTCGGTGCGAGCCAGGCGGGATCCTTGTACCAGGGCGCCCGGTCGAACATCATGAATGGCGAAACCGTGTCGAAGCTCCAGCGGTTGATCTGGCCGTCCTCGACCTTCGCCGCCAACTTCTCGTCGCTATCCAGGTCCTTCCAGACATACGGTTCGATTTCGACCCAGCGGCGCGGCTTGTTGCCGGTATTGGTGACCATCGGCGCCGACAGCTTGCCATCCTCGTCCGGGCCGATTGCAACCGGGCTGACAAGGTCAAGGATGTGCAGGAACTTGCTGCGGATGCCGCGGCTGTTGAAGTAGCTGCCCGCAAGTTGCTGGACGTGCTTCTTGGAGGTCTCGGCATCGACTCTAGGCGTCACCGGCTTCCCGGGGAAATAGCGGTTGCCGAACTCATCAAACAGCCGCTCGCGGAGCGCACGGGGAGCGCCCTCGCCGCCGGCGCTGTTGACCGACACGAACAGTCCGACGCCATCGTCGATGAACAAGGTCAGGTCGGAGTGGAACAGGCTGGTGTCACCGCCATGGGCGATGCCGCGATGGCCGTTGATGCCTTGCTCATAAAAGCCCAGCGCCATCCGATTAAGGCCCGGAATCACGTCGTAGCGGTAATCGTGCATCAATTTGGCGGTTTCTGGCTTCAGCAGTCCGGCGCCATTGTTGAGATGGGCGATCATGAACTTGCCCATGTCCGCGCCCGACGCCGACAGGCTTCCCGCCGGGGCCGGATCGACGATCTCAAACCGCTCGGCCTTTTGCGAAGCGCCCTTGTATCCCTTCGACATGAAGGGCTGGAGGTTCTTCGGCAGCGGCTGCCGGAAGCTGGCATATTTCATGTTGAGCGGCTGAAAGATGTGCTGGTCGACATAGTCGTCGAACGACTGGCCGGACTGGCGCTCGACAATGTAGCCCGCCAGAGCCGTCGCATAGTTGGAATAGGCTGGCGTCGTGCCGGCGTCGAACACGCGGTTCGGTAGGCTCACCCTCACAAATTCATCCAGCGGCACGACCGGGACGGTGTCGTCATGGATCAGGTGCCGCACGGTTTCCTCGAAGCCGCTGGTATGCGTCATGATGTTGCGCATGGTGATCGGCTTGCCGTTTCGCGGCGGAATCTTGAAATCGAGGTAGGTGTTGACGTCCGCGTCGAGGTCGATTTTGCCCTGTTCGACCAGCTGCATGACCGCCGTCCAAGTGAACAGCTTGGAAATGGAGCCTGGTCGGAAAAGCGTCGTTTCGGGCGATACAGGCGTGCGCTTCTCGATGTCCGAGAAGCCATAGCCGCGCTCGGTCAGCACCTGGCCATCCTTGACGACGACAACCACCGCTCCGGCAATGTCGCCGCGCGCAATGGCGTATGGCATGTATCCATCGAGCCACGCGTCGACGTCGGTCTTGTTGAGTTCATGGCCGCCAGCCGGCAACGCCGCCGGAGTAGCGCCCGGAGCGGCTGCTGTTAACGACGGCTTGCCCACGGTCGTATCGGGCCCAAGCTTGACGACCTGCTGGGCTACGGCAGTTCCGGCGGCAATCGCCGCCAGCCCAAAGGCAATTCCTCGCCATTTTCTCACGGTTTCTTCCTCCCCTGGTCGCCGGGATTGCCCCGGCCAGCGCCAGCCAATAGAGTTGGTGCTATTGTTCTGATCGGGACACTGTTATCCTGATTAGAAAATTCGTCAACTGGAAAGGAATCTGCGTAAATGGCTTCGGAAGTTCCAACCTTGGGCGCATTGTTGCGCGGGGTGCGCAACCGCGAAGGCTGGACCCTGAAGCAGATGAGCGAGAAGAGCGGCATTCCGGTCTCGACCCTTTCGAAGGTCGAGCATGACCGGCTGACCTTGACGTATGACAAGCTCTACCAGGTGGCCCAGCGGCTCGGCCTGCGCATGTCGGAA
>DATJKE010000031.1:0-5097 GCA_035491735.1 Sphingomicrobium sp.
TGATCAGGCGCCGACTGCTCCGGCAGGTAGCTGACCGCGACACGCACCGTGAGCGCGCCGCTGACCGCAACGTGAGGAAACAGCAGCGCAAGCGTGTCAACGGCCATGGTTAACGCTACGCCCGACCGGCTGCCCGGCGCAAGCGCTCAACCAACCGAGATCGTGCTTCGGCAACCGGTGCCGACCGGTCTGTAAGTACATCGCGCAGCAGGAAATGGCCCGTTAGTTCAAGCCCGTTCAAAATGTCCGGCCAGGATGCAGTTCCGCCGGCGCGGACGAATCCGGGTAACGGTAGTAGCTTGCCGGCATAGGGTTCGGCCTCCGCGGCGCTCACCGCCCGGCCCGATCGGGGGCTGACCGCGACCAGGTCATCATTGCCCCCCGACACGGCGCAACGGTCAAGGTCCAGCCCGTAACCAAGCTCGGCAAGAACGAGCAATTCATATCTGACCAATGCGGCGCCCCAGCCGCTGGCCGAAGGCGCAGCCTCGATCGCCGCCAATAGTCCGTCGAAAACTTGATAAAGGCGTGGATAGGATTGGCCCTCTGGCAACGCAGTGGCGGTCAGGGCGCAGATCCAGTCGATCGCCGCGGCCGGCAATGGCTCCTGAAGCAATGGCCCTCGACTGTGCACCAGTTCGACTGTCGCCTGCGCCAACTGGGTGTCGGTCCGCGCCGATAGCGAGGCTTCTACTTGGTTGCCTGGCAAGAGGATCGGCCTCAGCCGCCTTCCCCGAGCCCCGCGAACATAGACGGCCAGCAAGCCATGCTCCGCCGTTATTAACCGCACCACCGCCCCATGTTCGCCATGGGGGCGGAGTGCGACGACGATGGCATGAGTGTCGAGACGCATCAGCCGCGGGGATGGAAATAGTCATAGATCTGACGCGCCATCGCCCCGCTGATACCTGGTGCGCGCTCCAGATCTTCCAGCGCCGCGCCTTTCACCGCCCGAGCCGTGCCGAAGTGCATCAACAATGCGCGCTTGCGGTTGGGGCCGATGCCAGGAACCTCGTCGAGCGTTGACGTGGTTAGGCTCTTGGCTCGCTTCTGGCGATGCGTGCCG
This sequence comes from Sphingomicrobium sp., assembly GCA_035491735.1. Lineage (GTDB taxonomy): Bacteria > Pseudomonadota > Alphaproteobacteria > Sphingomonadales > Sphingomonadaceae > Sphingomicrobium. Next base: position 1,067 of record DATJKE010000031.1, read on the forward strand.
ATAGCAAAGCGATGGGCTTCGTCGCGCAGCCGCTGCAGGTAGAAAAGCAACGCATTGTTGGGAGGAAAGGTCACTTCGCGCCCGCCCGGCAGGTGAAACACCTCACGCCCGGCATTTCGGTCGGGCCCCTTGGCGACGCCGACGATCGGGACGTCGCTGACCCCAGCTTCCTCAAGAATTTCCGTCACGGCGGATACCTGGCCCTTGCCGCCGTCGATCAGCAACAAGTCGGGCCATTCGCCGCCGCTTCTCTCCGGGTCCTCTTTTTCCAAGCGGGCAAAGCGCCGCTCCAGAACCTCCCGCATCATTCCGAAGTCATCGCCGGGCGTGACGCCGGACTTGATGTTGAATTTGCGATAAGCGTTCTTGCGGAACCCTTCTGGCCCGGCGACGATCATCGCTCCGGTCGCATTGGTGCCCATGATGTGGCTGTTGTCATAGACTTCGATCCGCCGCGGGGGCTCGGGAAGCTCGAACACCTCGGCCATTTCCTGCAGCAATTTGCCCTGCGTCGTCGATTCCGCCATCCTGCGCTCCAGCGCTTCTTCGGCATTACGCCGGGCCTGCTCGATCAGCTTGCGGCGGGCGCCGCGCTGTGGCTGCGCAATCTCGACCTTCTGTCCGCTGCGCTCGCAAAGCGCCTCGGCGATCAGCGCTGCTTCGCTCAGTTCGCGATCGATCAGAATGCGCCGAGGCGGCGGAACATCCTCGTAAAATTGCATCAGAAACCCACTCAGCACCTCCTGCTCGGGAACATCCGCCGTATGGGCAGGGAAAAAGCTGCGGTGCCCCCAATTCTGACCGCCGCGGATGAAGAAGGCCTGGATGCAAATTTGCCCGGCTTTTGAAGCGAGCGCAAAGATGTCGCCGTCGCCAAGGCCCTCCGCATGGACGGTCTGGCTACCCTGGACATAGGTCAGCGCCCGGAGCCGGTCGCGATAAACGGCGGCGAGCTCAAAGTCCCGCTTCTCGGCCGCTTCGGCCATCTGCTTGCCGAGCCGCGCCTGGACCCCGGTCGACTTGCCGGCCAGGAACTGTTTCGCATCCTGGACCAGTTCGCCATAATCCGCCTCCGTGATCCGGCCGACGCAGGGCGCCGAACAGCGCCGGATCTGGTAGAGCAGACAGGGCCGCGTTCGGTTAGCGAAAAAACTGTCAGAACAACTTCTTAGCAAGAAGAGCTTCTGTAGGGCATTAAGAGTGCTTGTGACCGATCCGGCGCTTGCAAAGGGGCCGAAATACTGTCCCTTGGCCCGCCGCGCCCCGCGGTGTTTGCGCACCTGCGGGAACGGATGGTCCTCGCGCAACAGGATGAAAGGGAAGCTTTTGTCGTCGCGCAGCAGGACGTTGTAGGGCGGCCGGAAGCGCTTGATCAGTTGGGCCTCGAGCAACAGCGCCTCAGCCTCAGTTCGCGTCGTAACTATCGTCATTGCACGGGTTTGAGAGACCATCCGCTGCAACCGCTTCGGTAGCTTGGTAACCTGGGTGTAATTGGTCACCCGGTTCTTGAGCGCCCTCGCCTTCCCGACATAGAGCACGTCGCCCTTGGCATCCTGCATGCGATAGACGCCCGGCCGGACAGGCAAGGTCTTCAGTACTTCGCGGATAGCCTTGACCCCCGCCTCGAGGTCGGGAGCGTCCGCCCCGCGCAGCGCGAAGGTCGCCTTCTCCTCATTGAAGCGGTCGCTCGATCCCGGATGATCGGGCCGGCCAGCAGGCGTTCGATCCATATTCCATGATGTAGGAGGGGCGGGCCTCAGAGGCCAGTCATCAACTGAGCGCGGCGAACATGTCGCCCGCCGACAACCGAAACGATCCTCAATTGACAGGGATACGGGTTTCTGGCCGCTTCGTCTCGATTTTGACGAGGGACGCGCCATGATCGCTCAGTCCAGAGCCCATCTTCGATTTGCCGGCGAAGGCTATTGGCAGCACTTTCGCTTCGCTACGACCTTCGGTTTGCTGGCGGCGGCGGCGGGCTTTGCTGCAATTATCCACGCTTTCGTGCCCGGCATGTGCACGCACACCGCCAGCCGGATCGTGCGGCATCTCGGCCAGCTTGCGGAAGACCGCACCAAGATCGACGTAATCGAAAGCGAAGCGGTCGAGGCCCGTGCCTTCGTGCTGCTGCTGTTCCTGGCGGCAGCGGTGGTTGCGCCGTTGTGGCTCCTGGATGCGCCGAATAGCCTTAGGCTGGCCTACACTTTGCTGGCGTTTGCGCTCCCCGCAGTGCTTCTGATCAGCAATCCGGAACTGGCTACGCGCGAAGAAGTCTCCGGCTAGGCCGCGGCCCTGGCCTCTTCCTGTTCCTCGAGCATCCATTCCACCGCCATGCGAGCATGGATCGCCGTCGTGTCATAGACCGGCAGTACGTTGGCTCTCGTGTCGACCGCTAGCGCCAGCTCGGTGCATCCCAGCACGACCGCCTGAACTTTCTGCTTGGCGAGCTCGGTGATCAGCGTCTTCAACTTGCGCTGGCTGTCGCGCACGACGCGTCCGGCGGCGAGCTCCTCGAAAATAATGCGGTCAACCTCGGCCTTCCACAGCGGGTTCAGGTCGACCAGCTGAATTCCACGGCGCTCGTAGCGCGTGCGGAGGAACGGCTCGGACTGGACGAAGCGAGTCCCCAGCAACGCGACCCTACTGCGGCCGTCCGCAACTACCTTGTCCGCCGTGGCATCTCCGATGTGCAAGATCGGCAGCTTGACGGTGTCGGCTATCTCTTCCGCGACCTTGTGCATGGTGTTGGAAGCCAGAAGCAATCCCTCCGCCCCGCTGGCCTTCAAATGCTGCGCTGCATCGATGCAGGTCTTCGCGACCCCTGCCCAATCGGACGCCTGCTGCATCGTTGCGAACGGGGCAAGGTCAAGACTCTCAATGCTCAGCACCGCGCTGTGCAGTCCGCCAAGTCGCTTGGCGATGCCGCGATTGATCTGTTCGTAATAAAGCGCGGTCGATGTCCAGCTGGTCCCGCCGATGATACCCAGTTTCTTCAACGCCCCAATCTCCCAGACTCCCCTACCGGCGAGTCCGGCTGGGGGCTTTAACCCAGATGCGAATCTTGCCTCGGGGTTAGCAGGGATAGCGCTGTTAACCCAGTGACTTGACGATCTCCTCGACCATCTTTTTCGCATCGGCGAGAAGCATCATCGTGTTGTCGCGATAGAATAATTCATTGTCGACGCCAGCATAACCTACGCCCCCCATCGACCTTTTCACGAACAAGACGGTCCGAGCCTTTTCCACGTCGAGCACCGGCATGCCGTAAATCGGCGAGCTCTTGTCGGTTTTGGCCGCCGGGTTGGTGACGTCGTTGGCACCTATCACGAAGGCGACGTCGGCGGTGGCAAACTCGCTGTTGATGTCCTCCAGCTCGAATACTTCGTCATAGGGGACGTTTGCTTCGGCGAGCAGCACGTTCATGTGCCCCGGCATACGGCCTGCGACCGGGTGGATCGCATATTTGACCTCGACCCCCTCCTTCTTGAGCTGATCGGCCATTTCCCTGAGTGCGTGCTGGGCCTGGCTGACTGCCATGCCGTATCCGGGAACGATGATCACCTTGTCAGCCTGGCTCATCAGGAAAGCCGCGTCTTCGGCCGAACCGCGCTTGTAGGGCCGGTCGATCGCCGCCGCCTCGCCGCCGCTGGCGACCGCGCCGAACCCGCCGGCGATGACGCTGATGAAGCTGCGGTTCATCGCCTTGCACATGATGTAGCTGAGGATCGCGCCCGACGAGCCGACCAGCGCGCCGGTGATGATCATCGCGGTATTGTGTAGGGTGAAACCCATCGCCGCCGCGGCCCACCCCGAATAGCTGTTGAGCATCGAGATGACGACCGGCATGTCGGCTCCGCCGATCGGCACAATCAACAGGAAGCCGATCGCGAAGCTCAGTGCCGCCAGCGTCCAGAAGTCGAGTGGACTTGCGCTGTCGAAGAAGCCGTAGAGGAAGAACAGGATAGCCAGGCCCACGGCTAGGTTAATCCAATGTCGCGCCGGCAACAGGATCGGCTTGCCGCTCATGTTCC
>DATJKE010000032.1:0-3244 GCA_035491735.1 Sphingomicrobium sp.
TTGGTCGGTACATTGTGGAGCCGCTTCACGCCGGCAACCTATTTTCTGCTGCTCGCCGCAATTGCCGGTTTGGCGGCAATCCTGCTGCGCGGAGTGAGCGTGGTTGCCGATCCAGCGGCTCCTGAGAAAGTTTCAGCCGAAGTGGATTGACAATTTTCTAATCAGGACAATAGTGTCTCTATTGGGATTAATGGGAGCGGCAGTCCGTGCCGGCTTCCGGGCGCTCAGCGGACGAAGAGCCGGCGACGCCAACTAGGGGAGGAAATGATGATCAATGGCCGTACCGCCTTGCTGGTGACCACCGCGCTGGCAGCTTTTGCAACGCCATCTTTGGCCCAGGCGCAGGATCTAGCAGCAGCTTCAGTCACCACTGCCGCTGCCGCTCAAACCACAGAAGCAGCTCCGGCACCCGAAGCAAAAGAAGAAGGCGAGCTAATCGTCGTCACGGCAACCAAGCGCACGCAGTTGCTGATTGACGTGCCGCAATCGATCTCTGTGGTGTCCGGCTCGGCATTGGAAGACCAGAATGCAAGCAATTTCCAAGACTATCTGAAGCTAGTCCCCGGTCTCCAGCTCAACCAAAGCACCCCAGGCCAAGGGCGATTGATCGCTCGCGGCGTCAATTCCGGCGGCGTTGCTTCGACCGTTAGCGTCTACATGGACGAAACGCCGTTTGGCTCGAGCAGCGGCCTCGTCAATGGCGCGGTCCTTGCCGGTGACTTCGACACGTTCGACCTCGACCGCATCGAGGTTCTGCGCGGCCCTCAGGGTACGATTTACGGGGCAAGCTCACTTAGCGGCGTGCTGAAGTTCGTAACCAAGCAGCCCTCGACTTCAGCATTTACGGCGCGGGGCCGGGTGGGCATTGAAACCACCAAAGGCGGAGAACTGGGCTATCAGGGCAATCTGGTCGTGAATGCCCCTCTGAGCGATACGATCGCGTTCCGGGCGACCGGATCCTATCGCAAATATGGCGGCTTCATCGACTCGATCGGAACCAGCGCGCCGGATCTGTTCGGCCGCGTGTTGACTGACGATGAGGACAAGAACATCAACGACAGCAAGAGCTTTGGCGGACGTGCGTCGCTGCTGTTCGCGCCGACCGACAAGATATCGATCCGCCTGACCGCGCTTGCCCAGAATATCGAAGCCGACGCTCCGACCGTGGTTGCAAGCGACCCTGACACGCTGAAGCGTCTCTACGGCGAGCTCAGCCAATCGCAGTTCGTGCCGCAATTCTCGGACGTCAAATACCGCGTGTACAACGGTACAGGAACGTTCGATCTCGGCTTTGGCGACCTCACGACGTCGACCAGCTATGCCACGCAAAAGCAGGATTTCCGGGCGGACCTAACATTCCCGCTGAGCACCCTCATAGACTTGTCATTTGGTTATCCACCGAACGAGTTCTTCCAGGCGCAGTCGACGGACTCGGAAAAGTTCACGCAGGAGGTTCGTCTCACGGGTGAGTCCCATGTTCTGGATTGGCTTGCCGGCGTTTACTATACGAGCGAGGACGGCCTGATCGACCAGAACTTCATCGCGGTACAGCCAGGAACGCTCGATCCGATTGCCGGTCCGCTCCTTGGCCTCGCGCGGGTAGATTCCGAGTATAAGGAAATCGCCGGCTTTGCTGACGTGACGGTTCACTTTACCGATCAATTCCACCTCGACCTTGGCGGCCGCTACAGCCACAACAAGCAATCGGCCACCCAGGTGAGCGACGGCATTCTCGCCGGCGGATTCAACCAGTTCCCGACCATCAAGTCTGACGAAAATGTGTTCACTTTCTCGGTGGCGCCTCGTTTCGAGGCGAACGAAAATACCTCGATTTACGCCCGTGTCGCCAAGGGCTTCCGTCCAGGCGGTCCAAACGTAGTGCCGCCAGGTGCGCCGCCCGAGGTGCAGAGCTACGATTCCGACTCTCTGATCAGCTATGAAGCGGGCATCAAGGCCCAGACCGCTGACGGCCGGTTCAGCGTGGATGCCGCAGCCTTCCACATCGACTGGAAGGACATCCAGCTCATTGCGACGGTATCCAACTTCAACGTCAATACCAATGGCAGCAGGGCCAAGAGCGATGGCTTTGAACTAACTGCAACGGCACGGCCAGTCCGCGGTCTCTCATTGTCGGCCAATGCTGCATACACCAACGCGCGCCTGACCGAGGACTTGCCGCCAATTGGCGTTACCGTGTCCGGATTTAAGGGCGACCAGCTGCCCTTCACGCCGAAGTTCAGCGCAGCCCTTAACGGCGACTACAGCTGGCCTTTGAGTGGATCCATTGGCGCAACCGTCGGGGCGTCGCTTCGGCACCTGTCGAGCCAGACCGCCAGCTATGATGCAGCCTTCCGTGCTGCCAATGGCCATCAGCGCAAGCTCGACGCCTATCAGGTCGTCGACGTTCGAGCCGGGCTGGATTTCGGCAAGTTCCAGGTCGACGCTTATGCCCGGAACCTGTTCAACAGCGCAGGCCGGACGTCGACAAATGGCACGACCGTGTTCGGACCCTTCCCGCTCAATCCGGATGGCGCAATGAATACCGGCGTCATTCGCCCCCGCTCGATCGGCATCAGCCTGACTGCAGGCCTATAGTCTGATGGGAGGCGCGGCCGATCCAATAGACCGATCGGCGCGCCTTGCCGCCAATGAGGCTGCCCCGCTCGGACCATATCTGCTATTCCTGGGCGATACGGTCGAGCAGGGCTATGCCAAGACTGCATTTGGCTTGTGCGATTGGGCCCCTGACCGATGTATCGGGGAGCTTGCTTTGCCTGGAGCTACGGTAAGCACCGGCTTTCCGCGGCTGAGCTGCAAGGAAGCCTATGCCAAGGGTGCCCGGGCCTTGCTGATCGGCGTCGCAACGCCGGGAGGAGCAATCCCGCAGCATTGGATCGCCCCATTGCTTGACGCGCTTAAAGCGGGGCTCGACATCGTATCAGGAATGCACGCCAGGCTTTCGGATATCCCGCAGCTCAAGGCATCGGCCGAAATGCTCGGCCGCCGGCTTGTCGACGTGCGAGTCCCGCCGGCCAAAATCCCGATTGCAACCGGCCGGAAACGCAGCGGCAAGCGGCTGCTGACGGTCGGCACCGATTGCGCCCTGGGCAAGAAATATACGGCGCTGTCGATCGCTCGCGGGCTGGAAGCGCGCGGCGCCGATGTCACCTTTCGCGCAACCGGCCAGACCGGGATCATGATCGCAGGGGCGGGCATGCCGATCGATGCGGTGGTGTCCGACTTC
>DATJKE010000033.1:0-7482 GCA_035491735.1 Sphingomicrobium sp.
GCTGTCGATTGCGCCGGAACGTCGCGTCCAGGATCTGACCGACCAGGAAGTGCTGCACATTCGCGAGGCGATCGACGCCGATTACACCGTCGAAGGCGACCTTCGTCGCGAGACGGCGATGAACATCAAGCGGTTGATGGATCTCGCCTGCTATCGCGGCCTTCGTCATCGCAAGGGCCTGCCGGTCCGCGGCCAGCGCACGCATACCAATGCGCGCACCCGCAAGGGCAAGGCCAAGCCGATCGCTGGCAAGAAAAAGTAAGCGAGTGACCGCCTGGGAGGCGGTCGCGAGACACTTTTCAAGCTAAAGAAATAGGTAGATTTCCAATGGCACAAGCACCACAGCGCCTCCGCCGCCGCGAGCGCAAAAACATCACTTCTGGCGTCGCGCATGTGAACGCCAGCTTCAACAACACCATGATCACCATCACCGACGCACAGGGCAACGCCATCGCGTGGAGCTCGGCCGGCATGATGGGCTTCAAGGGAAGCCGCAAGTCGACGCCATATGCGGCGCAGGTCGCGGCCGAAGACGCCGGCCGCAAGGCCGCCGAACATGGCGTCCGCACCCTTGAGGTTGAAGTTAAGGGTCCGGGTTCAGGCCGCGAGAGCGCTCTTCGCGCCCTGCAGGCGGTCGGCTTCCAGATCACCTCGATCCGCGACGTCACGCCGATCCCGCACAACGGCGTCCGCCCGTCGAAGCGCCGCCGCGTATAACCTTTGGTCGAGAGTAGTACTTTCGACCAGAAGGAAGAAAAGTTCAAAATCAGGGGTTTAGGTAGGACGCTACCGCCCCGCACTGCCAAGGAAGAAATATGGCCGTCAACGCAAAGAACTGGCAGGAACTCAAGAAGCCGAATGCGCTGGAGCGCAAGCCGGGCACCGACGTTCGCCGCAAGGCGGCGTTCGTCGCCGAGCCGCTCGAGCGTGGCTTCGGCATGACGCTCGGCAACTCACTGCGCCGGGTGCTGCTGTCGTCGCTGCAGGGCGCGGCGGTGACCTCGATCAAGATCGAGGGCGTGCTGCATGAGTTCTCGAGTCTCGCGGGGGTCCGCGAGGACGTTACCGACATCATCCTCAACGTGAAGCAGATCGCGCTGAAGATGGAAGGCGAGGGCCCGAAGCGGCTCCAGCTGTCGGCCACCGGCCCGGGCGAAGTCACCGCGGGGCAGATCGCCACAACCGGCGACATCGAGATCACCAATCCCGATCTCGTCATCTGCCACCTCGACGACGGCGCGACGCTCAACATGGAACTTACGGCCGACGTCGGTAAGGGCTATGTCCCGGCCGCCGGCAACCGCCCGGTCGACGCCGCGATCGGCTTGATCCCGGTCGACGCGCTGTACAGCCCGGTCCGCCAGGTAGCCTACAAGGTCGAGAACACCCGCGTCGGCCAGGAGCTTGACTATGACAAGCTCACGCTGACCATCGAGACCGACGGCACCGTCACGCCGGAGGACGCACTCGGCTATTCGGCGCGCATCCTCCAGGACCAGCTGCAGCTGTTCGTCCACTTCGACGAGAGCCAGATCCGCGCCATCCCGACCGCGGCGATGGCCGGAACCCCTGGTGCTGTCGGCACTCCGGAAGGCACGGCGGCTGACACCAACCAGCTCAACCGCTACCTTCTCAAGAAGGTGGATGAGCTGGAGCTCAGCGTCCGTTCGGCCAACTGCCTCAAGAACGACAACATCATCTACATCGGCGACCTGGTCCAGAAGACCGAGGCCGAGATGCTGCGCACGCCGAACTTCGGCCGCAAGAGCCTCAACGAGATCAAGGAAGTCCTTGCCTCGATGGGCCTGCGCCTCGGCATGGACATCCCTGGCTGGCCGCCGGAAAATATCGAAGAAATGGCCAAGAAGCTCGAACAGGAGCTACTGGGCTAACGTCTTTGGGCCGAAGTGGTACTTCGGCCCAGATTTTAAGGGTTTGGGCGCTGCCCTTTTTCAGCGCCTGGCTGGGAGTACCTTGAACGGCTCCCTGACGAACGAAGGAAAACTATCATGCGTCATCGCGTCGCCGGCCGTAAGCTGCAGCGCACCTCGGCCCACCGCGCGGCCATGTTCCGCAACATGGCGGCCGCGCTCATCAAGCATGAGCAGATCACCACCACCACCGCCAAGGCGAAGGAGCTTCGGCCCTACGTCGAGAAGCTGGTCACGCTGGCCAAGAAGGGCGGCCTTTCCAATCGCCGCCTGGCCCATGCCCGGTTGATGGACGACGCCCAGCTGGTGAAGCTGTTCGACGTCATCGGCCCGCGCTACGCCGATCGTAGCGGCGGCTACACCCGCGTGATCAAGGCCGGCATCCGCTCCTCGGACGCAGCGGCTATCGCAATCATCGAATTCGTCGACCGCGACGTCGACGCCAAGGGTCAGGACTCGGGTCCAGTGATGATCGAGGACGAAGTAGAAGCTTAAGCCTTCCTTCCGAGAGAACAGAACGGGGCTCGCAAGCATGTGCTTGCGGGCCCTTTTTATTGATCAAATATTTGATGAACGAGAGGACGTTTTTAAATTCACATCTGATGCATCTATTAAGGCCTAGCTTCGTTTTATTACCCGAGAAGAAATATTATTCGGGAAATTAGGAGCTATTATTATGACGAACATGTCAAAGATCATGATGGGCGCTAGTGGCCTGGCGGCAATCATTGCAGTTGCCGCGCCCGTCGCGGCCCAGCAGCCTTACCCGTACGGCTATCCGCAGCAGAACGGCGGTGTAGTCGGGGCCATCATCAATTCGGTGACCGGTGGCTACGGCCAGTATCCGATGGGCAACTATGGTTATGCCCAGGTCAATGAGCGCCAGGCCGTAAGCATGTGCGCCGCCGCCGCGGAGCAGCGGATCAGCGGCACCTACCGCGGCCAGCCGGGTTATGGCTATGCCAACGGCTACCCGAATAACGGCTATCAGCAGGGCTACGCCAATGGCTACAACGGCCAGACGGCACGCGTCCTTGGCATCACCAATGTCGAACGCCGCAATAATGGCGCGCTCAAGGTATCGGGTGTCGCCAGTTCGGGCCGCGCCTATGCCTATGGCAACCAGGGCTATAACAATGGCTACAACGGCCAGCGCGGTTACAATGCCAGCCAGTCGGCCGACCTTCGCTTCACCTGCAGGGTCAATAATCGCGGCCAGGTAAGCGACGTCAACATCAGCCGCAACCAGGTCGCCTACCGCGGTTACTAATTTAGACTGAAACTGAAGGGCCGCTCGCAAGGGCGGCCCTTTTTTTGATATTTCGCAATTGTTCGAACAGCGTCGCCTGCCTGGCCAATAGAATGCGGATTCAAACATGCCCCCGGCAACTCCGCCCGGCGGCTTTTCGACGAACGGCAATTGAAATCATGAGGGCGTCGGCTAGCGTGCCGGCTACATATTTTTAGGTGGGGACTCATTCATGCGCCGGATCCTGTTGCTTGGCTTTCTTTCGACCACAGCTTGTATGACCGCTCCGCCCCCGCCACCGCCGCCCGCGGTGGCTGAAGCCGAACCGGCGCCAGCTCCGGCGCCCGCCTTTGCCTATCCCCAGGCGCGCCGGGTGGATCTGGTCGAGGATCATTTCGGCACCCAGGTGCCCGATCCCTATCGCTGGCTGGAGAATGACGTCCGCACCGACCCGGAAGTTGCGAAATGGGTCGAGGACGAAAACAAGGTCACCAACGCGTTCCTCGATACGCTGCCGCTTCGCGCTGCGCTCAAGCAGCGCATGACCGAGCTCTACGATTATGAGCGGTTCGGCTTGCCGGTGAAGCGCGCCAACCGCTATTTCTACACCCACAACAGCGGCCTGCAGAACCAGTCCGTACTGTTCTACCGGGACGGGGTCAGCGGCGAAGCCCATCAGCTGATCGATCCCAACGGCTGGTCGGCCGACGGCGCGACCGCACTTGCCGAATGGACGCCAAGCGAGGACGGCAAGCTGCTCGCCTACTCCATTCAGGATGGCGGCACCGACTGGCGCAGCGTCAAGGTCATGGATGTCGCCGCTGGCAAGATCCTGTCCGACGAGTTGAAGTGGCTGAAATATTCGGGCGGCGTCAGCTGGGCCAAGGACGGCAGCGGCTTTTACTACTCGCGCTTCCCTGAGCCGGCGAACCACGCCTACCAGGAATCGACCTTCAACAACCGCGTCTATTTCCACAGGCTTGGGACGGCGCAGTCGGCCGACCGGTTGGTCTATGCCACTCCAGACCAGCCCAAATATACGCATTCCGCGGGCGTTACGGACGATGGCCGCTGGCTGGTAATCACGACCAGTGACGCCGGTGACCAGACCGACGTCCATATCCTCGATCTCAAGAAGCCGGGCGCCAAGCCGCGGGCCGTGTTCACCGGCCTCACCAACCAATGGTACATCGTCGGCAACGAGGGCACGCGCTTCTTTTTCCAGGCTGACAAGGACGCGCCGCTCAAGAAGGTGGTGGCGGTCGATTTGGCAAAGGCGGCGATCGCTCCGGTCACGGTAATTGCCGAGCAGCAGCAGACGCTCGACGAAGTCAATCTGGTCGGCGGCCGGCTGGTGGCCAGCTATCTAGTCGACGCGAAGAGCGAGGCTCGCATCCACGGTCTCGACGGCAAGTTGCTGTCGACGGTGCAGCTGCCTGGCATCGGCACGGTGAGCGGGTTCGGCGGCCGCGAGAAGGATAGCGAAACCTTTTTCAGCTTCGCCAGCTACAACCGCCCGGCGACCATCTATCGCTATGACGTAAGGACCGGAGCGGAAAGCGAATGGGCCGCGCCGAAGCTGACTTTCGACCCGGCTTCGATCAGTGTCGAACAGCGCTTCTACACGTCGAAGGACGGCACGCGGATCCCCATGTTCATCGTCCGAAAGAAGGGATCGACCGGGCCAGCGCCGACACTTCTCTATGGCTATGGCGGGTTCAACATTTCGCTTACGCCGGGCTTCTCCCCACCCAACATTGCCTGGGTCGAGAGGGGCGGGACCTATGTCGTCGCCAATATCCGCGGCGGAGGCGAATATGGCAACGCCTGGCATGACGCCGGACGGCTCGCCAACAAGCAGAATGTGTTCGACGACTTTATCGCCGCCGGCGAATATCTGAAGGCCAACGGGATTGCGGCCCCCAAGGGTCTCGCCGCGATCGGACGATCGAACGGCGGCCTGTTGATCGGCGCGGTAACCAACCAGCGGCCAGACCTGTTCGACGCGGTCAGCCCTGGAGTGGGCGTGATGGACATGCTGCGGTTCGACCAGTTCACCGCTGGACGGTTCTGGGTCGACGATTATGGCGTGCCGGCCAAGGAGGCCGATTTCCGCACCGAACTCGCCTATTCGCCCTACCACAACATCAAGGGCGGCAAGGATTATCCGCCGCTGATCGCGGTGACTGCCGACACCGACGATCGGGTCGTTCCGGGCCACAGCTTCAAATATATGGCGAAACTGCAGAATACCGACGGCACGGGCCCGGCGCCGCACCTCGTCCGGATCGACGTCCGTTCAGGCCATGGCAGCGGTAAGCCCGTCACCAAGATCATCGAGGAATATTCGGACGTCTATGCCTTCCTCGGCCATTTTACCGGCATGGATGGAGGTTCATCCAACTAAGGTCCGATACAGCCGGGCGGCGATGCGGGTGCGATGAACGGAGCATCGCGGCCGCAACTTGTAACTGCCTCTGTACATTCTTCTTTCGGCGGCCCCGCTCATGGGGCCGCCGAAGGAGGAGAACGGGCATGAGCATCTTCGGCAAAATCAAGGATGCGATATTCGGGCACAAGGCGGCGGCGAAGCCCGCGCCCGATGCGACACCGACTCCGATCAGTCAGGTGCCGCACCAGCAGGCCGGTACTGCCACGCAGGTGCAACCGCAGGCCCAAGCGGTCGACGTGGAGCAGGTGCTTGAGACAATTGCCCGCGAGAAGGGTAATCCGGACCTCAACTACAAGACGTCGATCGTCGACCTGCTGAAACTACTCGGCATCGATTCCAGCCTCGACAACCGCAAGGAGCTCGCGACCGAGCTCGGCTACACCGGGGACAAGGACGGCAGCGCCGAGATGAACATCTGGCTGCACAAGGCGGTGATGAAGCAGCTTGCTACGCATGGCGGCAAGGTACCGGCCTCGCTGACCGATTGACCGACACCAGCAATCAGGAAGGGTCGTGGGACATTCGTTTCGCGGCCCTTTCTCTTGTGTGCTTGACAAGGGATCGGGGTTATCAGATATTTCTGTTATGACAGAAATTGCGAAACAGGCCGCGAACGACGCCGAGCGGAAGCCGCTACCGCCGGCAATGACCCGCTTCATCCTTCATTGGGGCGACCTGGGCGGGCAATGGGGCGTCAACCGGTCGGTCGCTCAGATCCATGCGCTGCTCTATCTCAGCGAGCAGCCGCTCAATGCCGAGCAGATCGCCGACACGCTGGGTATTGCCCGGTCGAATGTCTCGACCTCGATCAAGGAGCTGTTGAACTGGCACCTGATCCACCGGGTGCCGATGCTCGGCGACCGGCGAGACCACTTCGCCGCCGAGACTGACATTTGGGAGATGGTCACTCGCATCGCCCGTGGCCGGAAAGCCCGCGAGGTCGACCCGGCCGAGGCGGCGCTGAGGGCAGCGACCGCCGAAGCGGATTCGGACAGAGACGTCTCGCCGGTGGCGCGCGAACGGCTTCATGCGATGCTCGATTTCGTCACCACCATGTCGCACTGGCACGACGAGATGCTGCGGCTGCCCAAATCGACCCTGATGACCTTCATCAAAATGGGTTCGAAGGTCACCCGCTTTCTCGGCCGGGGCAAGTAACAGCCGGGCACGCACTACGGGAGTGAGCGTCAATGGGGGCACTGCCACTTCGAGAAATGGAAGAGCAGGAGAGGGCGCTACGCCCGCTGCTCGACCTCCGGTTTCGAAGGCTGATGGGCCGCGAAGCATGGGACGCCCTGCCGCAGGCGGTTCGGCAGCGGTTCTCCAAGCGGCTGAGCGGGGATGCAGTCGCTTTGTACCGCGGCCGGGTGGTGCGGACCGACTTTTCCGTTTTGGGTTGGCTTCTCGCCCAAATCCTGCGGATCATCGGCGCGCCGTTGCCGGTCAGCCGCGATACCGATGTTCCAGCGGTGGTTAGTGTCAGCGAGGATCATCGGAGCGGCGGGCAGGTGTGGAGCCGGTTATACGGCCGTCGTAACGGCTTCCCGCAAGTAATTCACAGCGCCAAGCGCTTCGCCGGGGCCACCGGTATCGAAGAATATGTCGGCCACGGTGTCGGCATGGCCCTAAAGGTTGAGGCGCTTGCCGATGGGCTGCGTTTCATCAGCGATCATTATTTCCTTACAATTGCCGGCCGACGGCTGCGGCTACCGCGCTGGATCGAACCCGGGCAGACAGTCGTCGAACATCATGACCTGGGCCACGGCTGCTTCCGGTTCAGCCTAATGCTTCACCACCCATGGCTGGGGAGGCTGGTCGAGCAGCACGCGCTGTTCCGCGATGCCTGACGA
>DATJKE010000034.1:0-33278 GCA_035491735.1 Sphingomicrobium sp.
GCGGCGCGCATCCGCAAAGGCCCCGCGCCGCTCAACCTGCACGTGCCGGACTATGCGTTCACGTCCGACACTGTCGTGACCATCGGTTAAGGGGGACTTCGCCATGAGCTTTGCATGGGCCAAGCCCTACGAACCGAAGACCGAGCTGGGCCGATGGTTCGACGACCGCATGCCGCTTCCGCGGCTCGTCTACAATGCAGTCGGCGGCGGCTATCCGGTGCCGCGCAACCTCAACTACGGCTGGAACTTCGGCGTCCTTAGCGGGATCTTCCTGACCATCCAGATCGTCACCGGCATCGTCCTGGCGATGTGGTATTTCGCCTCGGCCGACGGCGCGTTCAACTCGATCGAGCACATCATGCGCGACGTCAACGGCGGCTGGATGATGCGCTATGCTCACATGAACGGCGCCAGCTTCTTCTTTATCGTCGTCTACATCCACATTTTCCGTGGCCTCTACTATGGGTCCTACAAGGCCCCGCGCGAGCTGGTGTGGATGCTCGGCCTGGTTATCTACCTGTTGATGATGGCGACCGCCTTCATGGGCTACGTCCTGCCCTGGGGACAGATGAGCTACTGGGGCGCTCAGGTCATCACCGGCTTCTTCTCGGCCTTCCCGGTCGTTGGCGAGCCGATCCGCGTCTGGCTGCTCGGCGGTTATGCGCCCGACCAGGCGGCGCTGACCCGCTTCTTCTCGCTGCACTATTTGCTGCCGTTCGTGATCGCCGGCGTGGTGATCCTGCACATCTGGTCGCTGCATATTCCTGGCTCGAGCAACCCGACCGGCGTCGATGTGAAGAGCGAGAAGGACACGTTGCCCTTCCACCCCTTCTACACGGCCAAGGACGGCTGGTTCGCAGCTGCGTTCCTGACGATCTATGCGGCGGTGCTGTTCTTTGCGCCCAATTATATGGGCCACCCCGACAATTACATCCCCGCCAACCCGCTGGCGACGCCGGCGCACATCGTTCCCGAATGGTATTTCTGGCCGTTCTACGCGATCCTGCGCGCCTTCACGTCGAACTTCCTTGGCATCGATGCCAAGCTGTGGGGCGTGCTGGCGATGTTCACGTCGATCCTGCTGCTGTTCTTCCTGCCCTGGCTCGACAAGTCGCCGGTCCGATCGGGCGCGTACCGCCCGCTATTCAAGCGCTTCTTCTGGCTGCTTCTGCTCGATGTCGCCATTCTCGGCTATTGCGGCGGTTCGCCGGCCGAGCCGCTCTATGTCGCGCTGTCGCAGCTCGCCACGGCTTATTATTTCGCGCACTTCCTGATCATCCTGCCGCTGGTCTCCAAATATGAGACCCCGCTGCCGCTGCCGAATTCGATTTCGGAAAGCGTGCTGCACGGCGAGAAGCGGGAAGCAGCGCCCCTCGGCCAGACGGCCGCGGCGAATTAAGGGGGTAAGGTTTCATGATCCGTTGGATTGCCCGTGTCGTTGGCGCTGCATTCGTCCTCGCCGTACTTTGGGCCTTCGGCACCACCCTCGCGACCAATCTCCAGTCGCCGCCCGCGCCGACCGCCGAACATGAATTCCACCGCCATCCGAAGGAGGTGGCGTTCGCTTCCGACGGGCCGTTCGGCAAGTTCGACAAGCAGCAGGTGCAGCGCGGCTTCCAGGTCTACAAGGAAGTCTGCTCGGGCTGCCACAGCCTGACCCGCGTCTCGTTCCGCGACCTTCACCAGCTCGGCTATGAAGAGGCCGAGGTGAAGGCGATCGCCAACCAATGGCAGGTCGAGGTCCCCAGCGTGAACCCGGAGACCGGCGAGCCGGCGACCCGCAAGGCAGTCCCGTCGGACTATTTCCCGTCGCCCTACGCCAATGAAACGGCGGCGCGTGCGGCCAACAACAATGCCCTTCCGCCCGACCTGTCGTTGATGGCCAAGGCCCGTCACGATGGCCCGGCCTACATCTATTCGATCCTCACCGGCTATCAGAACCAGCCGGCCGAGCTGCTCAAGAAGTTCCCGGCGGCGAAGACGCCTCCGAGCCTTCATTACAATCCCTATTTCGGCAATTTGAACATCGCCATGCCACCGCCGCTGACCAGCGAAGGTCAGGTGACCTACGCTCCGGGCAATCCGAAGCCGACGGTCGATCAGATGGCGAAGGACGTCGCCGCCTTCCTGATGTGGACAGCCGAGCCCAACCTGCAGGGCCGCCACAAGACCGGCTTTGCGGTGCTCGCCTTCCTGATTGTGGCGACTATCCTGGCCTATCTCAGCTACCAGAACATCTGGGCCGAGGCGAAGCGCAAGGTGGCGCCGGTTGGTCCGTTGGATCCAGTGAACAAGGCCAAGCGGACCCGCGCCAGCAAAAAGGCCGGGATCGACGAATAAGCGAGGTTGCAGTGACCAGCGTCCAAGTTGAATTGAGGGCGCTGGTCCGCACCATCCCGGACTTTCCCAAGCCCGGCATCCAGTTCCGCGACATTACGACGCTGCTGCTCGATGGCAGCGGTTTTGCGCGCACGGTCGAGGCGCTGGCCGATACGGTCGAGGGGCCGATCGATCTGGTCGCGGCGATCGAAGCGCGGGGTTTTGCCATCGGTGGCGCGCTGGCGGTGAAGCTGGGGGCGGGGCTCCTGCTGATCCGCAAGGATGGCAAGCTGCCCGGAGCGACCATCGCCGAGGATTATGCGCTCGAATATGGCACCGACCGGCTGGCGATGCATGTCGACGCCTGTGCGCCGGGCGCGAGGGTGTTGATCGTCGATGATTTGCTGGCGACCGGTGGGACGGCGCTGGCCGCAGCGCGGCTGATCAAGCGGGCGGGGGGAGAAATCGTCGGCGCGCGCTTCGTGATCGATCTACCCAACCTTGGCGGCAGCAAGGCGCTGTCTGAAGCGGCCATTGATGTAGCGAGCCTGTTCGCCTTCGAAGGGCGCTGAGTCGGCCACGCGACTGAACGGCGCTTGAACGGTTCACAGCCGGTTCAATCGACGAGGCGCAAGGCTTTTTCCGACTCCAGTGGATTCGGAGAAACATATGTTAGCGTACCCACTTCGCGTGACGGCCCTGGCATTTGCCGCCGTGGTTGGCCTTTCGGCCTGCACCTCACCCTATGGCTATAGCGGTGTCTCGATGGGCGTCGGCAACGCCGGCTATTACGACCCCTATTATGGTGGATACGGCTATGGCGCCGGCTATGGTTATGGCGGCGGCTATGGCTATCCCGGCTACAGCCTCGCTTATGCGCCCTACTGGGGCTGGTATGACGACTTCTACTACCCCGGTACCGGCTATTATGTGTACGACCGTCACCACCACAAGCATCACTGGACCGACGCACAGCGCCGCTATTGGCAAGCCCGGCGCGACCGCGCCCTCGCGACCGGCACCACCAGCCAGCCCGTCGTGATCCGCGACAATTGGCGCGACTTCACTCGCGACCAGTCGCGCATGCGGAGCAACCGCGTTGCGCGCCAGCAAAGCGCCACTGGAAGTTCCACCGTGGACACCGAGGGCCAGCAGCTCGGCCAGCCGGTCCATGTCGATCGGCAGCATGAGCGCGTGGTTCGTACCGAAAACACCACGACCTCGGCTCGCGTGGACCACGACACCAGCCGCGCCCAGCGCTCGGTCGCTCGCCAGGAACGCCAAACGGCCCGCGAGAGCCGTCGGTCCGAAATGCGCGCCGACCGGTCCAGCCGCGGCAACGGCCGGGCCAACAGCAGCGCAAGCGAGGATTAGGCTTGGGCGGCTTCAGGCCGCCTCTGCATCATCACGATCGAGGTGAAGCGCATCACAGGGACATCGTCCTGATTGGTGACGGTGTTTTCGCTGCGGATGACGCCGATGTGCGGTTTGGAGCGTGACGGGATGCTCTCGATCACCTTGCCGCGGACCGTCAGACGATCACCGGGATAGACCGGCTTCAGCCAGCGCAGCTCGTCAATCCCCGGCGAGCCGAGTCCGGCCTGTTCGGTATCGACCACATGGCGGGCGATGACCGCCATGGTCATGGCGCAGGTATGCCAGCCCGATGCGGCCAGCCGGCCGAAATGCGTCCTGGCCGCTGCCTCGTCGCTTAGGTGGAATGGCTGAGGGTCATATTTGCGGGCGAACTCGAGCACTTCATCGCGGGTCACGTCATAATGGCCGAACAGCGTCTCGGTGCCGACTTCACAATCTTCGAAGTATATCATGCGTCCCTAATCGCCGCTTTGGCCGCCCAAAGAAAGTGGCAAAATGAAACTTTGTGTGCCCGCTTGGCGGACCGCAAGTCGCCGGTCTAGGGATGAGCAGTGGCGACGACGGGCAAATATCGCTGGCATCCGCGGCTGATCGAGGCCGCCACGGCCTTGCATGAAAATCGCCTCGACGTCGCCGAGCGGCTGCTGAAGCCGCATCTCAAGGAAGACCCGTTCGACGCCAAGGCTATCCGGATGCTGGCCGAGCTCGCCTGGCGCATCGGAAGGATGCGCGACGCCGAAAATCTGTTGAGGAGGGCAATCGAGATTGCGCCAGGCTTCACCGCCGCCCGCGCGCAGCTGGCGCTGGTGCTGGGACGCATGGGCCGGCCGGCCGAGGCTCTACCGCTACTCGACCAGCTGTTCGAACAGGACGGCGAGCAGGTCGGGCATCTCAATCTCAAGGCGGCGACCGTTGCCCGGCTGGGCGATTTCGATGAGGCGATCCAGCTTTATGAGGGCGTGCTGGCCAAAGCGCACAACCAGCCTCGCGTGTGGATGAGCTATGGCCACATGCTGAAGACCGTTGGCCGCCAGGCGGAAGGTATCGACGCCTATCGCAAGGCGATCGAGCTGCAGCCTGCGCTGGGCGAAGCCTGGTTCAGCCTCGCCAATCTCAAGACAGTCAAATTCGACGATGCAGACGTTGCCGCGATGCGATCCGCGCTGGCTGGGTCAGATCTCAGCGACGAGGACCGCTTCCACCTAGATTTCGCGATGGGCAAGGCGATGCACGACGCAGGGCGTGCGGACGAAGCCTTCGCCCATTTCGCCGCCGGCAATGCGCTCAGGCGAAAAGGCCAGCCATATGACAGCACAGCCACCTCGGAGGCGGTCGACAAGGCGATCAAGACATTCAGTCGGGAAGCATTCGCCGAACGCCGCGGCGGATGCGACGCGCCGGACCCGATCTTCATCGTTGGCATGCCGCGCGCCGGATCGACGCTGGTGGAGCAGATATTGTCTTCGCACTCGCTGGTCGAAGGGACGTCGGAGCTATCCGACTTGCCGGCACTGGCGCGGAAAAGCGATGGCTATCCCGGTTCGACGCTGAAATTGACGGAGGTCGAGCGCATCGCGCTGGGCGAGGAATATTTGAAGCGGGTGTCGGTGCAGCGGCGAACGGAAAAGCCGTTGTTCATCGACAAGCTGCCCAACAACTGGCTCTACGTACCGTTTATCCACCTGATCCTTCCGAACGCCAGGATCATCGACGCCCGGCGGCACCCGCTCGGCTGTTGCTTTTCCAACTTCCGGCAGCACTTTGCCCGCGGCCAGCCCTTCACTTACGACCTCGCCGATCTTGGCCGATACTATTCCGACTATGTGCGGCTGATGGCGCATGTCGACACCGTGCTTCCGGGCCGCGTCCATCGCGTGATCTACGAACGGATGGTCGATGATACCGAAGCCGAGATCCGGGCAATGCTGGCTTATCTTGGATTGGAATTCGAGCCTGCCTGCCTCAACTTCCACGAAACCGAGCGCGCGGTAAGGACAGCGAGTTCGGAGCAGGTGCGGCAGCCGATCTACCGCGAAGCAACTGCGGAATGGCAGCGATATGAGCGGCATCTGGATCCGTTGAAGGAAGCACTCGGCGACGTTTTGGCATGCTATCCCGGGGTGCCCGCGTCGTTTTTGCAACGCTAATTCGCTAATCCGACTTTTTGGTCCGCTCCCGCAACGGATTGCCGTTGACAAGTTTATTTCCCTCTGCCGCTATTCCGTCACATAAGTCTCGAGGGGGCACTGATGACTGACCGGACGTTTCGCGCAATCCGCTTTGGCCGCGCGCTGACCCTGGGCCTGCTTGCAAGCACTGCCTTTGTCCAACCCGCCTTTGCGCAGGATACAGGTGCCGCGCAGGGACCCGTCGCGCAGCCGGCTCCCTCAACTGCCCAAGCGACCGAAGACGAAAATGACAATGTCATCGTCGTCACTGCCACCAAGCGCGAGGAAAACCTCCAGGACGTCCCGGTTAGCATCCAGGCAATCGGCACCAAGCGGCTCGACCAGCTCAATATTTCCAACTTCGAAGACTATACAAAGCAGCTTCCGTCGGTGTCCTACCAGACCGCGCAGCCAGGCGTGACGGTGGTATATATGCGCGGCGTGGCATCAGGCGGCGACGGCAACCACTCGGGCTCCCTGCCGTCGGTCGGCAGCTACCTTGACGAACAGCCGATTACGACCATTGGCGGAACGCTTGACGTCCACATCTACGACATTGCCCGGATCGAAAGCCTCGCCGGCCCACAGGGCACGCTATATGGCGCATCGAGCGAAGCGGGCACTATCCGCATTATCACCAACAAGCCCGAGCTTGGCATCACCGCTGGCCGTGTTGACGGCGAGATCAACAAGGTCGCGCATGGCGGTTGGGGCGGCAAGCTCGACGGAATGCTCAATATTCCGATCACCGATCGGATCGCGCTCCGCGGAGTCGCCTTCTACGAGAAGGACGCCGGCTTCATCGACAATATCCACGGCGAGCGCACCTATTACGACGACGAGGATTTTGACGGCGACGACATCCCCAACTTCACCATCACCAACGACGGCCTGGAAGAGAAAAACTTCAATGACCAGCGGATCTATGGCGGCCGCGCCGCGCTGAAGATCGACCTTGACGATAATTGGACGGTCACCCCGACCATTTTTCACCAGAATCTCAAGGCCGACGGCAACTTCACCTTCGATCCCGAGCTAGGTCATCTCAACATCGACCGCTTCTTCGACGAGGTGCGTAAGGACAAGTTCACCCAGGCCGCGCTGACCGTCGAAGGCAAGATCGCCGATTTCGACATCACCTATGCGGGCGCCTACCTTGACCGGAAAACGTTCACGCATAGCGACTACACCGACTATGCCGACCAATATGACCAGTTGTACGCGGCTTATGGGGGCCTCGGCTATTTCTATTACCAGGACGCTGCGGGCAACAATATCGACCCGGCCCAGCACATTTTTGGCACCGACCATTTCAAGAAGCTGAGCCAGGAACTCCGCGTCGCTTCGCCAGCCGACAAGCCGTTCCGGGTGATCGCCGGCGCATTCTATCAACGCCAGTCGAACCTGATCCACCAGGACTATGTGATCGACAACCTCGATCCGCTCCTGTCGGTGAATGGCTTTCCCGAAACATTGTGGCTGACCCAGCAAAAGCGCGTCGACAAGGACTATGCGCTATTCGGCGAAGCCAGCTACGACTTAACCCCCCAGATCACGCTGACCGCCGGCGGCCGATTGTACAAGTTCGACAATACGCTGATCGGCTTCTTCGGCTTTGGGCGGAATCCAACGGACGGCGGTGACGGGCCATTTTCCGGATCGCCTCCCAACGCCGCGGGCAGCAACCGCACGGGCGTAGCGCAATGCTGGACCGTGAGCGGAGAGCGGCTCTTTGACCGCGACACCAACACCTACGCGAGCGATCGGACGCTCTTGCCGCCAGAAGTGTCTGGCGGTCCCTGTACCAACCTTGGCGACTTCAAGAACGGCAAGGTGGTCCCCAAGCGCGTCAAGGACAGCGGCTTCATTCACCGCCTCAACGGCACCTGGAAGCCAAACGACGACCTGATGTTCTATGCGACCTGGTCGCGTGGTTTCCGCCCCGGCGGTATCAATCGCCGCGGTGATATCCCGCCCTATGACGCGGACTTCCTGAGCAATTGGGAACTCGGCTGGAAAACGACGCTGGCCGATGGGCGGCTGCGGTGGAACGGCGCAATCTATCACCAGAAGTGGGAAAAATTCCAGTTCAGCTTCCTGGGAGCCAACAGCTTTACGGAGATTCACAACGGCACCGATGCCAAGATCAACGGCGTCGAGACCGACCTTGCCTATAGCTACGAAGGCCTCTCACTGACCGCGTCAGCGGCCTACACCGACGCCAAGACGAGCGGGAATATCTGCGGCGGTGTCGACGATACGACCGATGATTGCAGCCTGAGCTTCATCTCGGTGCCGAGCGGCCGCCGTCTGCCAATCACACCCAAGTTCAAGGGCGCTGCGACAGGTCGTTATACGTGGCATGTGTTCGATGACGCGAAAGCGCATGTGCAGGCCGGCATTGCGTACCAGGGATCTGCCCCGGCAACGCTGCGCACGCTGATTGCGATCGTCGGGGCGCCGCCGACAATCCAGGATCCCAACACTTGGCTGGGCAAGGTCAAGGGCTCGACCGTGTTCGACCTCTCGGCCGGTATTGACTGGTCGAGGTGGTCAGCGGAACTTTATGCCGCGAACCTGTTCGATGCGGATGTCGAGCTGACCCGCGGCGTCGCATGCGGCAGCTGCATGCGCACGCTGATCGTGCCCGGCCAGCCGCGCACGATTGGGCTACGCCTGGGGGCCAAATTCTAGCGAGGAGGGGTTATGTCTCGTCCATTCACGCTGATAGCGGCCATCATCTTCGGACTGATGGCACTGGTCCACGTCTATCGGATCATGACCCACTTCCAGGTCACCGTTGGCACTCATGAGATCGCCCAGAGCGTCAGCTGGATCGCGGTGGCCGTGACCGGAGCCCTCAGCATCGGGCTATTCCGCGAAGCGCTGCGCTAGACGTTGAACTTGAAGTGGAGGACGTCGCCGTCCTTCACGACATATTCCTTGCCTTCCTGCCGTAGCTTGCCGGCATCGCGCGCCCCGGCCTCGCCATTCAGCGCGATATAGTCGTCATAGGCGATGGTTTCGGCGCGAATGAAGCCGCGCTCGAAGTCAGTATGGATTTCCCCGGCGGCCTGGGGCGCCTTGCCGCCTTTTTCCACGGTCCAGGCGCGCGCCTCCTTGGGACCGACAGTGAAGAAGGTGATGAGGTGCAGCAGGTCGTATCCGGCGCGGATGACGCGGGCGAGGCCGGTTTCATGCAGGCCCATTTCCTCGAGGAAGGCCAGCCGCTCGTCCATGTCCATGGTGATGAGGTCGGCTTCGATTGCGGCCGACACGACGACCGCTTCGGCGCCTTCGCCATGAGCCTTGTCGAACACCCGCTGCGATTGCTCGTTGCCGCCGGCCGCTTCATCCTCGTTGACGTTGCAGACGTAGAGCACCGGCTTGGCGGTCAGCAGCTGCGCCTGAGCGAAAACCCGCGCTTCCTCATCGTCCCTGGGCCTGGTGAGGCGCGCCGGCTTGCCCTCGCGCAGCAGGTCGAGCGCCTGGCTCAGCACGGACGCGGCGATCTTCGATTCCTTGTCGCCCTGCTGGCCGCGCTTGACCAGGTTGGGGACGCGCTTTTCGAGGCTTTCGAGGTCCGACAGCAGCAGCTCGGTCTCGACCACTTCGGCGTCCGCGATCGGATCGACCTTGTTGGAGACATGCTGGATGTCGTCGTTCTCAAAACAGCGCAGGACATGGACGATTGCATCCACCTCGCGGATGTTGCCGAGGAACTGGTTGCCGAGGCCTTCGCCCTTCGACGCGCCCTTCACCAGCCCAGCGATATCGACGAACGCCAGCTGGGTTGGGATGATCTTGGCCGAGCCGGCGATGGCCGCCAGCCGGTCGAGCCGCGGATCGGGAACCGCGACCTGGCCGACGTTCGGCTCGATCGTGCAGAAGGGATAGTTGGCCGCCTGCGCCGCCTGCGTCTCGGTCAGCGCGTTGAAGAGGGTCGACTTGCCGACGTTCGGCAGGCCGACGATACCGCATTTAAAGCCCATGGGTCGTCCTGAAGGGAAAGCTGAGCGCCGCCCTTAGACGGGCTTCAGGCAAAATTGAAGCTGATGCTGAGCCGGTCTGCCTTGGCCTGGCCCGGCAGCACTTCGTGCCGGAGCCAGCTTTCCCACATCAGCAGCAACCCAGGCTGCGGATCCACCGTGACGAAGGTGCGCAGATCCTCCGGCGCATCGGCCTTGCGGATCGGCGCCGCCATCATCTGCGGAAGTCTGGGATCTTCGAAGCGGATGACGCCGCTGCCCTTGGGCGCTTCGACGTAAAACGTGCCCGACAGGATCGAATGGGGGTGGATATGGCCGGCGTGGTGGCCGCCGGGCTTCAAGAGGTTGACCCACAGGCTGTCGAGCCTCGGCTTGCGGCCGAGATCGAAGGCCAAATCGCCGGCGAAGCCTGCCGCATGGCGCGACAGCAATTTGCGAAGGTCGTCAAACGTGGGGTCGCGCTGCGGCAGGTCGTTCAACGAGGCATAGCTGGTGTAACCGCGATAGCCCTTGTCGCGGCTCCAGCGGCGGCCTGCCGCGTCGTCCGTGGCGAGCGTCCTGATCGAATGCGCCAGCTCGCCGAGCAGCGCGTCATCGTCGATTGACGCTTGATAAAGGTGCGTGGCGAAGAGAGTGCGAACAGCCATGCTGGTCGCTTAGCCTCTTGCGCTTGGCCTCGCGAGAGGCTTTGAACCCTGGGGCAGGCCAGGGGGACCGAATTGGCATTCAATCTTCAATCCGCCGACGACATGTTTCCGACGCCCCTGCTGCGCTTTGAGGTCGCTGATGCCGACAAGCTCAATCGCGCCCTGCTCAAGGAAATCGCCCAGCGCCAGGCTGCCGAGGGTGGGATGACCAAGAGCAATCGCAAGGGCTGGCATTCGGAAAGGGACCTGTTCGAGCGCAAGGAACCTGCGCAATCGACGCTGGCGCAATTGATCCTTCGAATGCTGGCGCAATCGACGAAGCAATTCGCTCCGCAAACCGATTTCAACAATATCGATCTGGTCGCCGACGGCTGGATCAACGTCAATCCGCGTGGCGGCTATAATTCCCCGCACGACCATATCGGCAGCTTTTGGTCCGGCGTCTATTACGTCCGCGTACCGCAGGCCGATGAAGGGCAGGGCGGCGCGATCGAATTCCTGGCGCCGCACAGGCCCTTGCCGAGCGGCGGGATTATCGAAGCGCCGATCACTGCCCAGAAGATCATCGTCAAGCCCCAGCCGGGCCAGGTGCTGATCTTTCCCGCTTATCTCGTCCATTGGGTGCATCCCAACGACAGTGATGAAGATCGCATCACGATTGCGTTCAACGGGCATTTCCGGCGGCGGCAACATCCCGCGTTGGCGAGAAAGAAATGAGTTTCAAGCTTGCTCGCGTCGAGACGATTTCCCCCCGGGATTATGCTTCGCCGAGCCGCCGCGCCACCTCGCTCATGAAGCGGACGTCGTCACCATCGGCCAGCCATTCGGCCTCCGCCGCGATCGCTCCGAGCAAGTCGGACAACGGCTCCATTTCGCTCTTCGCATAATTGCCCAGTACGTGAGGCGTCACCCGGTCCTTGTGGCCGGGATGGCCAATGCCGATCCGCACTCGGCGGAAATCCGGCCCGAGCGAGGCATTGATCGAGCGAAGACCATTGTGGCCGGCGAGGCCCCCGCCAGTGCGCACCTTCACCTTGAAAGGCGCAAGGTCGAGCTCGTCGTGGAAGGCGGTGAGCGCGCCTTCGTCCAGCTTGTAGAATTTGAGGGCCTGCTGAACCGCGTCGCCACTGTCGTTCATATAGGTTTGCGGTTTCAGCAGCAGGATCTTGTGGCGGCCGATCCGGCCTTCGCTGGCGAGAGCCCGGATTTTCTTCTGCCACGGGCCGAACCCATGCACCTCGGCAATGGCGTCGACGGCCATGAACCCGACATTATGGCGATGGAGCGCATATTGCGCCCCCGGATTGCCGAGGCCTGCCCAGATCTGCATGGCCCGCGTCCTGCCAGCAAAAACGCCCACCCCGCAAGCGGGATGGGCGTCCTTGTTCGATTGGCTTGAGGGAAGCTTAAGCTTCTTCGCCGCCTTCGGCCGCGGCTCCGGCTTCGCCTTCGCCTTCGCCCTCTTCCTCACCGACGGTCGGGACCTCGCCCTCAGGCGCGGCCTCTTCCTCGGTCTGCTTCATTGCCGACGGTGCGACGATGGTCGCGACGGTGAAGTCTTCGTCTTCATTCGCCGGCTTGGCGCCCTTGGGCAGCTTGACCTGGCTGATGTGAATCGAATCGCCGATTTCCAGCCCGTCGAGCGGGATGTGGATCTCTTCCGGAATTTCGGAGGCATCGCAAACCAGGGCCAGGTCGTGGACGACGATATTGAGCACGCCGCCGCGCTTCAGGCCCGGCGAAGCCTCTTCATTGTCGAAGCGGACCGGCACGTTGACGTTGACCTTGCTGTGCTCGCCGATCCGCAGGAAGTCGACATGGATCGGCCGGCTCGTCACCGGGTGGAAATCGACCGCCTTGGGAAGGGTACGGGTCGCCTTGCCGCCGACATCGACCATGACGACGCTATTCATGAAATGCCCCGTGTGGAGCATTTTCGTCAGCAGCTTCTCTTCGACATGGATCGAGAGAGGCTCTTTCTTCTCGCCGTAAACCACGGCGGGGACCCGGCCATCGCGACGCAGTGCACGGGAGGCTCCCTTGCCAGCCCGATCGCGCGCTTCGGCGGGCAGCGTTAGCTGTTCGCTCATTTCGCTTGTTCCTTCTGAGTTTTCCTTGCCCCGCCACGCCTCCAGGGATGACCATGGGTGGGCAAGCGCGCGCCTATACGGGCGCGACCCCCTTTTGGCAAGGTTGTCGGGTCAGCTGACGCGGGTGGCGGTAATGCCGCGAGCGGCCAGCCAGTGCTGTACGCTGTCCTTGCCGGCGAGATGGCCCGAACCTACCGCGACGAATACGACGCCGGGCTGCTCCAGCCGGTCGGAAATCCATTGGCCCCACCGCGCGTTTCGGTCGGCGATCAGAATCCGGTAGGCGACCGGCGATTTCTCCTCGAAACCGGCCAGCATGTTGGAAAAGGCGCCCGTATCACCCTTGGTCCAGGCGCCGAGCAGGTCGTTGAGTGTGATCGCCGCCGCGGCCGCGGCCATGGTCGAACCGGTCGGAGGCGGGGCCGGAATCCGGGCCATTGTATTGAGCTGTTCCTCGAACCCCTCGAGCCCGGCAACCGGCTTGCCTGAATCCTCTGCGAGCCGGCGAAGCACCGCGTCGGCGCCATTTTCCACCGAAAGACCGATTGCGCGGCCCTGGCGCATCGCATTCTGCGTCTGGGCCATGAACGGTTTAATGCGGCGCGACCCATCGGCCGCGACTTCCGTTACCTCCGCGTCTGCGGCCGCCTGCAGCTTGGTCCCATCTTCCGGGACTATGGTTTCCAGAACCAGTTCGCCAGATTCGTCGAAGGCGGCGCGAACCCTGTCGCCAAACCATGCGGTCCGTTGATCGAGCGTGTGGAACGTGCCGAACAAATAGATGGTGGTGTCCAAATCGCGGATTTCCCACATCGCCGGGGTCGCACGAATCAGGGCAGGGGCCGGAATGGCCGGCATTGGCGCAGCCTGGATCGGGCAAGCAATCGACGCGAGCAGCAGCGCAAGTGCGCTCGCTCCCTTGGCGAAATGCCGTTTCGCGGACGCGTTCCGCCCGCTGCTAAATCGAATCCAACTCACTGGCGACCCCCCGCCGTTTGAGGTCTAACTAGTTGGGCAATAATGGTTAACGGTCAATAAACCCAGCGAGGAATTCACCTGATTTGCGACGAGTTGAGCCCTGAGGCGGTGGATTATTGGACCCGTGTGACCTTGAGGCCGTCTTTCTGCAGCAGGCTGACTACCGATTGATCGCCGGCAAGATGGCCGGCACCCACTGCGACCAGCACCGTTCCTGGCTTGTCGAGCCGGCCCCGAACCCAGCGGGCCCAATTGGCATTGCGGCGAACCAGCAACGCGTCTCTGAGCTCGGCTGCGTCGCTGAGGTCGGCATTGAAGGTCTTGGCGATTTCCTTGACGTTGCCGCTCGTCCATGCGCGCAGCATCCCGTCGAATTCGCCCTTCATCGAGGAAGCGTCCTCAACCACGGCGATCAGGAACTTTCGCTGAGAATCCTCTGACAGCCTGTCGAAAAAGCCGAGCTGCTCGGCATTGGTTTCGAGCTGGTCGATCGGCTTGCCGCCGTCCTCGAATTGCTTCTTGAGCGAGGTCTCGACGCCCGAACCCGGATCCAGGCCAAGATCCTTGAACTGGACGCTTAGCAACAGGAAGGCCGCAGCCCAGGTTTCCATCTTGTCGAGCACCTGGACCGGGATGCCCGACTTGGCGATCGCCGTTTCCAGGGCAGCCTTGTTGGCGGTCGGTACCCGCGCGGACAGCGGCGGCAAGCCTTCTGACGTGGCCAGCTTGAACAATTCGCCGATCGTCGCTTCAGGATGCTTTTCGTCGACCACCGTCTCGACCACCAGCATGTCCGCTCCGGTCGCGGCCTTGTCGAACGCGGGGCTACGCCACTTCGTGCCAGGCGGCAGCAGGTGGATGGTTCCGAACAGGTAGATCGTCGTGTCGCTGTCGGCGACTTTCCACAGGGCGGGGCTTGCCGGCTTGGGGCCGGCGGCGGGCGCCGCGCAGGCGGTGGCGGCAATTGCACTGAAGGCGGCCAGCTTGTGGCCAAGACGCTTTAACAGGCTCATGGTTTTTCCAAACTCCAGTCGTTTCCCGGGAAGGTAGGTACGAGGGCGGCGCTCGTCCACTTGCCGATGGCGAAATCATCCGCCAAAGCCCCCGAACAGTTTCTTAACGGGAATGCCAAAAACGTGAGCCTTAGCTTCCAGGACCTGATCCTGACCCTGCATCGCTATTGGGGCGAGCAGGGCTGCGTCATCCTGCAGCCCTACGACATGGAGATGGGCGCGGGGACGTTCCATCCGGCGACCGTGCTGCGGGCGCTTGGGCCAAATCCGTGGAAAGCTGCCTATGTCCAGCCGTGCCGACGGCCGACCGACGGGCGCTATGGCGAAAATCCCAACCGGCTGGGCCATTATTACCAGTACCAGGTGATGCTGAAGCCGAGCCCGGACAATCTTCAGCAGCTCTATCTCGGCTCATTGGACGCGATCGGCATCGACCCGCTCAAGCATGACATCCGGTTCGTCGAGGACGATTGGGAAAGCCCGACGCTCGGCGCCTGGGGCCTGGGCTGGGAGGTATGGTGCGATGGGATGGAAGTGACCCAATTCACCTATTTCCAGCAGGTGGGGGGGTTCGACTGCAAGCCGGTTTCGGGCGAGCTGACCTACGGGCTTGAGCGGCTGGCGATGTACATCCAGGGCAAGGACAATGTCTTCGACCTCTCCTTCAACAACGACGGCGTAACCTATGGGGACGTTTTCCTGGAGAATGAGCGCGAAATGTCGAAATGGCATTTCGAAGTCGCCGATACCGACCGGCTGTTCGAACAGTTCAAGCAGGCGGCGGCGGAGAGCGAAAACAGCCTGAAGGCCGGTGTGCCAATCGCGGCCTATGAACAGGCGATCAAGGCCAGCCATATCTTCAATACACTGCAGGCGCGGGGCGTGATCTCGGTTGCCGAGCGGCAGGCCTATATCGGCCGGGTGCGCGATCTGGCGAAGGGCGCGTGCGGGGCGTGGATGACGCACATGGGGTATGAGGCGTGAGCGCAGATTTCCTGCTCGAGCTGCTGTCGGAGGAGATCCCCGCCCGGATGCAATCCAGGGCGCGCAACGACCTTGCCCGGATGTTCGCGGAGAGTTTGGCAGAAGCGGGCCTTCGCCACGAGGGCATCACTACTTATTCGACACCGCGGCGGCTGGCCTTGATCGCCAGGGGGCTACCCCAATCGACCGAGGCCGTCAGCGAGGAGCTTAAGGGTCCGCGGACGTCGGCGCCGCCCCAGGCCCTCGAAGGCTTCCTGCGCAAGACCGGTCTCAAGCAGGACCAGCTTCAGGACCGTGACGGCACCTGGTTCGCGGTGGTCGAACGGCCCGGCCGAGCAACCGGCGGCGTGCTGGCCGAAGCCGTCGCGACCATCGTGCGCGATTTTCCTTGGCCAAAATCAATGCGTTGGGGCGAAAAATCGACCTCGACTTCGTCACTTCGCTGGGTACGGCCGCTGCACTCGATCGTCGCACTGCTTGGCGAGGAGATCGTCCCGGTCGCTATCGATGGAGTGCCCTGCGGCGCTACCACATTGGGTCATCGCTTCCATCATCCCGGACCGATTACGATCGGCGGAGCGCACGACTATGTCGAGAAATTGCGCGCCTGCCATGTGATCGTCGACCAGGAAGAACGAGAAGCGACCATTCGCGACGGGGCGGCGGAAGCGGCAAAGCAGGCAGGGTTCGCACTTGTGGAGGACGAGGGGCTGGTCATTGAGAATGCCGGCCTGACCTCGTTGCCCGTGCCATTGCTGGGCTCGTTCGACCCCGCCTTCCTCGAAGTGCCCGAGGAGGTGATCCAGCTCACCGCCCGCATCAACCAGAAATACTTCGTGATGCGGGACGGGCAGGGGAAACTGGCGCCGCGCTTTGTCTGCGTCGCCAACATCGACGCCAATGACGGCGGCGAAGCCATTGTTGCCGGCAATGAGCGGGTTCTGGCCGCACGGCTGGCCGATGCCCGATTCTTCTGGGAGCATGACCTCAAAGCTCCGCTCGCGGAGCAAGCGCGGAAGCTCTCGGGCATCGTTTTCCACGAAAAGCTCGGCACCGTTGCCGAGAGGGTCGAGCGCGTTGCCAAGCTAGCGCGCTGGCTGGCCGAGGAAGGGATCGTCAAGGGTGGCGACGCCGACCAGGCCGAGCGCGCCGCGCGCCTGGCCAAGGCCGATCTCGTCACCGGCATGGTCGGCGAGTTTCCCGAGTTGCAGGGCGTAATCGGCGGCTATTTGGCTCGCGCGCAAGGTGAGCCGGATGCCGTCGCCGACGCCATTCGCGACCATTACAAGCCCGTCGGGCCGGGCGATGGCGTGCCGATCTCGCCGGTGACAGTCGCTGTCAGCCTGGCGGACAAACTTGACACGATTTGCGCCTTTTTCGGCGTTGATTTGAAGCCCACCGGCTCGAAAGATCCCTTTGCACTCCGCCGCGCAGCGATTGCCTCCATCGAACTGATTATCCGCAACGGGCTGAGAGTGGGGCTGACCCAGGCCGTGCGCGGATCGCTTGCCATTCGCGCCGGACAATCGCGTGAGGCCGATGCCGCCCACCGGCTCGACCGTGCCGCGCCCGAGATTCTCGAATTTTTTGCCGACCGGCTAAAGGTGCAACAACGCGACGCTGGCGTGCGGCACGACTTGATCGATGCGGTGTTTGCGCTTGGCGGCGAGGACGATCTGGTAAGGCTGTTGGCGCGCGTGAAGGCGCTGCAGGGCTTTGTCGAGAAGCCTGAGGGCGCCAATTTGCTCGCCGGCTACAAGCGTGCGGCCAATATCCTCAAGAAGGAGAAGTGGGACGCCAAGGCCGCGTCGTCCGCCGCGGCCGACGCGGACGAGCAGGCCTTGGTCGATGCGCTAGACAATGCGCAGCCGCATGCCGCCGAGGCAGTCGAGCAGGAGGATTTCACCGGTGCGATGGAGGCGCTTTCAACCCTTCGCCGTCCGATCGACGCATTCTTTGACAAGGTGACAGTCAATGACCCGGATGCGGGGCTACGA
Source organism: Sphingomicrobium sp. (assembly GCA_035491735.1). Classification (GTDB taxonomy): domain Bacteria; phylum Pseudomonadota; class Alphaproteobacteria; order Sphingomonadales; family Sphingomonadaceae; genus Sphingomicrobium. The sequence continues at coordinate 17,563 of DATJKE010000034.1, forward strand.
GCACGCCGGCTGAACCTGCTCGCGCGATTCCGCGATGCGGTTCACACGGTCGCGGATTTCTCGAAGATCGAAGGCTAGCTGGCGCTAGGGGACCGGATCGTCAGCGCGCGCCTCGGCAATCGGCCGATCCCTGTCCTTGATTGCCGCTTCCCGCAGGGAATCCCGTTCCCGCCATTCCTTCTCACGCTCGGCAAGATTGAGTTCCAACTGTTCGCGACGCTCCTGCTCGTTGCGGAAGCGATGCTTCCACTTGCGACCACCGCCCGTGAAAATGAAGCCGCCGATAAACAGGCCGAGCAAGAAGACGAGCCCGACGATGATCCACTGATCGGTGGAGAATTGCAGCATGTCGATCACCCTGAATGAATTACCGGTGCATCAACCGCCGTTGCGGCTCTTTCGTTCCCGAAACGAGGACCGCCGCCGCTCCCTTGAGGAAGCGACGGCGGTTTCCCCACCCCCGAAGCGAGCCCGCTTTGGTCAATGTCCCCCGGACATTGACGCCGCGAGGCTTACTGCTTGAGCAGATTGTCGCTGATCGAGCAGGCCGCCGGACCCAGGATGACGATGAACAGGGTCGGCAGGATGAACAGGATCAGCGGGATGGTCATGATCGCCGGGAGGCGGGCGGCCTTTTCCTCGGCGCGCATCATCCGTTCGTTGCGGAATTCCGCCGACAGCACACGCAACGCGGAAGCCAGCGGAGTACCGTATTTCTCGGTCTGGATCATGGTCGTGACCACGCCGCGGATCGATTCAAGGTCGACGCGGGTCGCCAGATTCTCGAACGCCTGGCGGCGCTCGCTGAGGAAGCCCAGTTCGATCGCCGTGAGGCCGAATTCGTCGCCCAGTTCGGGATAGGCCTTTCCCAGCTCCTTGGCGACGCGGTTGAATGCTGCGTCGACGGTGAGGCCGGCTTCGGCGCAAATTACCAGCAGGTCGAGCGCGTCGGGAAGGCCCTTGCGGACCGCGTCACTGCGCTTCTTGACCTTGTTGCTCAGCCAAAGGTCGGGCGCCTTGTAGCTACCGACCAAGGTCCCGGCGACGAAGGCATATTTCTTGAACCAGGACCAGGTCGGAAAGAAGTCGACCCAATAGATGAGGACGACCGCGCCGATGCCCAGCACGACCGGCAGGACGAAGCGCGCGAAGATGATGAAGAAAGCCAGGTCCTTGGTGCGGATGCCGGCCTGCATCAGGCGGACCTGCGTTTTCTTGATTTGGTCGTCCTGCAGCATCTTGAAGCTGCTGAGGATGCCGCGCACGCGGTCGGCGGCGACATTCTTGTTGGTTATCTTCTTGCGCTTGTTGGTCGAGGCGACAATGCCGGCCTTCAGCTGCTCGCGTCGCTCGTTGAGTGCCTTGACCCGGCGCGCCATCGGATCACGCACGGTCGTGGCAGCATAGATCGCGACTATCACGGCCAGCGTCGCGACCGCGCTAAGAATGGTCGCAACGTAGATTACGTTGACACCGAGGAGCGTAGGACCGGTTGAAGCATCCATCGTTTGTGTTTCCGCTAGATTTCGAAGCTGACCATTTTGGCCATGATGAACACGCCGATGCTCATCCAGCACAGCCCGCCAAGGCCGGCCACCATCAGGCGCTGGTCAGTGAAGAAGCCGCTCATGTAGTGCTGGTTCACCATGTAAACCATTGTGAAGACGATGAATGGCAGCGAGCCGACGATGTAGGCCGAAGCCTTGGATTCCGAACTCATCGCGCGGATCTTGAGCTTCATCTGGGCACGCTTGCGCAGCACGTCCGCCAGGTTCGACAGGGTTTCCGCCAGGTTGCCGCCCGTCTCGCGCTGGATCGCCAGCGTGATGACGAAGAACTGGAATTCAGCAGTGCCGAGGCGGTCGGAAGTCTCCTGGAGCGCGGCCTCCATCGTCCGGCCGATTTTCATCTTGTCGGCAACCGCGCGGAACTCGATGCCCACGGGACCGGTGATTTCCCCGGCGACGATGCCGAGCGTTTCGGTAATCGGAAGGCCCGAACGAAGGCCACGGACCATCAGCTCGATCGCGTCTGGAAAGTTCGAGTTGAACTGGTTGACGCGGCGCTTGATCAGGAACCCCACTGCGAAATGCGGGATCGCTATGCCAGCGAACAGGCCGACGGAGAGGGCCAGCAGGAAAGGCATGCTCTTGATCATCAGCAAGGCAGCGACGAACAGCGTGATGCCTCCCGAAGAAATCATGTATTTACCGAGCGTGATGTCCTTGCCGGTCTGATCCAGCCGGCGCCGCATCATTTCCGGCTTTGGAATGAGCGTCGATGCCCAGCCGTCCACACGGCTTGCACGGGCAGCCATCAGCTTGCGGATCTGCGCCTGGGCATTGGCCGCCAGTACGCCGCCCTCACCATGTCGTTCCTTGATGAGTTCGACGCGGCGCTTGAGCGACTTGCGCGGGTTCGGCCCGCTCATCGCCTGGGATCCAAGCAGGAGCACGCCCAACACGCCGACCGCCACGATGATGATATAGATCATGATCTGTCCGTTCGTCCTGCTTGTCTCAGCGACCGCTGGGGATCTCCCTCACGCGATCGCAGCACTAGTTACGCAGCCTTGTCTTTCGGCTTGCCCAGCATCGACTTCAGATTGTCGACCAGCGATTTCGCGCCTGGAGCGCCCTTGCTGTCCGCGGTCACGCCTTCCTCGCTGGCATGGCTCAGAACCATGTTCGACAGCTGCGTGAAGGGTGCGGCCATCTTGCCGGTCGCGATTTCGGCCATCGGCTTGCCCAGCTTGGCGGCCTGAGCCGCGACCTTGCGGTCGTCCGGGAAAACAATATCGACATCGCGCTCGATGGACTGCTCGAAATCTTTCTTGCTGATTTCGAGAGCGCCACCGGTCGGCACCCGATTGGAAACGACAATTACCTTGGTCTGCGGCGCGTTCGACTTGAGCCAGGCCAGAACCCGGATGGTATCGCGCGTCGCGGCCAGGGTGAGTTCGCTGACCACCACTGCGACATGGGCGTCGTGGACCATATGCGGATACTGGATCAGCATCTGGCGCGGCAGGTCGAGAACGGTTGATTCGAACGCGTTCTTCATCTCCTCCTGGAGCTGGAAGAAGGCGGTGCCGTCGGTGACCAGCGGCTGGTGAAGCGGCGCCTCGGCCGAGAGGACCGAGAGACGCTCGTTGGCGCGGATCATGGCACGCTCGATGAATAGACCGTCGATGCGGCTCGGGTTTTCGATCGCATCGGTCAGGCCGCGGCCGGGCTCGAGGTCGAGCGCCAGAGCGCCGGTGCCAAAGTGAACGTCAAGGTCGAGCAGCGCGGTCGAGCGATGCGACTTTTCACCCATCAGCCAGGCGAGGCTGGTGGCGATTGTCGAAGCGCCGACGCCGCCGCGCACACCGATGACTGCCGTCAACACGTGCGGTTTGTCGGCCTGGGCCTCGCCGCGCGGTCCCGACAGGATCGACTGGGCATGCGCAAAGGTGTCGCGCAGCTGGTCGACCGTGAACGGCTTCAGCAGATAGTCATGGATCCCGCTTGCAACCAGGTCGCGATACAGGCGAACATCGTTGACCTGGCCGGAGGCGATCACGACCGTGCCCGGTTCGCATACCTCGGCAAGGGCATTGATGTCGTTCAGCGGGTCAGCCGATTCCGACAGGTCGACGAACAGGATCGTCGGGCTGGCCGAAACCGACAGGGACTGGACTGCGTTGCGCAGGCCGCCCTTGTTGACCTTCTCAGGCGACCAGCCATGCTCGACCGCAACAGGCCGCAGCATGTCAGCCGTTGCGTCATCGCAAACGAAGGCGGTGAAGGGGTCCCTGAGACCCGCACGCGCTTGGAACGGAGCGTTCATCACTACTTGTCCTTCTTCGTATTGAGTTCCTGCAGGCCCTTGGTGCCGGTCGGAGTCGCATTGCGATAGGACTCGACGGCCTTGGTGGCGGTCCTGGCGTCGCCCAGGCCAGTGCCTTCGCGCCCGTGGACCAGGTCCTCCGGGTTGGCGACCATCGCGGCCAGGTTGGCGTTTACCGAGCAGCCAAAGTTGGACATGCTGGCGTTTTCCAGGTTGGGCTGCGACGGAACCGACCAGTTCGGGCAGTTCGGAACGCTTGCGCGAGTGCGGCTTACAACCACGCGGACAGTGCCAGGCGCGATCTCGCCGGACGTAACCGGCGAGCCATTGCTGACCAGCATGCCGTAGCGGCTGGCAACACGGGCGACATCGGCCCTGGCCTCATAGGCATCGAGCCCATCGACGTAGATGTTGTCGCCGTACCCGAGCTGCAGCGAGTGGAACCAGCCGTCGAGGCGGCCGGCTTCCGATGACGCAAGGGATCCGCCGGGGGCTGACAGGTCAAGCGCATAGTCGGCCCGGCTAACGACCGGGACATTGACGGCTTCGACACCGCGCATCGCCTCGGTCGGACGATCATGGGCACAGGCCGCGAGCGCGGTGGCGAGAGCCAGGAGAGCGAAATGACGGCGCATCGTCTGTTCCTTCCTTTCCGCGAAGCGGATCACAGCTTGAACCCGGGGCTTGCCGGCGCGACAGTCGCGGAGGCAGCACCAGTGATGGCGGGAGCGGGGGCGGCAGGCGCCGGCGCTGAGCCGGACACGCCGCGGTAACTCTGTCCCTCAAGGAACTGATCGCCTGAGGTCGGGGCGCGGTAACCGTTGGTCGGCAACGCGATCTGGTTCGACACCGGCCGTACCAGGTACGGCGTGACGACGATCACCAGTTCAGTTTCCGCGCGGCGATATTTGGTCGAGCGGAACAACGCACCCAGGATCGGCAGGTCGCCGAGGAACGGCGCCTTGTCGACGTTGTTGGTGTTGGCATTGCGCAGCAGGCCAGCGATCATGAAGCTTTGGCCTGAGCCAAGCTCGACCGTCGTTTCCGCGCGGCGGGTCGTCAGAGCGGGGACTTCGAAGCCATTAAGCTTGATCGAGCCCTCATTCGACAGTTCGCTGACTTCCGGACGAACGCGCATCGAGATGCGGCCGTCGGCGAGAACGATCGGCGTGAAGGCTAGACCGACGCCATATTGCTTATACTCGATGGTTACCGAGCCCAGAGCCTGCGAAATCGGCACCGGAAATTCGCCGCCGGCGAGGAAGCTGGCAGTTTCACCCGACAACGCGGTCAGGTTGGGCTCCGCCAGGATGGTCACCAGGCCATCGGCTTCCGACAGGTCGAGCGTGCTGATGATGTCGAGGCCGAACAGCTTGCCGGCAGCGCCAATGGTGGTGCCACCCGCAATTCCACTGACCGTGAACGGGCTGTTGCCGACCGTGCCGGAACCCTGCGAGATTCCGAACTGGAACCCGCTGGTCGAGTCGCGGCTGAAGATATTCATCCCGATCTGCTTCACCAGGCTGCGGCTGACCTCGGCGATTTTCACCTTGAGGGTCACCTGCAGCGGTGTCGCCGAGCGGATCCGGCTCACGACCTGCGTACCCGCGCCGACATAGGCCTGGACGAGACGCTGGGCCTCTTCCACGTCAGCAGGCTGGGCAACGGTGCCGGTCAGCAGCACCAGATTGTTCATCGGCGTCGCCTGGATACTTGCTTCCGGCATCGCCATGCGCAGCATCTCGCCGACCGAGCCGGCATTGGTGCCGACGCGGACATTGGCAGCATATACAACGCGGCCAGAACGATCCGTGGCGTATACGGTCGTCTCGCCCGAACCCTTGCCGAAGATATAGAGCTGGGTCGACGAACGCACCTGCACGTCGGCAATCGAGTCATTGGCGACGAACAAATCGGTCATTGGCGCTGAGAGGCGAACCAGGGTGCCAGTGTTCTGCGACAGGGTCAGCGTCTCCGACGGCCGGGCGGCGCGAGACTGCGCAGCGGCGGGCGTTGCGGCGACGGCGAACGAGCCGAAGCTTAGGGCCAGGGCGGCAAGGGCAGTGCCCATGCGCGCGCGGCGGCGGACGGAGATACTGTTCATCTTAGCGAGCTCCCACCGGAACGACGGTGACTTTATTGCCGCGGGCGACGCGGACGCCGGGACCGGTATATTCCCCGCCCTCGGATGTGCCTGCCTGGCCGGTAACCGCGCGACCCAAAGCGGTCGCGAACTTGGCCATTTGATCCCCAGTCTGTTCGACATCAGACTTGGTCTTGGCGGGCACGCTGCGGCGCTGGAAGCGCGACACGTCGCCGCCGGTGACATAGGTGGTGTTGCTGTCAGCCGGGCGATTGGCGACGGCCAGCAACATCTGGCGCTCCTCGGCCGGGTTGGCGCCAGCAGGCACCTTGACCTCGCCCGAGGCGACCGCCCGCTCAAGCTCGGCCGTATTGTCGGCGATCGAGCGAAGCGACAGGCTCAATGAACCCAGCGACTGGGCGACCATGATCTTCTCCGCGATCCGCGGCGTGGCCTCCAGGGTCACGGTGTTGTATTTCTTGACGACGGTCTTGCCTTCCTCGTCCTTGCTGTCGACCCGCTGGTCGGTGGCAAGCACGCGCAGGTTGCGGATGATTGTTTCCGAAACCTTGAGCGGCGGTCCATCGCCGCCGCCGGCGACGTCCTGGGTCAGGACCATGTCAACGCGGTCGCCCGGGAAGATGAAGCCGGCGTTACCGCCGCTGTCATTTACCGGAACCGTCACGGCGCGCATGCCCGGGCCGAGCGCTGCGGCGAGGAAGCCGCGGTCGTTCGGGCCGACCAGCGTCCCCTTGGTGAGGGGTTGGCCGGCGGTGATCGGATTGCGAACAACCGTGCCAATCAGCTTCTGGACATCGGCCTCAGGCGCGCCTTCCGTGTAGTAGGCGTTCTGCACCAGCTCCTTCGGCCAGGCCTGGAACGTCAGGCTCTCGGCATCGATGATGGTGCCCACGGGCAGCGCCTTGCGGGCGACCAGCACTTTCGGGCCAGCCGGGACCACGGGCGCTGCGTTGGCCTGATCGGCCCCGGCCCCTGCGAACATGTTCTTGGCCATGATGGCGGTAACCACCGCAATGACCAGCGCTCCGACGAGCAGCGCGACTTTCTTGACGTCCATGGCGATTACGCCTCCCCAGTAGGGTCACTCAGTTGCCGAGCGACAATCCGGCAAATTGGTTAAGAAAGCGTTGGGCTAGTAACCACAATCCGCCCACCGCTATGGCGACACCGTACGGAACCTCCGGACGGTCCAGTTTCTTGCGTGCGCGATGCACGCCAACGACGATCAATGTGAGCAGCCCGCCGGCGATCGACATGATGACGATCAGCCGCAGCGTGTCGTAGGGTGTGAACCAAAGCGCGAGCGCTCCGGCCAGCTTGACGTCGCCGCCGCCCATGACGTTCAGATAAAATGCTCCGGCGAAAAACAGGAACACCAGGATCGCGACACCGACCTGCATCGCCGCGTCAGGCCAGAGCGGCACGCCTGCCGCCCACCAATAAACGGGGGCAAGCAAGGCAATGCCGAGATTGAGGCGGTCCGAAATGGTGTAGGTGCGGATGTCGACCACCGCGATCCACAACAGCGCGGCCGCCAGCAATCCAAGCAGCAGAAAGGTGAATCCGACATTCATCATCAAAGCACCTCTAGACGGCGCGCCTTTCCAAACCGTAACCAGCCCGACGGATGGAGCGCACGGATGTCCTGATTGTCGGGGGCGGCATCGCCGGGGCGAGCCTTGCCGCGCGCCTCGCCGCCGACCGTCGCGTACTGATCGTGGAAGCGGAAGATCTTTGCGGCCGGCATGCGACGGGGCGTTCTGCGGCCTTTTGGCAGGCGAGCCTTGGCGGAGACACGCCGGAGCGGCGGCTGAGCCTGGCTTCCAAGCCGATGTTCGATGCCAACTGGCCGGGAGGCGACACGCCCCTGCTGCGTCCGCGAGGAGCGCTTCATTTGACCGGCCCTTGCGGAGAGGCATTCGAGGATCTGGGCGATCTGTCGGGTGAGTATCGGCCGATCCGCGTCGATCGTGCCGCCATCGACCGGCTGATTCCCGGACTTCGCGAACAATGGACTGGCGCCTGGTATGAGGCGACCTGCGCCGACATTGAGGTCGCGGCCTTCCATGACGCCTGCCTGCGCGCGGTCAGGCGCCAGGGGGGAAAAGTCCGAACCGATGCCGCCTTCCTTGGCGCTCAACATCATGGCTCTTCATGGCAGGTGGATACGGGTGCCGGACGGATTGAAGCCGATATTCTCGTCAACGCCGCCGGCGCTTGGGGCGACGAGGTCGCCGAACGCGCCGGAGTCAGGCCGCTTGGCCTGGAACCGCTGCGGCGAACCGTAGTCCAGCTGCGGGTTGGACGCACGGGGCTGCGTGACGTGCCGTTCGTCACCGACAGCCATGAAAGCTTCTATTTCAAGGGCGAAGGCGACAACAGCGTTTGGGTCTGTCCGTTGGACGAGACGCGAGTCGAACCGTGCGATGTGGCGCCCGAAGAAATCGACGTAGCAACCGCGATCGACCGATTCGAGAAAGCGGTCGACTGGCCGGTCGAGGCGGTCGAACGCAAATGGGCGGGCTTAAGGACATTTGCCCCGGATCGGGCAATGAAGTTCGGCTTCGATCCCGATTCACCCGGCTTCTTCTGGTGCGTGGGGCAGGGCGGGATGGGCATCCAGACCGCACCCGCAGCGTCATTGCTGTGTGCATCGCTGATTGCCGGCGCGGTACTGGCAGGCGAGCTCGGGGGAATCGACCCGGAGGACTTTGCACCGCGTTCGTTGCGCTTGGACTAACGCCGCGCTTCGGCCTCCGCGCAGGCCAGCTGGTCGGCACGCTCATTTTCCGGATGACCGGCGTGTCCCTTCACCCAGTGCCAGTCGATCCGGTGAGGTGTGGCTGCGTCAAGCAGCGCTTGCCATAGCTCGGCGTTTTTGACCGGCTTCTTGTCAGCCGTTTTCCATCCGTTGCGCCGCCAGCCATGGATCCACTTGGTGATCCCGTCGCGGACGTAGACGCTGTCGGTCCATAGTTGGACGTGGCACGGCTTCTTCAGCGCGTTCAGCGCCTCGATCGCGGCCATCAATTCCATGCGGTTGTTGGTCGTCGGCGACTCGCCGCCGCTAATTTCGCGTTCCTTGCCGTTGGAACGCAGGATCGCACCCCACCCACCCGGGCCCGGATTGCCCTTGCACGCGCCATCGGTGAAAATTTCTACCGCCGGGAGGTCGGGCATTAAGCGACCAGCTCGCGCGGTAGTTTGAAGGTCATGCGTTCGGGCTCATGTTCGCCAATTTCTTCCGTGACGTCGAAGCGCTCTGCCAGGGCATCGACCACTTCGCGCACAAGCACTTCGGGCGCCGATGCGCCGGCGGTGAGGCCGACGGTGCGCGGGTTCCCGAGCCAGTCCCAGTCAATGTCGGCTGCGCGCTGGATCAGCCTGGCCGGCGCGCCGCTGCGCTCGGCGACTTCGGCAAGGCGTAACGAATTGCTGCTGTTGGGGGCGCCAATGACCAGCATCCGGTCGCAGTGCGCTGCGATTTTCTTCACCGCCGCCTGCCGGTTGGACGTGGCGTAGCAAATGTCTTCGCTCCTCGGCGACAGGATCGACGGAAAGCGCGCCTGCAGCGCTTCGACGATTTGCGCTGTATCGTCGACCGACAGCGTCGTCTGGGTGAGGAAGGAGAGGTTGTCGGGGTCCTCGCGCTCGAGCAGGGCAACGTCCTCGACCGATTCGATCAGGGTCATCGTTCCGGCGGGTACCTGGCCGAATGTGCCGATCACCTCCGGGTGACCGGCATGACCGATGAACAAAATGTGCCGGCCCGCCTCGATCAGCCGCTCGGCCTGGCGGTGGACCTTGCTGACCAGCGGGCAGGTCGCGTCGAGGTAGTCGAGGCCGCGTGCCTGGGCGGCCGCGGGGACAAGCTTGGGGACGCCATGGGCGGAGAATACCACCGGACGGCCATCCGGCACCTCATCCAGCTCCTTGACGAACACCGCGCCAAGCCCGCGAAGCCGGTCGACCACGAAGCGATTATGGACAATCTCGTGGCGGACATAGACTGGCGGCCCGAACCGCTCGATCGCCAGCTCAACGATCTTGATGGCGCGGTCGACGCCCGCGCAAAATCCTCGCGGCGCGGCGATCAACAGGCGCAGTTCAGGCTTTGGAAAGCTCATCGCGGGCGATGTAAGGCCTCGCTTGCAGCAATGCTAGGCGCTTCCTATGAACGTGCCCGAACCCGCGACCCCCGCGTCAACAAAGGAATTAGCAATCGTGAAGCGTCGCCTTACCGCCCTTGCCCTGGTTCTTCTGGCCACGGCCTGCTCGCGCGAGGGCCAGCTGACAACTGGCGGCATTTACATCACCCGGTCGGTATGTCCTCAGGTCGCCATTCCGGCCGAGACTGGCGACATCACCCTGTTCAACCCGCCGAGTCGGACCGATGCGGCCGCGCTCGACGTGTCGGCGGCAATCACCAATCTCCGCGTCAGCTGCGATGATACCGGAGCAAATGTCGTTTCCACCGTGACGTTCGACGTGGTCGCCACGCGCCGCGACGCTACCCAGGCGCGGTCGGTGGTCTTGCCCTATTTTTCGGTGGCAATGCAGGGCGGCTCGCAAGTCGTGGCCAAGCGGCTCGGCAGTGTCGGGCTCAACTTCGCGGCGGGCAGCATTCGCGCCCAGACTGCGGGTCAGGCGATAGTCCAGGTGTCGCGGGCCGCAGCAACTCTGCCAGAGGATGTCCGCAGGGAGCTGACAAGGGAGCGCAAGGCAAACGACCCAGACGCTGCGGTCGACCCCATGAACAAGCCCGAAATTCGCGATGCGGTCGCTCGGGCGACGTTCGAGCATCTGATTGGCTTCCAGCTGACCCAGGAACAGCTCCGCTACAACGCTACGCGCTAGGACCCGACCTGATTGACTCCGGGGCGTAGGGCCGCCACAGCGGCCCCGTCATCCGTGGCTTCGGCCGCGGGAGGCGCGCACGGGAGAGTGTTCAGCCTCCAGCTGGACCGCCGAAGGAGCAACCGCCCCCGGAATCTCTCAGGCACCGAGGACCGCGCGCGCCTGGACAGTCTGGAAAGAGTCTCGAGAGGGACCACCGAAGGGGCAAAGCTCTCAGGTCGCCGCGACAGAAGGGGGCTCGAATCAACAGCGTGTGGGTTATTCCACGCGACGGGCTTTCGAGGGACCAGCGGTGACCGAAACGATCGAACAATTAGCCCAATTGCCGCTCGACGGCTGGCATCGCTCGCACGGTGGCCGGATGGTGCCGTTCGCCGGCTATGACATGCCGGTTCAATATGAGGGCATCATGGCCGAGCATCTCTGGGTGCGCAGTCATGCCGGGTTGTTCGATGTCAGTCATATGGGTCAGCTCGAGTTCCATGGCCCCGGTGCGGACCGTGAGCTTGAAACCCTGCTGCCCGGAGAGCTGGTCGCATTAAAGGACGGGCGGCTGCGCTATTCGATGCTGCTGGCCGAAGATGGCGGAATCATCGACGACCTCATGGCTACGCGCCGCGGCGACCATTTTTATGTGGTAGTCAACGGTGCGACCAAGCTTGGCGATATCGAACAATTCCAGTCGCGCCTGCCCGCTGCAATAGAATTACGACATTTGACCAGGCAGGCTTTGCTTGCACTGCAGGGGCCCGAAGCGGCAGCGGCGCTGGAGCGCATCGTCCCCGGCGTATCGGAGCTCATCTTCATGCAGGGCGCGGCGTTTGCCTGGAGTGGCAAGCCGCTATGGATCAGCCGGTCGGGTTATACCGGAGAAGACGGTTTCGAGATTTCGATCGCGGCTCCTGACGTCGAGGCGCTGGCCGATGCGCTGACCCATGATGAGCGGGTCAAACCGATCGGCCTCGGCGCGCGCGACTCGTTGCGGCTCGAAGCCGGCTTGCCGCTCTATGGTCATGACCTGGACTGCGATACGACCCCGGTCATGGCCGACCTCAATTTCGCCATCGGCAAGCGCCGACGGGCCGAGGGCGGCTTTGCCGGCGCGCCCCGGATCATGGCCGAGATGGACGGTGGCGTTGCGCAAAAGCGGGTCGGGTTGCTGGTCGAAGGCAGGCAGCCGGTCCGGGAAGGCGCGCTGGTCCTCGACGCCGAGGGCAGCGAGATTGGCCGGATTACCAGCGGCGGTCATTCGCCCTCGCTCGGCCGGCCGATCGCCATGGGCTATGTCGCGACCGTGCTCGCCGAGCCGGGAATGACCCTGACGCTCGAACAACGCGGCAAGCTGTTCCAGGCGACCGTCGCGCCAATGCCATTCGTCCCCCATCGCTATCACCGCAAACAGGGAGCAGCCGCATGAGTCTCTTTTTCACCAAGGAGCATGAATGGATTCGCGTCGACGGCGACGTGGCGACGGTCGGTATTTCCAACCATGCCCAGGAAGCGCTCGGCGATATTGTCTTCGCCGAAGTGCCGGATGCGGGCCGCAGCCTGTCGAAGGGCGATGACGCCGCAGTGGTGGAATCGGTCAAGGCTGCGAGCGACGTCTATGCGCCGGTCGGCGGCGAGGTGATCGAGGGCAACTCGGCGCTGGCCGACGATCCGGCGCTGATCAACCGCGATCCCGAGGGCGAAGGCTGGTTTTTCAAGCTGAAACTCAGCGACGCATCCGAGCTCGACGGGTTGATGGACGAAGCCGCCTACCGCGAATGGGTCAAGACGCTCTGACACCGGGATCCAACTTGACCGACGCCCCCGCCTCGACCTCGCAATGGGATGCGGCGGATTATGCCCGCATCGGTGGCTTCGTGCCGGCGCTGGGGCAGGCGGCGCTGGAACTGCTCGACCCGCAGCCGGGCGAGCATATCCTCGACGTCGGCTGCGGCGACGGGACCCTGACGCTCAAGATCAAGGAAATGGGCGCGGACGTCGTCGGCATCGACAACAGCCTCAGCATGATCGGCGCGGCTCGGGCCAAAGGGCTCGACGCGCGGCTGATGGACGCCGCCCAGCTGAAGTTCGGCGAGGCGTTCGACGCCGCTTTCTCCAACGCCACGCTGCATTGGGTGCTCGACAAGGAGCGGGCGGCGCGGGCCATCTGGTTCGCGCTGAAGAATGGCGGCCGCTTTGCGGGCGAGATGGGCGGTGACGGCAACCTCGCCCGGTTGCGCGAGGCGCTCGACGATGAACTGGTCGCGCGCGGCTTCGGACCGCCGACCTACGCCGCCAACTGGTATCCAAACGTCGAGGATTTTACCGCCGTCTATGAGCAGGCCGGGTTCAAAGACATCGACGCCCGGCTGATCGAGCGGCCGACACCGCTCGAGCATGGCGTCGCCGCCTGGGTCACCACCTTCCGTGCCGGCTGGCTCGATCGTGCCGGCGTTCCCGACGAGGAACGACAGGCTATCGCCGAGGCGGTCGCCAACCGCGTCGCTACCGACATTGCCGACTATGTCCGCCTTCGCTTCATTATGAGGAAGCCAAACTGATGCGTTATTTGCCACTGAGCGAGGCCGATCGCGCTGCCATGCTCAAGATTATCGGGGCTAGCTCGGTCGACGAGCTGTTCCGCGACGTGCGCGACGGGCTGCTTTTGGATGGGCCGATCACGGGCCTGCCGCTGCATGCCAGCGAAATGGCGGTCGAGCGCGACCTCACTGCCATGGCACGAAAGAATATGGTCGCTGGCGAAGTGCCCTTCTTCCTCGGGTGCGGCGCGTACAAGCATCATGTTCCGGCCAGCGTCGATCATCTAATCCAACGTGGCGAATTTCTGACCGCCTATACGCCCTACCAGCCCGAAATCGCGCAGGGCACGCTGCAGGTCCTGTTCGAGTTCCAGACCCAGGTTGCGCGGCTTTTGGGCTGCGAGGTCGCCAACGCTTCGATGTACGACGGGTCGACTGCCTGCTGGGAAGCGATCGGCATGGCGCGCCGTATAACTCGCAAAAAAAAGGCGATCCTCTCCTCCGGCTTGCACCCGCATTACGTCAGCGTCTGCAATACTATGGCAAAGTTCACTGGCGACACGCTCGATACCGCGCTGCCGAGCCTCGATGCCACGACCGATGCCGAGCGGCTGATTGCCAGCATTGACGGCGAGACCAGCTGCGTCGTCGTACAATATCCCGATATTCTCGGCCGGATCGCCGATCTTGCGCCGATCGCCGAGGCGGCGCAGGCCAAGGGCGCGCTTCTGATCGCCGTCGTGACCGAGCCGGTCGCGCTCGGCCTGATCAAGGCGCCGGGCGAGATGGGCGCCGACATTGTGGTAGGCGAGGGCCAGTCGATCGGCGTCGGGCTGCAGTTCGGCGGGCCGTACGTCGGATTGTTCGCGACCCGGGAGAAATATGTCCGTCAGATGCCGGGCCGGCTGGCAGGCGAAACCGTCGACGCCGAAGGTAAGCGCGGTTTCGTGCTGACGCTGTCCACCCGCGAGCAACACATCCGCCGCGAAAAGGCGACTTCGAACATCTGCACCAATTCGGGCCTCTGTGCGCTGGCATTCTCCATCCACCTCACTTTGCTCGGCGAAAAGGGTCTGACGGAGCTTGCTAAATTGAATCACGCGCGCGCGTGCGAAGCTGCAGAGCGGCTGTCCGCCATCCCTGGGGTCCGGCTGGTCAACGACAGCTTTTTCAACGAATTCACGCTGGAACTTCCCGTCGAAGCGCGGCCGGCGGTCCATGCGATGGTCGATAAGGGCGTCCTTGGCGGCGTGTCGCTCGGGCGGCTCTATCCGGGAGTCGATGCACTCAAAAATGGGCTGGTGGTCGCCGTGACCGAAGTTGCCAGCGACGTGGACATCGGAGCGCTGGAAGCTGCGCTCAAGGAGCTGTGCCAATGACCGCCGCGACAGAAACCGAAACGGCGGCCAAGCCGGCGAACCCCAATCCCTCGGGATGGCGTCCGTCCGCGCCAACTGCGAGCCAAGGCAATGATGTGCCGACCGTCACCGGCAATCGGGCGCTGATGCTCGAAGAGCCACTGCTGTTCGAGATTGGCGGCCGCAACCAGACTGGCGTCGATCTGGAATCCCCCAAGCTGGGCGCCCCGCGCCTGGGCGGTCTGGAGCGAAACGGCCTCGATTTGCCGGGCCTCAGCGAACCCGAAGCCGTGCGTCACTACACGCGTCTTTCGCGGCAGAATTACGCGATTGATCTTGGCCTGTTCCCGCTCGGTTCCTGCACCATGAAGCACAACCCGCGGCTTAACGAGAAAATGGCGCGGCTCCCGGGCTTTGCCGACATTCACCCGCTGCAGCCGCAGGAAACGGTTCAGGGCGCGCTTGAGGTGATCAACCGGCTCGCTTTCTGGCTGATCGATCTCACAGGCATGCACGGCGTGGCGATGAGCCCCAAGGCCGGCGCCCACGGCGAATTGTGCGGGCTGCTATGCATCCGCGCTGCGCTCGAGGCACGCGGCGACGCGCGCCAGGTCGTGCTTGTGCCGGAAAGCGCCCATGGCACCAACCCCGCTACCGCCGCCTTCTGCGGCTATCGGGTGGAGAATATTCCGGCAACCAAGGAAGGGCGCGTCAACCTTGAAGCGCTCAAGGCCCGGCTTGGGCCCGACGTCGCGGCGGTGATGATCACCAATCCGAATACCTGCGGGCTGTTCGAGCCGCAGATGAAAGAGATTAGCGACGCGGTCCATGCCGCCGGCGGCTTCGTCTATTGCGACGGCGCCAACTTCAACGCGATCGTCGGCAAGGTTAAGCCCGGCGACCTCGGCGTCGATGCGATGCACATCAACCTGCACAAGACCTTCTCCACGCCGCACGGTGGTGGCGGCCCCGGCTCGGGCCCGGTGGTGCTGTCGGAAGCGCTGGCGCCCTACGGACCATTGCCCTTCGCCGCGAAAT
>DATJKE010000035.1:0-11616 GCA_035491735.1 Sphingomicrobium sp.
CTGGCGGCGGCCCGGGAGTCGGCGCAAGAGCGGGTGATCGCCGTGGTTCAGCCACACCGATATTCGCGCCTGCACGACCTGATGGAGGACTTCCAGAACGCCTTCAACGACGCCGATGTTGTGTTCGTGGCGCCGGTCTACACCGCCGGCGAGGAGCCGATCGAGGGAGTTGACGCCAATGCCCTTGCAGACGGGCTGCGTTCGCGCGGCCATCGCCTGGTCAAGACAGTTGACGATGCGGGGGATCTGGCGCGGAACCTGCGCGACCTGGCGGCCGAAGGCGACATCATCATCTGCATGGGTGCCGGCGACATAACCAAATGGGCGGCTGGGCTGGCCGACGGCATCGCCAAGTCGAGGGCGTCGAAGAAATGAGCAGTGCGCCGGCAATCCCCGCCGTGCGCGGCAGGTTGAAGGCCGAAGCCCCGCTGGCGCCGCTGGTGTGGTTCAAGTCTGGCGGCAATGCCGAGTGGCTGTTCGAGCCGGCAGATCGAGATGACCTGGTCGAATATCTGAAGACGCTCGGCTCGGAGACGCCCGTGATGGCGCTGGGGCTGGGATCCAACATGATCGTCCGCGACGGCGGCGTCCCGGGCGTGACGGTGCGGTTGGGCAAGGCCTTTTCAAAGATCGAGAGGCTGGATGACGTGACTCTAAGGTGCGGCGGCGGTGCGAGCGGCATCCTGGTCAGTTCGACCGCTCGAGATGCCGGGATCGCCGGCATGGAGTTCCTGCGCGGTATTCCGGGCACGGTGGGCGGTTTCGTGCGGATGAACGGCGGCGCCTATGGCCGCGAGGTGCAGGATATTTTGGTCAGCTGCACGGTCGTCCTTAACAACGGCTCGATTGAGGAATGGCCGGCCGCGAAACTCAATTACAGCTATCGCCACAGCGAGCTTCCCGAGGGAGCGGTGGTGGTTGAGGCCGTGTTTCGCGGGATCGAGGGCGATAGGATGATCATCGGCCAGGAAATGGACCGGATCGCCGCCGCGCGCGAAGAATCGCAACCGCTGAGGAGCCGCACGGGCGGCTCGACATTCAAAAATCCTCCGGGGCACAAGGCCTGGGCGCTGGTCGATGCGGCGGGCTGCCGTGGATTAAGGATTGGCGACGCGCAAGTGTCGGAGAAGCATTGCAATTTCCTCCTCAATCTCGGTAACGCTAGCTCCTCCGAGATCGAGGAGTTGGGCGAGGAAGTCCGGCGACGGGTCCAGGACAAGACCAACATCACCCTTGAATGGGAAATCCAGCGGATCGGAGTGGCGTGAGCGTGGGCGAGTTGCTCGACAGAAACCTTAATATCGTCGTGCTGATGGGCGGCTGGTCGTCCGAGCGGAGCGTGTCGTTGATGAGCGGCGAGGGCGTCGCCAACGCGCTTCGCGAGCGGGGCTTCAGCAACGTCAGCACCGTCGACATGGACCGCAACGTTGCCCAGGTGCTGGCCGGGATCCGGCCCGATGTCATATTCAACGCGCTTCACGGAACGCCGGGCGAGGACGGGACCATTCAGGGCCTCCTGGACCTGATGCAGATTCCCTATACCCATAGCGGGCTCGAAACCTCGGTCATCGCCATCGACAAGGAGCTGACCAAGATGGTGCTGGTGCCGCACGGCATCCGCATGCCCAAGGGCAAGGTGGTCGAAACCAAGACGCTTTTTGAGGGCGATCCCATGGCCCGGCCCTATGTTCTGAAGCCGGTCAACGAGGGTAGCTCGGTCGGCGTGGCGATCGTCACTGACGAAGGCAATTACGGCCACCCGATCAGCGCCAAGGCGGAAGGGCCCTGGCTGCATTTCGACCGGTTGCTGGCTGAACCCTTTATCCGCGGCCGTGAGCTGACCGTCGCGGTGCTCGGCGACCAAGCGCTGTGCGTCACCGAATTGAAGCCCAAGGCCGGCTTCTACGACTTCGACGCCAAATATACCGACGGCCTGACCGAACATGTCTGTCCCGCTGAAGTACCCGCCGACGTCTCCACGGAGATGATGGACATGGCCCTGGCTGCGCATCGGCTGCTCGGCTGCAAAGGCGCGTCGCGGTCCGATTTCCGCTGGGACGACAGCCAGGGAGAGGCCGGGGTCTACCTGCTCGAGGTCAACACCCAGCCGGGAATGACCCCATTGAGCCTGGTGCCTGAACAGGCCAGGCAAAAGGGCATCAGCTATGGCGAACTGGTCGAACGGATCATCGCCGAGGCGCTGGGTGTCAAGGCGAAGGAGGATGCGGCGACGTGAGTGCGGCGCATGTCCGGCGGGGGGCGTCGGGCCGGTCCCGACCGAAAAAGTCGGCGCGCGTCTCCGTTCCCCGGAAAATCGCATCCAAGCTGCCGGTCGAGCAGGCCCAGGCCAATCGCCTGGCCGGCTGGGCGTTCGGCCTGTTCGCGCTGGCGATCGTCGGGGTCGCCCTGGTCGCGCTCGATGTCCCCGCTAAGCTGGGCCAGGCCGCGGGAGAGGCGGTCGGCGATGCCGGCTTCCGGGTGAAGAGCGTTGACGTCCAGGGCATCAAACGGATGGATCCTCGCCCGGTCTATGAGATCGCTCTTGACCAGAAAACGACCGCCATGCCCCTGGTCGATGTGGCTGATATTCGCAAACGGCTGCTTGAGTTCGGCTGGGTCAAGGACGCCCGCGTGTCGCGCCGTTTTCCGGACACGCTGGTGATCGACATCGTCGAGCGCAAACCGGCGGCGCTGTGGCAGGATGAGGATCGGCTGACCCTGATCGACGCGGAAGGTGTAGTGCTCGACCGGGTGCCGGTCGCGCAAATGCCCGACCTGCCGTTGTTGATCGGCAAGGGTGCCAATGCCCAGACCGTGCCGCTTGAGAGACTGCTGGACAAGGCGCCGTCCCTGAAGCCGCAGCTGGTGTCGGCGACCTGGGTCGGCCAGCGCCGCTGGGATCTGAGCTTCCAGTCAGGCGAGACGGTTGCGTTACCTGAAGGCGAGGCCGCTGCGACATCCGCCCTGGTTAGATTCGCCAAAATGGACCAGTCGGCAGGCTTGCTCGGCCGCGGCATCCTCCGCTTCGACCTGCGCATCCCTGGCAAGATGACCGTCCGCCTACCGCGCGATCCCGGCGATCCGATCGTTCCCGAACATGTCTCAGAAAGCTAAGTACCTCCTGTAATGGCCGCCGTTTCCGACCAACCCCTCATTGCCGCACTCGACATTGGCTCGTCCAAGGTCAGCGCGTTGATCGTCACGCTCGACCCTGACGGGCGGCTGCGCGTGCTTGGCACCGGCCAGCGCGAAAGCCGCGGGGTCAAGCGCGGCTATGTCACCGACATGGAAGCGAGCGAGGTCGCGGTGCGCGAGGCGGTCGAGATCGCCGAGCGGATCAGCGGTGTCACGATCGACGATGTATGGGCGAGCTTCGCCGCTGGCGGACTGGTCAGCGATATCGCCAATGTCGAGGTCGAGCTCGGCGGTCATCAGGTCGAACAGTCGGATATCGAAGAGCTGCTGGCGGCTGGCCGCGGCGCGATCGACCGCAATGGCCAGGTCGTGCTCCATGCCCATCCAGCGCTTTACACGATTGATGGGGTCGAAGGCGTTCAGCATCCGATCGGCCTGCATGCCGACCGGCTGGGTGTCGACATCCATGTCGTCGCCGCCGATCCCGCGCCGCTCCGCAATATCGATTATGTCATCCGCTCCGCCCACCTTGGCGTGAAGGCGATCGTTGCCTCGCCGGTGGCCGCCGCCCAGGCTTGCCTGACGCCGGAAGAACGCGAGCTAGGCGTCGCGCTGGTCGAGGTGGGTGCGGAAGTGACAAACGTGTCGCTTCACGCCGGCGGGATGCTGGTCGGGCTTCGCTCGATCCCGCTGGGCGCGAAGGACATTACCGACGATATCGCCTGCGCTTTCGGCGTGCAGCGGCGTGAGGCCGAGCGGATGAAATGCCGCTTCGGATCGGCGATGACCTCCCCGCGCGACAATCACGAAATGGTCGAGGCGGCGCCAATCGGCGGCGAAGAAGGCGGCGAGCCGCTTCGCATCACCCACGCCCAGCTGATTACGGTGATCCGCCAGCGAACCGAGCAGATTACCAATGAGGTCGAAGCTGCGCTGAAGGGACTAGGCTTTTCGGGACCGGTCGGCCGGCAGGTCGTGCTGACCGGCGGCGGCGCGGAACTGAAAAATATCGCCGATTATATGCAGGGCGTGCTCGGCCGGGCAGTTCGCGTTGGCCGGCCAAGGACCATTACCGGCCTGCCCGAAGCGCATAGCGGCCCGGCCTTTTCGACCCTGGTTGGCCTGGCGATGATCGCGGGATCCGGCAGCGGCGACATCCGCGACCTGGTGATGGGAGCCGTCCGCGAGCGCAAAGTTGCGACGGGCATGTTCGGCCGCCTGATCGCGGCGATGCGCGGAGGGTTTTAGCGCTTCAAAAGGGGGCAGGGATGGCGACGATTGCGGAGACAATTAGCAGCGGATCCACCAAGGCAACCCGCCTGCTCGTCATTCTCCTCGGGGCTGCGGTGTTTCTGAATTATGTCGATCGCGGCGCGATCGGTATCGCTGCGCCGCTGATGAAATCGGACCTCGGCTTGTCGGAAGAGGCTTATGGGGTCGCCTTTTCGGCCTTTTTCTGGATTTACGCGCCGGTCCAACTGTTCGCTGGTTGGCTGTGCGACCGCTTCTCGGTCTACAAGCTGATGGCGGGCGGCATCCTGCTGTGGGCGGTAAGCACGCTATTGATGGGATTCGCCGGCGGATTTGTCTCTCTCCTGGTCCTCCGGGTCATGCTGGGAGTGGGCGAAAGCATTTCTTTTCCCGGAAGCTCGAAGCTTATCGCCCGCCACGTCCCGCCCGAGCGACGGGGTGTAGCCAACGCCGCCGTTGCTACCGGACTGGCCCTTGGTCCGGCCGTCGGGACATTGGTTGGCGGGCTGATCCTCGGAAGCTGGGGCTGGCACGCCATATTCCTCATTTTCGGGGCCGTGACGCTCACCTGGCTGCTTCCCTGGCAGCAGGCCATGAAGGCATTGCCGACGGCGGAAGTTCATGATGCCGGCCCCAATGTGCCGGTCGGTTCGCTATTGGTGCAATGGCCGCTGTGGTCGATGTCGATCGTCCACGCGCTCGGTAATTATTGTTTCTATTTCCTGCTCGCCTGGCTGCCGCTGTTCCTGACCAAGGCGCGCGGTTTCTCCATCGGCGAAATGACGATGCTGGCGACGCTGGGCTATGCCGTTCAAGGCGCCTGTGCGCTCGGTTACGGCCAATTCTCGGACTGGTGGACTCGCTCCGGCCGCTCCGAAGCATTGTGCCGACGCTGGATGATGGTCGCCAGCCAGTCGCTGGCGGCATTTGCAATCCTCGGCCTCGCCTTCGCCCATGATGCCGTGACGATCGGAATCCTGCTGTGCCTGGCAGGCGCAGCCTCCGCCTCCCTTTCGCTTAATCTTTATGCGGTTGCGCAGATGTTTGCGGGCCCACGCGCCTCCGGCACATGGGTTGGAGTGCAAAATGCAATCGGCAACCTGTCGGGCATAATTGGGCCGATTATCACCGGAATCGTGGTGCAACGGTCGGGCTATAACAGCGCGTTCATGCTCACGGCAGCGGTCGCCGCGGCCGGGGCAATCTGGTGGGCGGTAGCCATTCCTCGCATCCGCCAAGTAATTCCCAACGATTAACGTTAACGGCGAGCCGGGCTTTTCTTGCCTGTCCCATATTGAATCATGGTGAGTCTGTACGGGCACAATCTGCGGATTTTTTCGTTGTCCGTTAACTTTTCCGCTTGTCGCGAGACTCCGGATGATTCATTGATTCTCTTTGAAGGTTCAACGCGCTAGCTGCGCAGGGGAGGGGTTAGTCCATGAGCATTGATTTCGTCCGGCCGGAAGTCGACGAACTTCGCCCGAGGATCAGTGTCATTGGTGTTGGCGGTGCGGGCGGCAACGCCATTGCCAATATGATTCGCTCCGACGTCCAGGGGGTCGAGTTCCTGGTCGCCAATACCGACGCGCAGGCGCTTAATGCATCGGCTGCTGACCGTCGCATCCAGCTGGGCCTCAAGATCACCCAAGGACTTGGTGCCGGATCGCGACCCGAAATCGGCCGCGCCGCCGCCGAGGAGACGCTCGACGAGATCGAACGCATGCTCGACGGCGCCCACATGTGCTTCATCGCCGCTGGTATGGGCGGCGGCACCGGTACCGGCGCTGCGCCGGTCATTGCCAAGGCGGCCCGCGACAAGGGCATCCTGACCGTCGGTGTCGTGACCAAGCCGTTCGCGTTTGAAGGCGCGCGGCGCGCACGTTCCGCGGATTCCGGCATCGAAGAGCTGCAGAAGCATGTCGACACGCTGATTGTCATCCCCAACCAGAACCTGTTCCGCCTCGCCACCTCGGAAACGACTTTCAAGGAAGCGTTCGAGATGGCGGACGAGGTGCTGCAGCAGGGTGTTCGCGGCATCACTGACCTGATGGTCATGCCAGGCCTCATCAACCTCGACTTCGCCGACGTCCGCTCGGTGATGGGCGAGATGGGTAAGGCGATGATGGGCACCGGCGAAGCTTCCGGCGACAATCGTGCGATCGAGGCCGCCGAGAAGGCAATCAGCAACCCCTTGCTCGACGGCGTCAGCATGAAGGGCGCCAAGGGTGTGATCATCTCCATCACCGGCGGCGAGGACATGCGCCTGATGGAAGTCGACGAGGCCGCCAGCCACATCAAGGAACTGGTCGATCCCGACGCCAACATCATCTGGGGCTCGGCGTTCAACAACGACCTTGGCGGCAAGATCCGAGTATCGGTCGTCGCCACCGGCATCGAAGCGGAAACCGCCCTCCAGCCGGCCACCCAAGGCAAGGTCTTCACCTTCCCGACGGCGACCCGGGCGGCCGCATCGGTGCCCGCTCCGGCGCCAACTCCAACGATCGAAGCGGAAGAAGAGCCGCTTGACCTGACGGAGGATGATGAAGCGACGGACGAGCTACTGCTCGACAGTGAGGACATCCTCGCCGATCCGGTGCTCGGCACGCCGATCGCGCCGCCGGCAGACGAGGAGGAAGCTGAAGTAACCCCAGTCGACGATGACAAGCCCGCGGCAGCATCCGGAACCCTGTTCGAGCGCATGTCCAACATCGCTCGCGGTGCCGCCCAGGCCAAGGTCGATGAGGAACCGATGCCGAGCTTCCGCCGTGAGCCGCTAGACATCCCGCGCTTCCTGAATCGCCAGAACAATCAGTAACCTGGATCGATTTCGCCCAGCTGCCGTTCCGGCGTGCCTGAGGCATGCCGGCGTGCGGCAACTCGTCGCCGGGGCGAAACGGTTTGGCGCTCCGGCCTTCCAATGAAAGCTTAGAGAAAGCTTGGGTTTAGCATGAGAGAAACATGCTGAAACTGGGTTTGATGCGCGCCTCCCTGGTCGCGCTGTTGGCTGCCGGAACGATCGTCACCGTGTCTCCAGCATCCGCGCAAACGGCCGTCGAGACGCCAGGCACTGCGCTGTCGCGCTACATTCGAATTCTGGCCGGTAGTCCACGCGACTATAATTCGCTGATCGGCGCCGGGCAGGCGGCACTCGAGTTGGGCGATGTCCAGGCGGCTGCAGGCTTTTTCGGCCGCGCCGAGGAAGCCAATCCCAACGCCCCGCAGGCCAAGATCGGCCTTGGCGCTGCAATGGCGCACATGGGCGATGCCGACGGTGCGATCTTCTATTTCGACCAGGCGGCCAGGCTGGGCGCCCAACCGATGATCATGGCGACCGACCGCGGGATGGCGAAGGACCTGCTCGGCGACCTTAAGGGTGCGCAAGCCGATTACAGGTTGGCGATCTCATCGCTCGGCTCCGACGAGGCGCGCCGCCGCCTGGCGCTCAGCCTGGCAATCGGCCGCGATCGGAAAGCGGCCCTCGACACCATCCAGCCCTTGCTAAACCGCCGCGACTCCGCGGCCCAGCGCACCCGGGCTTTCGTTCTGGCACTGGTCGGCGACCAAATCGCCGCCGCGCAAGCGATCGAGTCAGTGATGCCTGGCGCTTCTGCCCGCTTCGCTCCCTTCTTCCGCTATCTGCCCAACCTGAGCGTCGCGGAAAAAGCGGCTGCGGTTCACCTTGGAATCTTCCCTGAGAATGCCTCGACGCGCGTTGCCGCTGCCGAGATCACGCCGCCACAACCAGAGCGCGAAGCAGCCGCTCCGGTCGGGTCGCAACCGACGCGGGTTGCCAGGAACTCGGTCTCTCCGGCCAGGCCGGCCGGCCGCAATTCCGAACCCCGCCGTGCCAGCAATCTCGAAATCGCCGGACGGACTCCGCCGCGCAGGCCGCAGACCATCGCCTCGACGTCCACAGTACAGCCGCCGCCGCAAACCGTTCAAAATTCACCCTCGCCAACCTTCAGCCTGCCGTCGGCCCAGACAGCCTCGGTATCCCCTTCTTTGAGCCAACCGTCGGCGAGTGGCGTCGCGCCGGCGGAAACCAATTCGACGCCGGCGGAAACCAACCCGGAGCCCATCGTGACCGAGCCGGCTACGCCGCAAACCGAGGCGGCGCCGGCGCTGGCCGAGGCGGAAGAGACGGCGGCCGAGAATAATCTGAGCGGCATCGACAAGTTGCTCGCAACCATGGCCGAAGCTGCCCCACCGCCGCCCGAGCCGAAGGTCGAATCGAAACAGGCGAGTTCCGCGGGCTCGGACAAGGCGTCCAAAGCGGCAGCTGCAAAGAAGGCGGCAGAGAAAAAGGCGCGCGAGGAAAAGCTCGCAGCCGAAAAGAAGGCGCGGGAGGAAGAAGCCAAGCTAGGGGTAAAGGGCACCCACTGGGTTCAGTTGGCCGGCGGCTCGAACCAGGGCAGGATGGCGACGGAATATAAGAAACTCTCGGCCAAGGCGGGGAAGCTGCTCAAGTCGCGGCCGGGCTATGTGACCGGGGGCAGGGATTATTTCCGACTGCTGGTCGGCCCCTTTGCCAGCAAGAGCGAGTCCCAGGCCTTCGTCAACAAGCTTGAAAAGGAAGGCGTCGACGGCTTTAGCTGGACGCGCACTCCGGCCAAAATCAAGATCGAGAAACTCTCCAGCTCATGACCCTTTCGAAGGCCCTCGCCGCGCAGCCATCACAATCGCGCGGCCGGGCCTTCGCAGAAGAGGATCGGGCGCCCCGCGGTCCGCGCGACCTGTTCCAGCGCGACCGCGACCGGATCGTCCACTCCGTCGCTTTCCGCCGCCTGCGGCACAAGACGCAGGTGTTCGTTGCACCCGACGGTGACCATTTCCGGGTAAGGCTTACCCATTCGATCGAAGTAGCGCAGATCGGCCGGACCATGGCACGGGCGCTCGGCCTTAACGAGGACCTGACCGAGGCCCTGTGCCTTGCCCACGATCTCGGCCACCCACCGTTCGGGCACGGCGGCGAGGATGCCCTTAACGACGGGCTCAGCGATGCCGGTGGATTTGATCATAATGGCCATACGCTGCGCCTCGTCACCTGTCTGGAGAATCCCTATCCGTCGTTCGACGGCCTGAACCTAACCTGGGAGACGCTGGAGGGCCTAGCCAAGCACAACGGCCCGGTCGAACGGCCAAAATGGGCGATGGCCGAGGCCAACCGGGCGTTCGACCTGGACCTCCAGACATGGCCCAGCCTGGAAGCGCAGGTGGCGGCGATCGCCGACGATATAGCCTACGACAACCATGACATCGACGATGGATTGAGATCGGGAATCCTCGATCTCGATGCATTGCTCACGGACCCATTCGCAGCGCGCCACTGGGCGGACATCGAGTTGCGGCACCCGGGACTCGACCAGGCAAGGAAATTGAAGGCGCTGGTCCGCGACGGGATCGGCTCAATGGTCGGCGACGTGCTTGATGAGACCCGCCGGCGAATTGCCGAAACCGGTGTCGAAACCATTGATGACGTCCGCAGGGCGGGGCGGCAGCTGGTGGGATTCTCGGAACAAATGCAGGCAGAGGAGCGGGGGCTGAAACACCATCTCTATGCCCATTTGTACGACAGCGCGGCGCTCCGGCCCATCCGGGTCGAGGCGCAGCGGATCATCGCCGAATTGGTGCAATACTATCGCGACACTCCAGCCGCCTTGCTTGCCGGCTGGCAGCGGGAAGAGGGCGAAACACATCGGCTGCGCGGAATCGGGGACTATTTGGCCGGGATGACCGATCGCTTCGCCATCGCTCGACACGAGGAGTTGATCGGTCCGGTCAGCCTCCCCGACCGGTTTTAGGTCGAAAGGAATTGACGCTGGCCATCCAGCACGGAGATTGTTGAATTGTACGCCCGTTTGGGCTCCATATGCCCGGCATGTGCGTTCAAAATTGCCAAGCAACGATGGGAAGGGTTGACCGTGAATCAGCCTGAGCGGCGTAATATCCGGCCATGGCACATGGTTGTCGGGGTGCTTTCTGTGGCTGCCTTGTGGGCCTTCCTTGAAGACATCATTAAGGCGGATTGGGTGGCCTGGGCGGTGGCGCCCTTGCTACTGGTGGCTTTCTGTACGGCCTTGTGGCGGATCAAGACGGGCAGTTTCGCTCGCGACGCCCTTTGGTTCTTGGCGATTCTGATCGTCGCATTCGTTTCGATCTACGACGTGCTCGACCTCATCCTCGATCCGATTGTCCGTTCGGACCTGCTGATTGCCGCTGCCGCCCTGGTTGTGCTGGCCGGGCTATGGACTTCATTGTCCGCGGTAATCGCGGTCGAAGAGGGCTAGGCTCACCGCCACCAGGGATCGGGATGGCGGCCGCGTGAGCCGAAATCGGTCGAACCCAGGGAAAGGATGGCAACCCCATCATCGTTGATCGGAACGATTGCAGTGCCATAGGCCGATCGATAGCCACCGGTACCGATCTCGAAACCAACTTCTCCATGAATCTGGCGGACTGCTTCGTCCGTGGACGTGCCATCCAGGGACAGGGCGACCAGCTTTTCCTGATGGCTGGCGGCAGCCGCCTCCAGAACCTTCTCCCTCTCTGCGTCGGATAACCGGATTTCGGATGGCAGGGGCGCCGGGCCATCTGCCGCAAGGGCAAGGGCCGGCGAAAGCAGGGCTGCGGCGCAGAACAGGCTTCGGATCAGGCGCATCGCAATCCCCTTCGTGGATCGCGATGCGCCGAGCAAGCTTTCATTGAGGTGAATGGCAAACGAACGCTACGGAAGGGCATTCCGGCGCAGGGGACTCCCCAACTGCGTTAATTTTAGGTTATACAGGCCGCCGAGCGTAAAAAGGGGCAAGCCATGATGCGGACGGGGATCGCATTGCTTTTGCTTGGTTTTGGATCGTCTGCAGGCGCAGCCGACACGAATTGGGGCATCCGCGAGGTCGGCAGACCAATACCATCGGTCAAGACCGAGAGCAGCGAGCCGCTGCCGGCCGGGACCTGGGCAATGGAGCAGCCAAGCAGCGGCGGTCTCATCGACCTGAGCAGCGTAAAGCAGATTGGCGCCCGCTGGGGCCAGGTAACCAGCACCTACCGCAGCCCGGCACATAATCGCGCCGTCGGCGGGGTCCCCAACAGCTATCACCTGCGCGGACGCGCGATCGATATCGCTCGGCGACCAGGCGTCAGCCATTATCAGATCGCAGCGGCCTATCGCGCGGCAGGCTATTCGCTCGCTGAGTCCCTCGACGAGGGCGATCACAGCCATTTTGCGTT
>DATJKE010000036.1:0-30708 GCA_035491735.1 Sphingomicrobium sp.
CGGGGCCGGATTGACCACGCGGTGGCTGGTCGAGCGCAGCACGCCATTGGTCAGCCGCTGCAGCATGTCGCCAATGTTGATCACCAGCTCGCCCGGGCGCGAGATCACCGGGATCCAGCGCCCGTCCTTGGTCTTCAGCTCTAGCCCCGCCTCTTCGGCGCCCAACAGCAGCGTGATGGTGTTGATGTCCTCATGGGCGCCGGCGCGGATATGCTCGCCAGTCGGTTCGGTCTGCGCCGGATAATGCAGCAGCCGCATCACCGAATTTCCGTCCCTGACCGTGTCCGTGAAATAATCTTCGTCGACCTTGAGGAAGCGGGCGATGGCGCGCAGCACTTTGAGGCCGGCCAGGTCGAACGCCTCATAAAGTTCGAGGAAGGTGTCCTTGAAGCTCGGCACTTCCAACGGCCAGACGTTGGGCGGCATGCTCGAGCCATATTTGTGGCCGGCAGGCAGTTCGCGGCCGACATGCCAGAATTCCTTGAGGTCGGATGCCTTCAGGCCCTTGGCGGTCTCGATCCCGAACGGCGTGTAGCCGCGTGCGCCGCCTTGGCCCTCGATGAAATATTTCTTCTTCACTTCTTCCGGTAAGGCGAAGAATTGCTTCGATTTTTGCTCAGCGCGGTCGATCAGATCCTGCGGAATGCCATGATCGCGGATCACCGCGAAGCCATAGTCGACGAAGCTTCGGCCAAGCTCGTTGGCGAAGCCCTGCGGATCCTTGTCGGCATCGGCGAGCGAAACGGAAGCGATGTGATCGCTGGTGAGAACGTCGGTCATGTCAGTCTCTTAGCAAAAAATCAGCCGATCATCAGCCCGGCGAGCGCCGCGCTCATCAGGTTGGCGAGCGACCCGGCCAGTAGGGCACGCAGGCCGAGCTTGGCGATCATCGGCCGCTGGTTGGGCGCGAGGTTGCCGGTCACCGCCATCTGGATGGCGATCGACGAGAAATTGGCGAAACCGCACAGGGCAAAAGTGACGATCGCCCGGCTGCGGTCACTCAGCGCGGCCGCCGGCCCGGTGGCGTTGCCGAGGTCGATGAAGGCGACGAATTCGTTGAGGACGATCTTGGTCCCGAACAAGCCGCCGGCGACCCCTGCCTCATTCCACGGAATTCCGATCAGGTACATGACGGGCGAGAACAACAGGCCGACGATCGCCTGGAACGACAGGTCCGGGCGGCCGAACCAGCCGCCAATCCCGCCGAGCAGGCCGTTGGCGAGCGCCACCAGGGCAACGAACGCCAGCACCATCGCACCGACCGCCACCGCCAGCTTGACGCCGGTCTGGGCGCCTTGCGCCGCGGCCATGATGATGTTGGCCGGGCGCTCGCCCTCTTCGAACGTGTGAACCTCGATCTCGTCCTCGGGCGCTACCGAAGCACCACCCCTCAACTCCAACTCACCCTCCTCGGCGGGCTCGTCGGGCATGATCAACTTGGCCATCAGGATCCCGCCCGGCGCCGACATGAAGGCAGCGGCAAGCAGGTAGGGCAGATATCTCTCGCCGAGCAGACCGGCATAAGCCGCGAGGATGGTGCCGGCGACGCCGGCCATTCCGACGGTCATCAGCGTGAACAGATGCGAGGGCGGAAGCGCTGAAAGATAGGGCCGGACGACCAGCGGGCTTTCCGACTGACCGACGAAAATGTTGGCCGCCGAACCCAGCGATTCGACCCGGCTGACTCCAGTCACCCAGCCGATCGCGCCACCGACCCACTTCACGATCTTCTGCATGATGCCAAGGTGGTAAAGGATAGCGACAAGGCTGGCGAAGAAGACGATCACCGGCAGCGCGGCGATGGCAAAGGTATGCGCCAGCGGATTGGCATCGGTCGGTCCGAACAGGAACTCGGTGCCCTTGGTGGCGTAGCTCAGCAAGCTCGCGACTCCGTCCGACATTCCCTGAATCACAGCCCTGCCGCCGCTCGTCCGGATGACCAGGAAGGCAATCACGGCTTGCAGCGCAAATGCCGCGCCGACGATGCGGAGACGGATCGCCTTGCGGTTGGACGAAAAGACAACAGCAATCAGGATGATGGCGGCAACGCCTGCCAGCCCAAGCAATTGGTTCATGAAACGCGACCCCTCCCCCGGGTCAGTTGGCGACTACCAAGTGACGCCTTGTTCCGAATTTTTTACGGCTTCGTCCAGTAGGTTGAGCGCTTCGGCAGGATTTTCGGCCTTGAGCAGCTGCAGCCGCCGAGCCTGGCTCAAGAAGCCGCTGTCGCGGACGTGGTCCATGAATTCGGCCAGCCCATCCCAAAAGCCATGGACATTGAGCAAGCAGAACGGCTTGGCGTGATAGCCGAGCGCGTTCCAGGTCCAGGCTTCGAACAGCTCGTCGAGCGTGCCGATGCCGCCCGGCAGCGCAACGAAGCCGTCGCAGAGCTCGGTCATCTTGGCCTTGCGCTCATGCATGTTGGCGACCGTTATGAGCTCGGTCAGCCCGGTGTGGGCCACTTCATGATCTACCAGCGCCTGCGGGATGACCCCATAGACCTTGCCCCCTGCGGCCAGCATCTCGTCAGCGATGATCCCCATCAAGCCAAGCCGGCCGCCGCCATAGACCATGTCGACGCCGCGCGCCGCCAATTCGCGCACCAGCGCTCGGGCGGTCTCAGCGAAGGAGGGATCAGCGCCGGGTGCTGATCCACAATAGACAGCGAGCTTCCGGATCATAGCTTCACCAGCTCCTTCAAGTCAGCGATAGGGCGAGCGCCATAATGCTGGATCACTTCCGCGGCAGCGATCGCCCCGGTCCACAGACAGCGCTCCAGGCTGGCGCCCTTGCAGCGCGCGGCGAGAAAGCCCGCGGCGAAAAGGTCGCCGGCTCCTGTGGTGTCGATCACTTCGCCGACGGGTGCTGCGGGGATCGAAATGCGCTCGCCATTTTCGATGGCGATGGCCCCTTCGGCACCCTTTGTCACGACCAGTGTCGGGACCTTGATGCTGAGCTCGGTGAGGGCGTCCTTCAGGTCGGTCCGGCCGGTCAACTGAAACGCTTCGTCTTCATTGCAGAAAAGCAGGTCGACCCCGCCGCTGTCGATCATCTGGCCGAAGCTTTCCTTGCGACCGGCGATGCACACACTTTCGGATAAGGTGAAAGCCACCTTCCGGTTCGCGGCATGGGCGATCTTGATCGCCTCCATCATCGCCGCGCGCGGCTTGTCCGGACCAAATAAATATCCCTCCAGGAACAGGATCGAGGCCGAAGCGATCAGATCGCGATCGAGAGCCCCCGCGGTGAGTTCGTGGCTGGCTCCGGGAGAGGTGTTCATGGTCCGCTGACCGTCCGGCGTGACCAGGATCAGGCAACGGCCCGTGGGCGGCCCCCCTATCAATGGCGGCGTGTCGAATCTGACCCCGAGCGCATGCATGTCATGTTCGAAGATGAGACCCAGCTGGTCTTCCGCGACCTGGCCGATAAAAGCGGATGCGCCGCCCATCGCCGCGATTCCGGCCATCGAGTTGGCCGCCGAGCCGCCGGACATTTCGCGCGCCACGCCCATCGCCGAATAAAGCTCATCTGCCTGATCGGGTGTCAGCAGCTGCATCGAGCCCTTGGGCAAATTGTGTTTGCGGATGAACTCGTCATCGCAATTAGCAATGACGTCGACGATGGCATCACCCATGGCAACGATATCGAGCGTGGGATCGGCCATGGGCTGGTCGCGAAGTCCTTGACGAAGTGACGGAAAAAGCGCGCCCGCGTAACCGTCCGTTTAATATGGGTCAAACGGAAATGGGGTTGCGAGCCGGCGCGAACCCGTTACCCAACGCGCATGACCGACCAGCCAGTTTCGCCTTCGTCCGAGGTTCGCCGCTCCCTCTTTGCGTTCGCCATTTTCTATGGCGGCATGGTGTGCATCGCAGGTGTGCTCGGCAACAAGCAGGTCGCGCTCGGACCGCTTTCGGCGATCGGCCCGCTGGTCGGGCTAGGCCCGCTCGCCGTCGAGGCCGGAATCTTCGCCTTCTTGATGCTGGTCGTGACCTCCAGCTCGGTCGCCGAGCTTCACGGCCGAGAGACGGCCAACAAGCTGGTCCTTATCGGTTTCATCCCGTTGATATTCTCGCTGCTCCTCAGCCTGGCAGTACTAAGCCTTCCGGCAGCCCACGACATGGATCCGGACCGGCTGACGGCATTTGAAACGATCATGGGCGGTACGCCACGCATCTGGCTCGGCGGCATCCTGGCCTATGGCATTTCCACCCTGCTCAACGTGTCGATCTTCAGCAGGCTGAAGGGCCGGGAAGGCGAGACGCTGCTGTGGCTCCGATCAGGAGTTGCCAGCGCGCTCAGCCAGATCGTCGACACCCTCATCTTCATCTCGGTTGCATTTTATGGCGTCTTCCCGATCGGCGAATTGCTGCTCGGCCAGATGCTTGCAAAGGTGGTCCTTTCGGTGATCCTGGTGCCGCCCCTGATCTACGCTTTCGTGGCGCTTGGCCGCCGCCTTGATTCCAAAAGTTGATCCGTATCGTTGCGGATTCGCATCAGGGTCGATCCGATGGCCTTAAATTGCCAGTTACACCCTTGTTCCGGCAACAGAACTTTGCTCTAGCCAAGGCTGGAGTCGCGCGGGGTGGCGCGATGGGGTGGGGTGATCCTGCAACGCGTCGAGAAAAAGTGTGATGCCCCGGGGGCGGGCTGTCACCCTTCTGTCTCACTCGGCCCTTAGCCGCCTGTCGTGCACGACTCAGCGGGTCTATTCTTAGGGGTCAATTTTCGTGAAAAAACTGCTTTTGCTTTGCTCGACGGCTGTCGTTTTGCCGACTGCTGCTTTTGCCCAGTCGACCGGTTCGGTCGAATTCGAAAAAGAAACCATCGTCGTCACCGGTACCCGGACTCGCGACGTGGGCGGCGTGGTGGCGCCCGATTCGCCCAAGGCGAAGGCCGTGCTGACGCAAGAGATCATCGCCCGGCAGAACGCCGGCCAGACGATCCTCGACACCATCAACCTGGTTCCGGGCGTAAGCTTCCAGAACAATGACGCCTATGGCTCGGCCGGCGGCACGCTCAACATCCGCGGCTTCGATTCGTCGCGCATCAGCCTGACTTTCGACGGCATCCAGCTCAATGACAGCGGCAACTACGCCATCTTCTCCAACCAGATGGTCGATCCAGAACTGATCGAGCAGGTCAACGTCAACCTCGGTTCGACCGACGTCGACTCCCCGACCGCGTCCGCTGTCGGCGGCACCGTCAATCTTCGCACCATGACCCCGACCAAGGACATGGGCGTTCGCGTGATGGGTTCGCTCGGCGAAGACAATTTCCGCCGCATCTTCGGCGTCTTCGAAACCGGCGAGTTCGGACCGATCGGCACCCGTGCCTGGGTCTCGGCATCGACCGCCAAGAATGACGTGCCATTCAACAATTACGGCGAGATCGACAAGCAGCAGTATAACGCCAAGATCTGGCAGCCGTTCGGCAACAACGGCGACTTCGCCTCGCTCGCATTCCACTACAACCAGAACCGCAACAATTTCTTCGGCTCGCTGCCGCTGCGCACGGATCTCGATCGTGTTCAGACCATTGGCGGAGTGCCGACAGTTGTCCCGCGCGTGGTCGGACCTAACTCGCAGAACCGTTATCCGCGCAACGGCGACGAGCGCTTCTACGACATCAACTTCCCCTGCACCGTCGCCGCAGCGATCAATGGGAACGCCGACGTACAAGGCACCGCTACCGGCCCAGGCTCGGCGGCAAACGATCCCAACAGCGACTTCGCCACCTGCGGCACGGAATTCGACCGCCGCTACAACCCATCGAATACGGGCAACATCCGCGGCGCTTCGCGCTTCACCGTCGTCGATAATGTCGTCCTGACCGTCGAGCCGAGCTACCAGTGGGTCAAGGCCAACGGTGGCGGCACGGTCAACGCTGAAGAAGGTTTGCGCGACATCAACCCGGCCGGCGGTACCGCTTCGGTCGCTACTTGCCGCACGACTCCCAACAGCGCCACCAACACCTGCGTTTCCGGCTATCTCGGTGGCGTCCCATACTTCGGCCGTGACATCAACGGCGACGGTGATGCGCTGGACCGGGTCACCGTGTTGGCCCCAAGCCAGACCAAGACCAAGCGTCCCGGTTTGATTGCCGGCCTGCGGTGGGACGTCAACGACCATCACACGCTGCGCATCGGCTATACCTGGGATCATGCGCATCACCGCCAGACCGGCCAGGTCGGGCTACTGAAGAACAATGGCGAGCCGACCGACGTCTTCCCCGTCAATGATCCGGAAGCAGATGTGCTGGGCGTCGACTTGCAGAAGCGCGACCGCAAGTCGCTTGCCATCCTTCACCAAGTCTCGGGCGAATATCGCGGCGAATTCTTCGACGAGCACCTGACCGTCAATATCGGCATCCGCGCACCCTTCTTCACCCGCGATCTGAAGAATTATTGCTTCACTTCGTCGGCGTCGGGTTTCGTCGAATGTTTCGGCCAGGACATCGGTCGCGAATTCCAGTTCGCTGCTCTGAACCCGACCATCCAGGGCCCGCAGAAGCGCGTCTTCCACTACAACAAGGTGCTCCCGAACATCGGCTTCGTTTATGACATCAACGACCAGTTCAGCACCTTCGCCAATTACTCGAAGGGCCTGTCGGTCCCGAGCACCGACAACCTCTACAACAGCTTCTTCTTCCCGAAGGACACAGAGCAGGCGAAGCCGGTTCCGGAAACCACGGACAGCTTCGATGGCGGCGTCCGTTATCGCAGCAGCAAGATCCAGGCGCAGGCCTCGGTCTGGTATACCAAGTTCCACGATCGCACGGCGTCGGCCTTCGATCCGGAGCTGAACCAGTCGGTGTTCCGCAGCTTGGGAGACGTCAAAAAGTGGGGTATCGACGGCTCGGTAGCCTACAACCCGATCCCCGAAGTGACGGTTTATGCCTTCGGTTCATGGAACGATTCCAAGATCCACGACAACATCCAGACCGCGGTGCTGCCGTTGGTGAATCCGGCGGATAACCCGGTGACCGGAACCCGCTACACCTGCGACAACATCGACTTGTCCATTCCGTCGAACGTTCGGGCGGCCACTGTTGGCTGCGCCTTCACCTCCGGCAATCGCGAGTCCGGCACTCCGAAATACACCTGGGGCGTTTCGGGCGTGGGTACGCTGGGACCGGTCGATCTTGGCATCACCGCCAAGCGCACTGGCCCACGCTTCATTTTCGACAACAACCAGCCGATGTTCCGCGGCGATATCGACTTGACCACCCCGCTACCCGGCGGTGCCGGCGGGCCGGAGCAGGTCTTTGGCAAGACGGCGCCCGCCTACTGGCTGGTCAACCTCGATGCCCGGCTGAATCTCGACAAGCTCGGGATTACCGCGCTGGGCATGAAGCACACCTACTTCCAGCTCAACGTCTACAACCTGTTCGACAAATTCTATGTCGGCGGGTTCGGCGGCGGGCTTAGCCAGTCGATCAACACAACCACCGGCGTTTGGGGCGCGCCTCCGTTTGTCTCGATCGGCGCTCCGCGGACGGTCAGCGGAACTCTGAACATCGAATTCTAGAGTTCGGTGCGTTTGAATTGCGGCGTCGCTCCCCTGGAGCGGCGCCGTTTTTCATTGAGTGCCAGCCGGTTGCACCGCAGACCGACATAAGTTGGCGGATTTCTGCGAAACTTCGCCGGTCTTCGGGCGTTTGTAGGGCGTGCGATTAGCCTCCTTTTCGCACACACAGAATGAGTGAGCGTCCGTTCACTCACGCTGCCGGTGGATGGGCGGACGCGGATGTCGAGTTCCGCGCCCGCCCTAATCTTGTTTGCTGGATTACTGTCGCCCCGTCGCTAACGCTCCGGGCGCTCCAAAAATCTACCATGTCCCACATGGTTGATCTTTGGAGCGGGTAACGGGAATCGAACCCGTGCGTTCAGCTTGGGAAGCTGACAGGCTACCATTACATCATACCCGCCCTGGGCATGCGCAGGCCGCTTGCCACGCCCCGGCCGCGAAGGTCAACCGGCCTTGTAAGTTTTAAATAGCAACTTATCATCTGTCTTGTATTCGACACAGGCTGGACTAGGGCCCCTATGGTTGAGGGACAGGCGGCGGGCATGACCCAGGCCTATCAATTCAAGCCCCATGAGCGACCGGTAATCCCCGGGTCGCCGTTCAATCCTGACCATCCCACTCGCCGAATGTGGGCCTATGGCGCAATCGGCGTGCTCGCGGGGATCACCGGGGGGCTCGGCAATGCGCTGGTGACGTCCAATCTCGCATTCTTCCAGGGAACGCTTGGCTTGACCGCCGAAGAAGCCGCCTGGATCCCGGCGGCCTATGTCATGACCAATGTCTGCTCCAACCTGTTGCTGGTGAAGTTTCGCCAGCAATTCGGGTTGGCTCTGTTCGTCCGGCTGGTTCTGGTCGGCTATGTCCTGACCGCGCTTGTCCACCTGTTCGTGCACGGCTTCTGGTCGGCCTTGCTTGTCCGTGCGGTTAGCGGCATTGCCGGCGCCGGGCTCACCACTTTGTGCATCCTGGCCATGTTCCAGGCCATGCCCGGACCGAAGCGTCTTTACGCCATTCTGCTCGGGATCAGCATTCCGCAGCTGGCCAACCCGTTGGCCCGTGCGCTTGCTCCCGGCCTGCTGGAATGGGGCGACTGGCGGATGGGGTATATCTTCGAGCTCGGCCTGGCGCTGCTCACGCTTGCTGCCGTGTTGATCCTTCCCCTCCCGCCGAGCGAACGCTCCAAGTCCTTCTGTCGCACCGACTTCATTACCGTTGGACTGCTGTTTCCGGGAATCGTGCTGCTATGCGCGGCCCTCGGCCTGGGGCGGACCTTGTGGTGGACCGAGGCGCCATGGATAGGCTGGGCGCTGATCGGGTCGATAGTGCTGATCACTGCCGGGATCATCGTCGAGCACCGGCGGGCCAATCCGTTGCTGCAGACCCGCTGGCTCAGCCAATGGGTCATCATCCGGATTGCCGTCATTGCCCTGTTCATCCGCATCCTCCTGGCCGAACAAAGCGTCGGATCGATCGGGTTGTTGTCCTCGCTCGGCATGGGCGTCGACCAGTTCCAAACGCTCTACATCATCGTCACCCTGGCCGCCCTCGCGGGCCTCGGGACCGCGATCTTCGCCTTCCAGCCGCAATATCCCGCCCGGCTGATCCAGATAGCCTGCTTGCTGATCGCAGTCGGTGCATTCCTCGATTCCGGCGCAACCAACCTGACGCGGCCGCAGAATGTCTATCTGAGCCAGGCGCTGGTCGGCTTCGGCGCATTATTGTTCATCGGCCCGGCCATGGGCATTGGCATATCACGAACCCTGCTTGCGGGGCCGCAGAACTTTATCAGCTGGATCGTCCTGTTCAGCTCGACCCAAAATCTGGGAAACCTGATCGGATCAGCCGTTTTCGGCACATTCCAGACGGTCCGCGAGAAATTCCATTCGCACAGCCTGGTTGAGCAGATCCTCCTCACCAATCCGGAGGACGCCGCCAGCCTCACGCGCAGCGCACACCAGGTCGACGCGGTAGTAAGCGACCCGGCATTGCGGACGGCGGAAGGTGTCGTCCTCCTCGGCCGACAGGTCACGCGCGAAGCCAACATACTGGCTTATAACGACATGTTCCTCGCGATCGCGATTTTGGCCCTCCTCCTGCTGCTGTGGGGCATCACGATCGAAATTCGGATGCGCCAGCGCGGCGAGATTTCCCCAATCGTCCTGCTCGCGCAGCGCCTTGCAGCGATGACCGCAGCGGCGCAGAATGAAGGACAGGCAGCGTCATGAGCATGGCTGACAATCCCGAACCTCAGATAGTCCCGGCTGGAACGCCGTTGGAAGCTCCTTCATCGGCTGGCCCGGCCAACCAACAGCCGGCGGTTCCGGATCGCTGGAATCCGCAGCACAGGACCGGGGTTATGACCGGCGTCGTCGTGCTGCTGATCCTGACTGCGATCCTGGCCATTCTGTACGCCTGGCAGCTTCCGCCCTTCGGCGGCCTCTACGAGCAGACTGACAATGCCTATGTGAAGGGCCAGACGACTGTGATTAGTCCCCAGGTGTCGGGCTATGTATCAGACGTGCCGGCCCAGGATTTCGAGGATGTTGAGGCCGGCCAGGTGCTGGTTCGCATCGAGGATCGGATTTATACCGCCAAGGTAGCCCAGGCGCGCGCAAATGTCCTGACGCAGTCGGCGAATTTCGACAACAGCACGCAGGCGCAGCGCTCCAAGGAGGCCAATGAACTGGCTCAGGACGCGGCCATCGCCAGCGCCCAGGCGCAGTTGGTCAAGGTCCGGGCCGATACGCAGCGTACCGATGCCCTTATTGCCCACGGCTGGGTCACCAAGCGCGATCGGGACACGCAGGTTGCTGCGCTCCGCGCCGCGGAGGCGCAACTGCGCGAGGCAAATGCAGCGCGCGAGATCGGCCGGCAGGACGTCCGTTCGGTGATCGTCGGCCGGTCAGGCCTCAGCGCGAACGTCGAAGCCGCGCAGGCTCAGGTCCAACTCGCCCAGGTCGATCTGGACCACACCGTCATCCGTGCCCCGCTCGCGGGCCAGCTGAGCGAAATTGGTGTGAGGCGTGGTCAATATGTGACTGCGGGAACGCAGCTGATGTTCCTTGTGCCAAGGACCTTCTGGGTGACCGCCAATTTCAAGGAAGCGCAAACGCACAAGATGAAGGTCGGCCAGCCTGCGTCATTCACCGTCGACGCGCTGGGCGGAGCGAGATTGAAGGGGCATGTCGAGAATATGGCGCCGGCCGCGGGCTCGGAGTTCGCGGTACTGAAGCCCGACAATGCCACGGGCAATTTCGTCAAGGTTGCACAGCGGATCGCAGTGCGAATCCGTATCGATCCGGATCAGGGACTGGCGAGCCGCCTCCGTCCCGGCATGTCGGTCGTGGCCCGCGTGGACGTCCGCGACTAGATCCCGCCTTCGACCGCCTCGTAACCGACTTCGGCCAGCTTTCCGGCCAGCTCTTCCGCGACCGCCCTGGCGCGGCTTTCATCCTCGGACCTGACGACAAAATTCGACCCCACGCGGCCTTGCTTGAAGAAGGGATAGCTGCCGATCGAAATGCCTTCGGCGGACTGTTCGGCCTGACGCAGAATGTCAGCCACTTCGCTTTCCGGCGCAAAGGCTCCGACCGTCACGGACACCAGCGGACGCCCGCCCTCGAGCGTACCGCTCAACGCATCAAGCATACCTGCCGTGATGTGGGG
Organism: Sphingomicrobium sp.; assembly: GCA_035491735.1. GTDB lineage: Bacteria > Pseudomonadota > Alphaproteobacteria > Sphingomonadales > Sphingomonadaceae > Sphingomicrobium. The sequence goes on from DATJKE010000036.1 coordinate 11,196, forward strand.
TACGCCGGCCATCAGGAACAGGTTGCCGAGCCGGATCCCGGGCGCGCCGGACATTTTGTTTTCGATCAACTCGGCCCCTTGGGGAACTCGCGCCATTCTCAGGCGCCCCTCGTTGAGCCCGCCCTTGTCGGAATAATAGCCTTCCAGGATGGCGCGCGCCTTCGGGTGGATCACCACCGCAACTCCCAGCGCTTTGGCCACGGCATCGACCGTGATGTCGTCGTGGGTCGGTCCGATCCCACCGGTGGTGAAGCAATAGTCATAGACGCCGCGCAGGACGTCGACCGCCTCGATGATCCGCTCCTCAATGTCAGGAACCACACGAACTTCGGCCAGCCTTATGCCTTGCGCGTTGAGCCAGGTGGCAACCTGGGCGATATTCTTGTCCTGGGTACGGCCGGACAGGATTTCGTCACCGATTACGGCAAGTCCGGCGGTCCAAACCCTAGTCAAAACGCTTGCCTCCATTCGACATTCGGCCCCTTCGCCTCTATCTAGGCGGCATGACGGAATATATCCACGTCGGCCCCGAAGACCGGGCCGAGCCGCGCAGCCATGTGATCAAGCTCCACGGATCAGAAGGGTTCGAGGGCATGCGCCGAGCCGGCCGCCTGGCCGCCGAGATTCTTGACGCATTGGTGCCGCAAGTGATCCCCGGCGTCACCACCGGCGAGATCGATGCTATCGTTCAGCGCATGACGCTGGATGCGGGCGGGGTTCCGGCGACGCTCGGCTATCGCGGTTATACGAAGAGCTGCTGCACCTCGATCAACCATGTGGTCTGTCACGGTATTCCCGGCGACAAGGTTCTGAAGGACGGTGACATCGTCAACATCGACGTAACACCGATCCTCGAAGGCTGGCATGGCGATACCAGCCGGATGTTCCTGGTCGGCGACGTGCCGATCAAGGCAAAAAAGCTGGTCGAGGTCACTTACGAATGCCTGATGCTAGGTCTCGAACAGGCCAGGCCGGGCAACAAGCTCGGCGATATTTCCAACGCGATCCAGAGCCATGCCGAAAAGCATCGCTATGGCGTGGTCCGCGATTTCTGCGGCCATGGCCTGGGGCGCCTGTTCCACGATAGCCCGGAAGTGATCCACGCCGGCCGCCCCGGCACCGGGCCCGAGCTCAAGCCCGGCATGTTCTTCACGGTCGAACCGATGATCAACATCGGCCGGCCGGATGTGAAGCTGTTGGATGACGGCTGGACCGCGGTGACTCGCGATCGCTCCCTGTCGGCCCAATTCGAACATTCGATCGGCATCACCGACACCGGCTGCGAGATTTTTACGAAGAGCCCGAAGGGGCTGGACAAGCCGCCCTACTAGGCCGCTTTCGCCTTCTTGGCCGCATCCCAGCGCGCGGTTAGCGCTTCGGCATTCTCGACGTCCTCGGGGAAGTCGACTTCGCCCCATTCCTCGCCCTTGATATCCAGGGTCCAGACTGGCGTCTCCTGCGCGACCTGGTGGATGACCCGCAGGTACCAGATGGTGGTTCCCTCGCTGGTCCGGATTGCGCGCTCGATGGCATGCCTGAAAGTCTGCGCCCCTGACCCCCGAAAGGCGAGTAGTCCTATCGACTCGGCGTTGACTTCGGCGAGGTCGAGTCGCTTGCCGATCGCATGCAGCCGGCCGGCTTCGTCGACGACGACCTTCATGTCATCCTCGTCATAGCCGTCCTTGCGGTCGATGGTGACGCAGATACCGTCGCGGTTCCGGTTGCCGACTACCCGCGCCATCAGTTCGTTGCTGACCAGCGTGTCGCCGTTCCATACCAGAACGTCGCCGGCAATCTCTTCCTTGGCGACAAATAGCGAACCCAAATTGTCGGCCACCTTGTAGAAGGGGTTGTAGACGGTCCTGACGTTCGGTGCGGCGTCGCCGCGCCGCTTGAGCGCCGCTTCAATCTGGTCGTCGCGAAATCCAGTCACGACTACCGCTTCCTCGACGCCATTGGCAGCAAGCGCGTCGAGTTGGCGGTCGAGCAAGGTGCGGCCGTTGAACTCGATCAAGCATTTCGGCTTGTCGTCGGTCAGGTGTCCGAGACGCGAGCCTTGGCCCGCGGAAAGGATGATCGCTTTTTTCATGTCGCAGTCCGACTGCCCGCGAAATGCGGCAGAGGTTTGGCGAGATTGCAACATTCACCGCATTGCACCATCAGACCATGGCGCTTTTCCGCCGCATATGCCTATGATGAGCGCAAACGAGGGCAGCAAAAGCCGTGAAGAAGATCGAAGCGATCATCAAGCCGTTCAAGCTCGACGATGTGAAGGATGCGCTGCACGAAGTCGGCGTGTCGGGCATCACTGTCACCGAGGTGAAGGGGTTCGGGCGGCAGAAGGGCCATACCGAGCTCTACCGGGGCGCAGAATATGTCGTCGACTTCCTGCCCAAGGTGAAAATCGAGGTGGTGGTAGAGGATGACCTGACCGACCGGACCGTCGAGGCTATTGAGGCCGCAGCCCGAACCGGCCGGATCGGCGATGGCAAGATCTTCGTGCTGCCGGTCGAACAGGCAATCCGCATCCGCACCGGCGACCGCGGTCCGGACGCGATCTGACGGTTCCGCTTCGCGTTTCACTCGGCTAGGCATGGGCGAAGATGGACGATCCCCGCCTCGCCTCCTTGTCTCCCGACGAACTCAAGAGCCTGATGCGCGCCCTCGGCTACCGGACCCAGAGCGACCTTGCGAACGCCATTGGCGTCAGTCGTTCTGCCGTCAGCCTGTGGCTCGAAGGCAAGGTTGGCGTTCCACGTCCCATCGCCATGCTCCTTCGAATGCTGGTCGCGGCCCAACGCCGAGCCTACTAAACGGGTGAAAAGTTCACGGCACTCGTGACTTCGTCACCGCTCGCTGGAATCGCTGAATTGAACCTGGGCCTCGGCCGAGGGCGATTCTTTACATCCAAGCGAGGTCAAACATGGCGAGCGCCGCGTCGAAGGTTTTGAAGCTGATCGAAGACAATGAGATCGAATATGTCGATCTTCGCTTCACCGATCCGAAGGGCAAGTGGCAGCATTTGACGATGGTCGCGTCGGTGATCGACGAGGACATGCTGACCGATGGTTTCATGTTCGATGGCTCGTCGATCGCCGGCTGGAAGGCGATCAACGAGAGCGACATGATCCTCATGCCCGATCTCGACGCCACCTACGTCGACCCATTTGCGGCAACGCCGATGCTGATCCTGGTCTGCAACGTGGTGGAACCGTCGACCGGCGAGCTCTATGCCCGCGACCCGCGTTCGACCGCGACCCGCGCCGAGGCCTATCTCAAGGCCACCGGTATCGGCGACACCGTCTTTGTCGGCCCGGAAGCCGAATTCTTCATGTTCGACGACGTCCGTTTCGAGGACGGTTACGCCTCGAGCGGCTTCACCCTCGACGATATCGAGCTGCCGACCAACACCGCCACCAAATATGAGGGTGGCAACCTCGCCCACCGTCCGCGCGCCAAGGGCGGCTACTTTCCGGTGGCGCCGGTCGACAGCGCCGTCGACATCCGCGGCGAGATGGTCTCGACCATGATCGAGATGGGCTTGCCCTGCGACAAGCACCATCATGAGGTCGCCGCCGCCCAGCACGAACTCGGCCTGACTTACGGCAAACTGGTCGAGACCGCAGACAGAATGCAGGTCTACAAATATGTCGTTCACATGGTCGCCCATGCCTACGGCAAGACCGCGACCTTCATGCCCAAGCCGATCGCCAAGGATAATGGCAGCGGGATGCACACGCACATGTCCATCTGGAAGGGCGGCAAGCCGCTGTTTGCCGGCAATGGCTACGCAGGCCTCAGCGAAACCGCGCTCTATTTCATCGGCGGCGTGATCAAGCATGCCCGGGCGCTCAACGCCTTCACCAATCCGACCACCAACAGCTACAAGCGGCTGGTACCGGGCTTCGAAGCGCCGGTACTGCTGGCCTACTCGAGCCGAAACCGCTCGGCGAGCTGCCGCATTCCTTATGGCGCCGGCGAAAAGGCCAAGCGTGTCGAATTTCGCTTCCCCGATGCGATGGCCAATCCCTACCTCGCCTATGCGGCACTGCTGATGGCCGGCCTCGACGGCATCCAAAGCCGCATCCATCCCGGCGAGGCGATGGACAAGAACCTCTACGACCTGCCGCCGGCGGAGCTGGTCAATGTCCCGACGGTCTGCGGCAGCCTGCGCGAGGCGCTCAATGCGCTCAGCAACGACAAGGACTTCCTGCTCAAGGGCGACGTGTTCGGCGCCGATCAGATCGACGCTTACATCGAGCTCAAATGGGAAGAGGTGATGCGCTGGGAAACCACACCCTCGCCGGTTGAGTTCGACATGTATTATTCGGCTTAATTTTCGACTGAAAGTTACCGGATCGTAACTCTTTGCACGCCATGGTGTACGCGCCATGGCGTGCGAGGTTGTCTCGATGAATAGTTTCCGAAAGGCCATCCTGACCGGGAAGGGCCTGAAGGGCGATCCTGTCGTCCAGCAGAAGAGCAAGCGCGGCGCTGCGGAAGATGATCTGTCCTCGGTCGAAGTTTCCCGTGAAGAAACGCGGTCTGGCGATCATCGCGAGGTTGATCGCCACCGGCTGGAACAGGAAACCGTAACCGCCAGGTTTGAGGCAAGAGAATATCAGGCGGATCTGATCAACCTGTCCGGCGGCGGAGCCATGATCCGAGCCGATTTCAAGCCTCGGCTGTGGGAGCGGGTCGATCTGATCTTCGCCGAAGGTGCCGAGATCGAATGCGCCGTGCGCTGGCTGCGCGACGACCGGGTTGGCCTCGAATTCGCCCATGAAACCCGGATCGATTGCGAGCCGGAGTTTCGTGACAAGCTGCTGCTCGATGTCATTCGGCGTAGCTTTGCCGGCGATGTCAGCATTGCCACCGTCAGGCCAGAACCGGCGGCCGCCAGGCGACCGGCTGCCAATGCGGATGTAGACGAGGTGGCCAACAGCCGCCGCAATGAGCGGCGCCATCCGCTCGTCTGGATGGGCCAGGTTTTCTACAATCATAACAGTGAGAGAGTGCGTCTGCGCAACATCTCCGAAAATGGCGCATTGATCGAAGCTCCGATCAGCTATCCGCTTGGTGCGGAAATCTACCTCGATCTGGGCGATGCCGGGCAATATTTCGCGACGGTTAACTGGACTTTCGGCGACAAGATCGGCCTCAGGTTCAAGGATCCGTTCGATCTCAATGTGCTCGGCATGTCGAAGCCGCAGGTTACGCAGTCGATGCTGATCCGTCCCGGTCCGACGCAGGTCAGCGCCGACCAGGACAATCCCTGGGCGGAAGGGTGGAACCGCTCGTCGATCGACGAGCTGCGCGACGATCTCGAGGGTTTCCTGAAGCGCTAGCTAGTCTTCGAGGATCAAGCTTTTCGTCCTGGTCTCGCGCATCCTCAAGACTGCAATCAAATAAGCTAAGCAAAGCACTGAAATATAAATGTAAAACCATCGCTCGTGGCCAATGCCCTTGAGCCACAACGCGATATATTCAGCCGTTCCACCGAAAATGGTGTTGGCGATGGCGAAAGGTAGCGCGACGCCCAGGGCGCGGATATCCGCGGGGAATAGCTCAGCCTTCACAATGGCATTGATCGATGTGTAGCCGGTGACCATCACCAGCGCCGCCATGACCAGCGCAAAGGCCTGGCCGACGCTGTGGGTACCCGCCAGTGTCACGAATATCGGGTAGGTGAACAGCGTCCCGCAGACCCCGAAGAAGATCATCAGCGGTCGCCTTCCAACGCGATCGGACAGCCGGCCGGCGAGAGGCTGCAGCAGCAGCATGATCGCCAGCGCCACCGTCATCAGCTGCGACGCGGTCGCCTTGTCGAACCCGCTGGTGTTGGCGAGGAACTTCTGCAGGTAGATGGTGTAGGCGTAGAAGGACGCCGTTCCGCCGGCGGTGATGGCGATCACCAGCAGGGCTTCGCGGGGGTGATCGCGGAACAGGTTGCCGATCGACGATTTCCGGCGATCCGCCTGGGCCGCGACATTCTCGTAGCTGACCGTCTCGTCCAGCCGCCGGCGGATGAAGAAGACGACGATTGCCAGCACCGCGCCGGCAATGAACCCGATCCGCCAGCCCCAGCTGTGCATCGCCTCCTCTCCCAGCACGGCCTGAAGGAAGACCAGCAAGGCCAGCGCGCAAAGCTGCCCGCCGATGATCGTCACATAGAGGAAGCTTGACCAGAATCCGCGCCGCTCCCGGTCGGCGATCTCGGACATATAGGTCGCGCTCGATCCATATTCCCCGCCAAGGCTCAGTCCTTGCGTAACCCGGGCGAGGAGCAGGATTGCCGGCGACAAGATCCCGGCCTGGGCGTGGGTTGGCGCAACGGCGATCATCAGCGATCCAAGGCACATCAGGCTGACCGACAGGGTAAGGCCGGCCTTGCGCCCCTTATGATCGGCATAGACCCCCATCAGCCAGGCGCCGATCGGCCGCATGACGAACCCCACGGCGAAGATCGCGGCCGTCTGCAAAAGCTGCGCGGTCTGATCGCCCTTCGGGAAAAAGGCCGGCGCGAAATAGAGGGCGAAGGCCGAATAGACGTACCAGTCGAACCATTCGACCAGATTGCCGGCCGAGCCGCCGAGAATGTTCTTCAGGCGGCTCCGGCGCGGCGATGCGTTCAAAGGGCCGCTCCCGCCGCGAACTTGGTCACGTCCAGGGTAAAGTAAGGCTGCCCGGCACGAAACATTTCCATATGCTTCGGGAAAATCGATTCACGCGACTTCCAAAAGCCGTCGAACCGGAACTGCTGATAAGCAGTCCCGCCATTCGCGGGCACCTCATTGATTGCGCCTACGATGTTCCCATCGCGGTCAATCTTGAACCACGTCAGGGGCGCTCCTGCGACTTGAAATGTATTGGCGCCGAGCTTGGCCATTTCCGGCGCTCGCACCGCAGCCAGTTGCAGGAAGCGGTAAAAATCGAACTGGTTACGTTCCTCCAGCCACATCGCTTCGGGCAGCGGCTCGGTTTTGCCGTCTCGTTCTGCCGTGCCACCGGCGCCCGTCAGGCGCATTCGCCGCATTCCCTTGGCCTCGCCAAGCTCCAACGGCCAGCTCTCGCTGACGACATTGCTTAGGCGGTCGATTGAGGTACGCACGCCAATCTTTAGCGTTCGGCCTGGAGGATAGACTTCAGCAGTGCCTTCCCAATGCAATGGCTCGACCACTACGATGACAGGAACTGGGCCGCCCTGAGCGGCTGCCGGCCAAGCAATACAGGCGAGAGCCAAAGCTGCCGGAAACGTGGCCGGCCTCATGCTTTCACCGCCCTCGCCTTCTCCGCCGCCCCGCTGCCGTAAATCACATAAAGGATCACCCCGATGATCTGCGCGCCGACGAAAAACTGTTGGGTTTTCATCGGCAGGCTGATGAACAGGTACAGGCAGCCGGCGATGCCCAGGATGCCGACAACCCAGGCAGCCGGCGCCCTGAACTTGCGCTCACGATCTGGTTCGCGGACCCGCAAGGTCAGCATGGCGGCGCAGACCGCGACAAAGGCCGCCAGCGTGCCGGCATTGGCGAGCGCGGCGATCGACGCCAGCGGGATCAGTCCGGCAAAGATCGATGTCACGACGGCGGTGAAGATGGTGATCCTCACCGGCGTGCCGCGTCGTGACACTCTCGCCAGGGATGCGGGCAACAACCCATCGCGCGCGACGGTGAAGAAGATGCGGCTCTGGCCGTAGAAAAAGGCCAGGATCACGGTCGGAAGTGCAATAACGGCCGACGCACCCAACACCCGGGCTGCCCAGGGCTGGTTGATTTCCCGCAGGATCAGGGCGAGCGGCTCGGGGCTGTCGGCAAAGGAAGTGGTTGCCAGGGCGCCGATCGCTGCCGCAGCGACCGCCATATAGATGATCACGCATAGGACCATTGAGCCGACAATGCCGATGGCAAGGTCGCGGCTCGGGTTCTTGGCTTCTTCGGCAGCCGTCGCGATTGCGTCGAATCCGTAGAAAGCGAAGAAGATGATCGCCGCTGCAGCCATCACGCCGACCTCGACTGGCTGTCCGTCAGCGCCGATCACCGTGTGCTTGGCAAATCCGTCTGCCATGAACGGTTGGAAGTGCGATGGATCGAAATATGGCAGGGAGACAGCAATGAACATCGCTAGGGCGAGCAGCTTGATCACGACCAGAATGGCGTTCAGCGTCGCGCTCTCCCGGGTTCCGGCGATGAGCAGGCCGGCGACGACGACGATGATGAAGATAGCGGGCACGTTGATGATGCCGCCAAGCTCGGGCCCCTGGGTCAAAGCCGTTGGCAGGCCGAGACCGATGGAATCGAGGAATCCTGCAGCATAACCGGACCATCCGACCGCAACGGCGCTGACGACCAGCGTATATTCGAGGATCAGCGCCACCCCCACCATCCACGCGATCAGCTCGCCGAACACCGCATAGGAATAAGTATAGGCGCTGCCCGATGCGGGAATCATCGTTGCCACTTCTGCGTAAGCGAGCGATGCGCAGGCGCAGATCAGGCCCGCGATGGCAAAGGACAGGATAACCGCCGGGCCGGCCTTGCCTGCCCCAACACCGATCAGCGTCAAAATGCCGGTGCCGACGATCGCGCCCACGCCGAGCGCAACGAGATGGGGCCAGGACAGGGATTGGGCCAGCCGATGATGCTCAGGCATATCCTCGCGGGCGACGATGGTCTTACGGACATTCCAGTTCTTCACCTGGGCTTCCCCCTCAATAGTCCTTGCTGACGCGCACGTTGGCACTGGTTCGGCCGATCGTCGAGACTGAGGACAGGATGGAGAGCCAGCGGGTGACCTGATATTCGGCGCGCGTAGCGGAATACCCTTGCCCGTCGGTGATTACTTCGACGAAAAGCTTGCGAGTAATGTATTTTCCAGCGGAAACCGCTGTTTTCTGGCCGGTTGCGACATCGGCGGGCAAAATCCGCAGCCTGTCGAGTCCGACTGCCCTTCGCAGCGCGTTGATTGGATCCAGGTTTCCCGATCCCGAGCGCAGCGCCGCCACCGCCGACGCCAGCTGAAGCGCCTCCGGCGCCGACAGGTTTGTAATCGACGTGCCGAACAGGAGACGGGAAAGCAGCTCGTCCTGCGGTAGCTGAGGCACCGACGCGAAAGTGATTTCGGGCTTAAGTCCGGTGCCCCCGACCAGGATGCTTGCGTCAAGGCCCTGCACCTGCGCCTGCGCCCTTATGTCCAGCTGCGGGTCGGGCGGACTTTCGCCGCGGAAACGGATGATTCCGCGATCGAGCCGGAAATTGCGCCCGGCGAACTCATATTCGCCGCGAATGAGATCGGCTCGACCGGTGAGCCGCGGCGCATCGACCCTGCCGGAAATGCTGACGTCTGTGGTCCAGCGGCTGTCGATTCCGAGTCCGCGTACGTTGAGCTCACCGCCTGCGACGTCGACGTCCAGCTTCCACGGTTGCAGCTGCTTCAGTTCAATCAAGTCTTCGGCGTTCTGCCCCACATTGCGCACCTGGAGCTGCGGCACCGAGGCCGCGGCGCTTGCGCGCCCAAGCGTGAATCTGCCGCTGTTGAGCACTACCTTGCCGCTGATCGTGCCACCATCCCCGCTCGACCGGATCGCCAGCGGGCCGGTCACTGTCGCCGCGATGTCGTCGCGATCGAGCAGCCGCGCCCGGCTCGCATCGAACCTGAGATCGAGGCCGGCCTTCCCGCCGGAGAAATCCACCGTACCGCTTCCTGCGATCGATCCGCCGCCCGGTGTCGATCCGGTAATGCCCGTCAAGACCAGCTTGGGTCCGGCGAAGCGCCCCTGGGCCTGCATGCGCTCCACCACCATGCCGGTGACTGCGCTTTCGATCCGCGCCCCGTCAGCCTTGAGGGAGCCGCGAATCTGCGGATCGACCAGGCGCCCGCTGATGTCGGCCCCGATTGCGATCGGACCGCTGAGGTCGAACACCTCGACCCCCGAGAGGCGCCACAATGTATCGGCCGGTCCGGCGTAGCGCATCTGGATCAGCATCGGCGCATTCATCAGCTGCGTGACGATTGGACCCTGCCCAAGCGGAACGAAGCGCGCCTGCGCTCGGCCGATGGTCTTGCCGTCGCTGACGGCGACGGCGCGCATCGCGGCGCGGCCCTGCCCAAGAACGGCGTTGAGTCCGACATCGATCGGCTTCGAGGACAGGACCAGCCCTGCCCGGCTGAGGCCGCGAATCCGCAGGTTGGCATTGCCTGAAGGCTGCGCGGCCCAGCGATAGTCGACCCTGCCGCTGGCCACCCCGCCCAGCTCCGCCTTCGGCCAGACGAGATCGAGCAGTTGCAACGGCAAGGCCTGGATATCGGCGTGGAATTCGGGCTGATCGCCGGTGCGCCCGGATAATGTTCCTCGCCCGCCGCCAAAACGGACGCGGGTGGGTGCAATTTCCCAGCCGCCCGCAACTTTTGTCAGCACTGCCGGGCTTTCCAGGATCAACGGCCGCCGATCCAGTTCGCCGCGGCCGGTAACGCTGATCCGGCCGGGCGTGACATTGGCCAGCGCCACCATTTGGAACTCGGTACCTCGTGTCCCGGCGAGCGCCGTCCGCACTTGGCCCGTCCCATTGACCAGATGTGCATTGGCGGTCACGCGGGCCAGCGAGACGCCACCGGCCGCCACGCCGCGTGCGGTCATCACTCCATCGAGAGTGGTTCGGCCTTCGGCGAGGACGATCGTTCCGTCGACCCGCCCGGTGCGAACGCTGAAGGCGGGCGATCCGGCGACGCTGAGGTTGCTCGCGGCCAGATGAGTCTCGATCCGCTGGTCGCCATTGACGGGCGCAAAATCGAGCGTGCCGCTTAGTGGCCCGCTCGTCAGCTGCAGCCGTCCCGTGAACCCGCCCGGATCGGATCTGAGGGAGCCGTGGGCGACCGATCCGGCGACGCTCAACGCCGCAATATCGACCGTCGCCCGCCCGCCCCTGGGAAGCAGAATATTGCCGTTGGACGTGAATGGGCCGAGCCGCGACTGCCCATCGGCGCGATAGTTGAAACCTTGCGCCGTGGGATCGAGAACCAGGGTCATGTCGCGGATTCCCAGCGCCTCGTTGGGCCGTTCGAGGAACAACTCGACCTTGGGCCGCTCGATGTGCCCATCGAGCCGCAGCCTCAGCGGCCCATATTGCGCCTGGGTCCCGCGCGCTTCGATCTGGAAAGTACCGTCCTTGCGGCGAATGCCCTGCCCCGACAGGCGGAGCTTGGGCGAATAAAGCTGGAGGTTGGTGAAATGGAGGATGCCGTCATTTCCGCGCTCGAGGTCGGTGGTCAGGCGCGGCAGGCCACCCGTCAGCCCTGCAAAGAAGCTGTTGTCGAGCCGCCGCACCCAAGCCTGCGCCTTGCCGATGACCCGTGAGCCCTTACCCCCCGGGCCCGGCACGACCTGCAGCTGGGTTTCGACATCGACGATGCCGAGTCCCGGGATGAGGAAGCGCTTCATCCCGCCGGAAATGGCGATGTCGAACCGGCCGGTCCTGAGGTCGATCAGCAGCGACAGGAGGCCGTTGAGCTTGGCGCTATTCAACTTGAGCTTGTCGCCCCGCACCAGTTGGGGCGTAACCGACAGGAAGCCCTGGACGCTCAAGTTGGCGAGGATGCCGCCGGCCACGTCGCCGACCCCGGTAATCGCCCGCGCCTTGAGCAGCAGCGGCACGCGCATCGGCCAGGGCGACTGCTTGCCATGCCCCTCGGCGCGAACATCGACGAACCCGGTCTTGTCGAACGCGACCTGCGGGCTGGTCAGGCGATAGGCGTAATCGGCGCTGCCCCGGGGACCATCCAGGGTCCACACCATCCGCACATTGCGTCCGGTCATATTGGGGAACAGCGCTGTCGGCCGCAGCAAGTCGACCCCAAGCGCCGCCTTGTCGTAGCGCCCCTCGGCAAAATCCACCCTGCCGCTGGCCGCAGCGCGCAGCGAGGGCGAGGCCAGCGTCAGGTTCCCGTCCAGGATTCGATCAACAAAGGTTGCATCCCCGTTGACCCTGACGATCGGTGCGGTCAGCCGTTGCAGCTTCCCCTTGAGATAGGGCGATGGCGCCAGATTCCCGGTGAGCCGGTAGCGCCCGCTGTCTACCCCCAGCGCGAGCTTGGCCGTGTCCCGGCCCGCGACCAACAGGCGCGCAGACCCCCGCCACTTGCTCCAACTGCCGTCGCCCTCGATCGTCAGGTCGATCGGCTGCTTCAGCCCAACCAAGGCCGGCAGCAGCCCGTCTCGCGGCGCAACCGCACGCACGTCGATGTCGAACCGGTCGCGGCCGGGCTCGGCATCGAGCAAAGCGACCAGCTTGTCGCCGTCGAGCATGCCGAGCTTCAGGCCGATCATTGCCCTTCCGGCCCGGATATCGACCTCGCCGGACAGGCTTCCGGTCCGCGCGGTCCCGCTTACACCGCGCGTCAGCTCCAGCCGGTCGATCTTGAGGGTGCCAATATGGATGTCGAATTTGGGAAGCAGCGGCCCCTTGCGCCCCGTCTTCCTCAGCTTGGGAATGCGTTCCACCCGGACCAGCGGCGACTCCAGCCGGTCAATATGCAGGCTGTTGTAGAGCCAGGCGCCAGGCGCCCAGTCGACCATGATCTCCGGGCTGGTCAGGAACACGCCCTGCGGGTCGCTGACCGAAACGCCTTTTAACTTGGCCGTGCCGTAGATCGATCCTTCGATCCTCGCGACGCGAATGCGAAGCCCGGTCGCGGTTTCGACCTGGCTGATGCGATCGACGATGAAGCGGTGGCCGGGTGCCGTGTCGAGCAGGATCAGACCGCCCACGGCCAAAGCCATCAGCACCAGCATCAGGACCGCGAATTCGGTCAGCAGCCGCCGCACCCAGTTCCTGCGGTATGTGGCGACGATCCGCTCGCTTCCGCCTTCGCCGGGTGTGATCGCCACGTCCGCCATCAAAACGCCTGCCCCAGACCGACAACCACCGCTATCCTGCTATCGTCCTTCTTGCGGTTGAGCGGCGTTCCTATGTCGATCCGGATCGGCCCGAAGCTCGAATAATAGCGCGCACCAAGTCCGACCCCGATCTGCCAATTGCTGAAATCGGGCGTCGCGCTGGTCGACAATGTGCCGCCGTCGACGAATGGCACGATCCCGAAATTGCCGCCGAAGGCCTTCAAGCGGATCCGTGCCTCCAGGCTGAATTCGGCCAGGCTGCGTCCGCCAATCGGGTCGCCGTCGATATCGCGCGGCCCGAGCCGCTGATAGCCGTAACCGCGAACCGAGCCGCCGCCGCCGGAGTAGAAGCGCCGCGATGGAGCGATGTCGTCACGGTTGGCGCCCAAGATGGTGCCGAGGCGGATTCGGCCGGCTGCGACGACGTTGGTCGAAAGGGGATGATAGGCACTGCTGTCGAACTGCATCCGTGCGTAAGGAAAGGTCCCGCCCTGGAAGCTTATTTCCGGGCTGACTCGTCCTAACAGACGGAATCCCTTGGTGGGGTCGAGCAAATTGTCGCTCGCGTCATAACCAAGGCTGGCCGGAATCGCGCCGATGAAAAATGTCCGCCGCCTCGGTTCGCCGGTCGCTTCTATCGTGTCCCGCTCGTCGGACGCGATCAGCTCCGCGCCGAGGCTCCAGGTCCACTTCTTCTGCCAGATGAAATTGCTCTGCCGCTCGAAACCCGCGGATAGCGAAACCGTCTTGGCCTCGAACGCGTCGCGGTCGACATGGCTAGCCAACACCTGGGCGTTAAGCACCTGGTCGCGACGCAGCCAGTTGCTGCGGCGCAGCGAAACCGCGCCGAGCTGCTCTTGAGTGCCCGCCACTCCCCGGACGGTCAGCGCGCCTTCAGGGTTGAAAAAGTTGCGATGCTGCCAGCTGGCTTCGGCGCGAATTCCTTCGCCTGTGCCATAGCCAAGCTCTCCGGCAATGGTCCGCATCGGCGCAGGCTCGAGCTTTACCGCGAGGTCGATGGTCCGGCCTTCGTCACGTGGGATCTGAGTTACCTGCACCGAGGAAATAAGGCCGGTCGCGATCAGCGCCCGGCGCAGGTCGGCGACCTCGTCCGCCTCGAACCGGTCTCCCGGCTTGAACCGGGCAATCTGCTGGACATGGCGTGAGGAGAAGGGCGGTTCGCCGGACACGCTGATCTGCCCAAATTGCGCAACCGGTCCAGGCGTCACCGGCAGGAGCAGCCGAGCCGTTTGCGCTTCATGGTCGATGACGATGTCCTGCTCGCCGACTTTGGCTGTGGCAAAGCCACGCTCGCCCAACTCGACCTGGAGCGCGACGCCGGCATCGATCACCTTTTTGGCAACCACCGGGTCGCCTGCCTTGACCGCGAATGCCTCGCGAAGGCGAGCCGCGTCATTGCCTGCCGCGGCTTCCAGTCCGGGAAGCTCCACGCTTTCAAAATGATAGAGCGGACCCGGAACTGCCGCCAGGCTGACCGCCAATTCGCCGTCAGCCGCGGTGATCTGTGGTTCTACCGTCGCATCGTAAAATCCCTGACTGCGCAGCAGTTCGGCCAGCAGCTCGGCGTCTGCCCTCGCCCGCCGGTCAATCTGTGCCGCATTGGCAGTGCGCTTGTGATCTGCTTTGAGCGTAGATCTTTCGTCGAACCCGGCGCGAATTTCCTCCGCGGTCTCCAATCCTTCGAGGCCGGTTACAGTCCAGCGGTAGCTGCGCGTTGCGGAAGCATCCTCGACCTGGCTGGCGGCTTGTTGGGTGGCTTCCGCCGCGGCTTCGGGCGCAACGCCTTCAACTTCCGGCGGCAAGGCCGGTTCAGGCTGGTTGAGGTCCGGCCAATCGACACCCAGGTCGGGCATCGGGTCGAGCGGCGCTGACGGGTCGAGGACGGCCGGATCGACCGGTTGGGGTGGCGGCGTCTGGCCACACAGCGGTGCCGCGCCGAGCGTCAGCCCGGCACAGCCCGCAAGCCAATGGAACGCGGTTCCCCGCCCTGCGTGACGCTTACCCATCCGGCCCAGCCTAGCATGGAGGCAGGGAGACGCCACCTCCCGCGCGCACGCAGATTGGCGCGCAGGAAACGCAATCCGGCCCAGACGCCGAACTTAGTGGATGCTGCCGCGGACTTCCTGATCAGTCAGCGTGACAATGACCCGCTCGATCTGCCTCCAGTGGCAGAAGCGCATCACATTGCCCTGGTCCCGGCTGTGCTCAGCGCGCGCAGCTGCCTCGAACCCGGCGTCGTCGCCGTAGGTTTCGAGCAACAGCGCGGCGTCTGCCAAGGAGGCTCGGCCATTGATATAGGGCGTGTCCATGGCCGCTGAATAACCCGCGGCCCCTTGCCGTTCGGCGCACAGATACGGTCAACGAAACGTCAACCATGAATTTTGCGCGGTTGCGGCACAGGCACGCGGCAGGCATGGCGGCCCCATGAAAACTCGCTCAACCGCAGCCGGCGGTATCTTCATCTTCCTCGGCCTGATCATCGGTGCGGTCTACGGCATCAACGTCGGCCAACCGATGCTGTGGTTGCTCAGGGGCTTCGGCGCTGGCGCAATGCTTGCGCTGCTGGTCTGGGCAATCGACCGCCACAGGAGCTGACACTCAGGCGATCCGGCGGCCCGCCCAAATGACCCGGCCGATGCAGTCTATCTCGTCCAATCCGCAGTCGGGCAAATCGCCATAGGCTGGGTTGTCCGATTGAACCGTCACTCGTCGGCCGACAGGGTGGAGAGCCAGCCGCTTGACCAGCAGCGCGCCGTCCACGCGGAGCACATAAATCCCATCACGGAGCCGATCCGGACCATCAGCCAAATCGACCAATATGTCATCGCCGGCGCTGAGAGTCGGCGCCATCGAATCCCCTTCGACCCGGATCATCGATAGCTTGTTCGCGGGGGAGACGGTCAGCGCCTTGAGCCAACGTTGATCAAAAGCGAAAGCCGGACGCGTCGATTCTGCGCCGGGTATGGCACCGGGTCCAGCCGACGCGCGCACCGCAACCCGCACAATCGGGACCAGCTCGCCATATTCAGCTTCAACGTCGTCGGGCAGGCCGCCCAGCATCGACTCGGGGATCTGGAAGTAACGCGCCAGCGTCCGCCGTTCGCGTTCCTTCAATTGCCGAGGCGTGCCCTTGCGCAGGAATTGCTGGATGTAGGCGTCGTTGCGGCCGATCAATCGTGACAGCGAGGCGAAATTCTCTCCGCGTTCGGCACACAGCCGTTCCAGCACCTGCTGCGGAGTAGAAGTCATTGCGGTGCATTAACTCTAGGAAAATTCCTAGACAAGTAGGAAATGCATTGGAAATTAAGCAATTGCCGAGTCGCCAATGTAATGGGACACAACCGTGCATCTGCTTCGAGACGTGGAAAGATACCTTAAGAACAGCAACACGCCCGCAGCCCGGTTTGGGCGCGAAGCAATGGGCGATCCCCGATTCGTTTTCGACCTGAGAAGGGGTCGCGAACCGCGGCCGCGGACGGTGGCGCGCATCCGCTCCTTCCTGGAGGCAGGCCAATGATGAAGCTTGCCCTGTCCGCTGCTGCGGCCGGCCTGCTGCGCGCACTTCTTGCCAGGGCCGCCATTGATCGAAATAGGATTTTGCTTACCGAATTCCGCTCGATCGATTGGCAATCGCTTACCTTCGTCGGCGAACGCCATGAAATGGAGCTTAGAGTTCCGGGCCCGGGCGCAATTCAACTCGCTCGGCGAATCACTGACGGGCTAAGTGACGCCGAGTTTGCGATACCCGGCCAGATTGTTGCCGACATTCGGCTGGAGCGCCCGTTCCGGCATAATCGCGACCATTCGATCAGCCTCAACATCGAAGCGCTCACTGTCGCCGAATAAGGTCCGATTCGACCAGTCGCTAGCGAAGGGTCGCCCGAATATTGGCCAGCGCCGCGTGCAGGGCAGCGCTGGCATCCACCTGCTGTTCCACTTGCGGGTCGATGGAAGATGGAGTCTTCCCCTGCTCGCTCAGGTAATCAGAGATCCTTAAGACCAGCTCGCCGGGGGTAGGATCGTTCCGCTCGAACAGTCTCACTACCCGCGAATCCGCTGCAACTTCGGTCAACGGGTCGTCGAGCAGCAGCTCATCCTTGTCATTTGGTGTTTCGAATTCGACTGGTTCGAACCCGGCTTCGGCTGCCAACGGCGAACGACCGGCCAACCGCATGGCGATCATGCCGCTCGCCAACGCCATGACGCCGCTCGTCGCCTTCGCCGCCAGGGGTAGTCCCGCCAGCGATGCCGCCCAGGCGGTAGCGCAGGCGAGCACGATCGGCGCGCCCCAATCCGCCAGCACTTCTACCGGATGCGGTTTTCCAGTCCATTCCATGGCGCCGGAATAGCGCCAATTGCTTGCCAACCGGTTTAACGGCCTACGCCCTTGCTTCGATCGCCTGGATCAGCGCTTCCGTAAAAGCCGGCACGTCGTCGGGCTTTCGGCTCGTAATGATATTACCATCGGTTACGGCGGGCTCATCGACGACATTGGCGCCGGCATTGCCAAGATCAGTGCGGATCGAAGGCCAACTGGTGGCATGCTTTCCTCGCAACAGATCCGCTTCGACCAACAGCCACGGCCCGTGACAGATCGCCGCGACCGGCTTTTCGGTATTGGCGAATTCGCGGATCAGGGCGATGGCATCCTCGTGCATGCGCAGTTTGTCAGGGTTGCCGACGCCGCCAGGCAATAGCAGCGCGTCATAATCTGCCGCTGTAGCATCCTTGATCAGCAGGTCGGGCTTGATCGTCTTGCCTGGTTCATCGTGAACAGTGCCCATGATTTCGTCGAGGCTGAGCGACGCCAGCGTCACCCTGGCACCCTTGCCGAGCAATATCTCGCGCGGCCCGAACAGCTCGCTCTCCTCGAACCGGTTGGTGGCCATGATCAGCACATGGGCTTCGCCGATTGCCGGCAATGATCTTCTCCTCAAATGGCGCTCTTCGGGAACCGGTGCGCCGTTCCTCTCTTTATGCACGACCAACGATGGAGGTCGCCAAAAGGATGCTGCGTCATAGCTCCGACGACGAGCCGGGTTACAGCCGTCAAAAGAAAGGGCGCTCCTGGGCCTATTTCGACGAACATGGCAAGCGGGTCACCAATCGCGACGAGATCGATCGGTTGAATTCAATCGCGCTCCCGCCAGCCTATATCGACGCCTGGTTCTGCAAGGATGCCAACGGGCACCTCCAGGCCACCGGTCGCGACGCCCGCGGCCGCAAGCAATATCGCTACCATCCCGATTATCGCCTCAAGCGCGACACCTCCAAATATGAAGGCTGCCTGGAATTCGGCAACGCGCTGCCTAGGCTCCGCGCCCGGGTCGAACGCGACCTCAAGAAACGCAAGCTCGAACGCGATACCGTCCTGGCGGCGGTCGTACGGCTGCTCGACCGCGAGCAAATGCGCGTCGGTAATGAGGAATATGCGCGCGACAACAAAAGCTTCGGCGCCACCACGCTCCGCACCCGCCATCTCAGGCGGATCGGCGGCAAGCTCAAGATGCGCTTCACCGGCAAGCATGGCATCGTCCACGAAGCGACCATCACCGACCGCAACCTCAAACGGGTCGTCAAGAAGTGCCAGGACCTGCCTGGACAGATGCTGTTTCAATATGTGAACGGCGACGGAGTGCCGCAGGCGGTCACCTCGGCCGACGTCAACGAATACATCCGCAACGCCACCGGCGGCGATTTCACCGCCAAGCATTTCCGCACCTGGGGAGCGAGCGTCATTTTCTTCGACCAGCTCCTCAAGAAGGATGAGGAGAAGCGGATGAGCATCAAGACCGCACTGGAACCGGTCGCCGAAGCGCTCGGCAACACCCCCGCCATCAGCCGCAAGAGCTATGTCCACCCAAAGCTGATCGATGCGCTGCAGGACGATCCGCGCGATCCCCTCCACGGATTGAAGCGTCCGCCGCCCAGACGCCGCCTGACCAGCGCCGAAGCGGCCTTTTTGGCCTTCTTGAAGAAGAAGGCGCGGCGCCGCCGTGCAAGTTCGACGCGCTCCGCCGCTTGAACCTTTTCCACACCCTCGGCACAAGCTCGGCCATGAAGAGGCTCAATGTCACATCGGCCCCGCGCGAAGTCGGGGGGTTGGCCGAGTGGGTTTTCGCCAATCTCGACCGGCTAGCCACGGGCGCCTTGATTGCAGCGGCGATCGTCGCGGTCATGCTGGCGATGCGCTGGATCGGCAATCGCCTTCTCGCCAAAGAGCCGGAGATGTGGGGCTGGCAGGGGATCATCGGTCGGGTCCTGGCCAAGACCAGCATCTTCTTCATGGTCGCCGCGGCGATCGACATCGTCGTCAGCTACGCCGCCATCCCGACCAAGCTGGCGCATCTCGCCGATATCTTCTTCATCGTTGCTACATCGCTCCAGGTTGCCATCTGGGCGCGCGAAATCATCGTTGGAGTGATCCGCCACAGGGTGGGCGACGACCCTGGAGCCTCGACCCTGGGCAATGCGATGGCGCTGATCCGGGTGTTCGTGAACGTGGTCGTGTTCGCCATCGCGTTGATCGTCATCCTCGACAACCTCGGCGTCAATGTCACCGCGCTGGTCGCCGGCCTCGGGATCGGCGGCATCGCCATC
>DATJKE010000037.1:0-7823 GCA_035491735.1 Sphingomicrobium sp.
TCTCACGGCGGATGCGGCCCCACAGGTCGATTTCCCAACTGGCCGACAGGAATGCGCCGAAGGTGGTGCTCAGCGGATTGACGATCGCAGGGATCTTCTCCTCGCTTGCCCGCGAACGCTGCCCGCTTAGAGAATAGCCGACCTGCGGAAGGCCTTGCGATCGCGTGCCCGCAAGTATCGCCGCGAATTCATCGACCCGTGCCGTCGCGATCCTGAGATCGCGGTTGTTGACCAGGGCCTCGACAACCAGCGCGTCCAGATATTGGTCGCCATAACCGCTCCACCAGGCTTGCCCGGCGGCAAGCGGGTCGGTTTGCGGAGGGGGGCCGGTGAAGCGATAGGCGCCCGGGACTTCGACTTCCGGCTTGACGTAATTTGGTCCCTGCACGCAGCCGCCTAGGATGGCCAGCGAGCAGACCATCGCAATCGCCGTGTTGGACCTGATTTTCATCGCTGGGCCACGGCAGCAGTTATGCGGAACCTATGGTGGCGGTGAACTAGGGGATTCGGCGAGACTCCAGCGAATTTCCCCTAGGGCAAACCTGTTCGGGAGCGGCCAGCGGCTATTCCTTGCCGTCGAACTCGTCTGATCGCCGACGAAATTCAGAAGGTTTCGAACCCATGCGAAGCCGTGGATCAGGGTTTTCCCCTAGATTGCCACAAACGGCCTCAATCGCCCTTCAAAAGCAAACCAGCCAACTGCTGGCTCAATTCGATGCCGCGCTCGGCCGCCTCCTTGGCTCCGGCAATGTGCGGCCGTGTCTTTGCATCGATTTGCACTTTCGCAAGCGCCCGATCGAAGATCCGCGCCAACTCCTCGAAATCATCCCGCAACGCCGCCGCCGCGGAGCGCGGGTCGGCAAGGTCTGTACTTTGGAACGCCACCCTATCCATCACATCTCACCTCGGCACATCATGAGCTGCTCAGGCACTGCAAGTCACAACGGGAAAGAACTGGAACGGCGTGCATTAACGTAAATAGAACAACCCGGACCAACCGCCTTGCGCGAGGCGCAATCCTCATCCGGGCTGATCTTGATTCATTGTCCGACCGCCACCGGGTTCGGCAGATTCAACAATAATGTGAGGGGAGGCGGACGGAAGGACCCTCAATTGGGGTACTTACCGCCGCCATCCGTGCATCCTGCCCAGACCTCGCTGCTACTGCGTAAGTTGCGTCTTGGGCGTCACAATGCGGACCACCACCCGGCGCGCCTGATCGTTGCCGGCAGGAGCTGCTTCGCCTGGAGCAGTCGTGCCTTCACCCATTGCCGATGGCGACAGCACCCGACCGGGTTCAATCTTCCCCGTTTGGCGGAGGTAGTTGCTGACCGCTCCGGCGCGCTTCAGGCTGAGACGCTCATTCGCGGCGGCGTTGCCTCTGGGGTCGGCGAAGCCGAGGATTGAGATTCGGTAATTGCCATAGCTCGGGGCCTTTGCCGCAAGCGCCGCCAGTTCCGACTTATGCTGCGGAGAAATCACCGCGCTCCCCGTCTTGAAATAGACCGTCGACTCTTGCTGGATCACATATTCCTGGCCTTCGATGATCGCCTTCCTCAGCTCACCAAGTTCTGCCTTCGTGCCAGCTTTGGTGGCGACCGCGCTCCGCCAGTCGCGGTCCTTAAACGTAATCTGCTGGGCGGAGATCGTGCTGCCCTGCTGGTCGCCCTGAACGGTGAAGATAAGGCCGGGAAGCAGGCTCTTGGCGTCGCGTCCCTTCCTTTTGGCAAGACCGCTGGTTTCAGTAATCTTGGTGCCAGGCGACAGGACGACCGTCAGCGGGCCCTCGCGGGTCTGGGCATTGATGTTGGCGCCATCCACCGAGACGATGACGGCTTCCCTTTTCACCTCTTCGGCCAACCCCGACGTCGAAATTAGCAGGGCTGCCGCAAACAGCGCGACGCGAGTCTTCATGGTCATTGCTTCCTCCCAACCAACACAGTTGTCAGCAAACTGATTAGTGCCGGGGTGAAGCGGCGGTATCAGTGAAGGTACTGAGGAGGGCTTGATGGAACTAGCGAGGCGAGCAGGCCGGCAAATCGGCCCATTCTATCCATTGAGGAATTTCGGGATTCATCCGACAAGAGGAAGGGCGGCCCGAGGGGGGACTTGGGCCGCCCTTTATTTGAAACGGTCGGTGCCGTGGTATGCCGCCAATCGACCCGGCCGTCTCGCCACCATTAAAAGCGAGCCCCGGGGAATGGTATCGGGGATAATCCCCAGTCTTTCGAAGGGTTAAAGGAAGGAAGGCTCGTGAACGGAAAGACACGGATTAGCCGAGGGGCCCGAAAGGCGATGCTGGTATTGGGCCTGATCTTCTTCCTCGCCCTCGTCCTGGTACTCGGCAAATGCGTGACGTCCTTTGGCAACGATCGCATTCTGCCTGCATCCGGGCACCACTATAATGAAATCGCACAGGTTGGCGATCAAACTATGCTGCTCGAGGCTGGGTCGACAGGCAGCGAAATTCATAAGTGGGCCACGACCGGCCAGGGCGTTCATACATTCAGGGTCGAGGACGCGATATTCCAGCCGGGCTCCGCGGCGATAACGCCTGACGGCAAGGTTCGGATTGCTCGTTTCGTTAAACTGGTGGATGCCAATCCGGGCCTCGGCGCGAACATTTTCATAGGCGCCCGCGAACAGAACTCCGCCTTGTTGCAAGCCCGAGCCCTGCAAGTTCAGAAAGAGTTGGTTGCCGACGGAGTCGCCGCACGCATTGAAGCGATGCCTCCTGGGCTTCCCAGCAATAACGACGCTGCCGTCTATATCATCCTTGCGAAACGCGGCTAGGGTCGCCGGGCATTAGCTCTTGGCCGATTGCCGGCATGCACCCCCTCCAGGCCATCCGGTCCAGCCGGCTCCCTTCACAAACCGGCCCGGCTTTGCCCCAGTAGGCGTCCCGTCCTTCAGGACCTGGACGCCATTGACGAACACATGCCTGACGCCGGTCGCGAATTGCATCGGATTAGCGAAGGTCGAGTGGTCGGCGATCGTCGCCGGGTCGAACAGGACGACGTCGGCCACCATTCCGGGCTTGAGCGTGCCGCGGTCACGCAGGCGCAAATTGCTTGCCGGAAGTGCGGACAAACGGCGCACCGCCTCCTGCAGCGTCACGACTTTTTCGTCGCGTACATATTTGCCGAGAAAGCGGGCGAAGTTGCCGTATGCACGCGGGTGCGTGCTACTTTTCAGGAACACGCCCTCCGGCGCAGAAGCCTCGGCATCCGACCCGAAGCTGACCCACGGAATCGCTGCCTGTCGACGGACATTGTCCTCGTTCATCAGGAAATAGATGGCGCCCGACCGGCCCCGATCGGCCAGCACCAGGTCGACCACCGCCTGTTCGGGGCTGACGCCGCGCATCTTGGCGACTTCGGCCACCGTCTTGCCCATCAGCGGTTTCAGCGAAGGCTCCGTGAGGCTGGCAAGGAGCACGCCCTCCGGCCCGGCATGGAGGTAGAGATTTTCCCAATTCTTGCCGGGCTGAAGCATCTCTTTCTTGATTCGCTCGACCGCCGCGGGATCCTTGAGCCGCTCGAGCATCGCCTCATTACCGCCGTCCTGCACCCAGGGGGGCATTGATGCCGCAAGGCCCGTCCCGCCGGCCGTGTAGGTATACATGTCGGCGCTGATCTTTAGGCCGGCCGCCCGAGCCGCTTCGATCTTGGCAATGGCCGCGTCGATCTTGCCCCAGTTGGCACGGCCGACCTGCTTCAAATGATAAATCTCGGCCGGCGCTCCGGAGCGGCGTGATATCTCGATCAGCTCGTCGATGCTCTCGAGCAGCCGATCGCCTTCCGAACGCATATGACTGATGTAGCTGCCGCCGCAGACGGCGGCTTCGGTAGTCAAAGCGACCAGCTCGTCGGTCTCGGCGAATGTTGCCGGCGGGTAAATGAGTGAGGTGCCAACTCCCAGCGCGCCCTCTTCCATCGCCTGGCGAACGAGTCCCCGCATCCGTAATAGCTGCTCGGGGGTCGGATCGACATCGCCATCGCCCAGCTCGTGCTGACGGACCGTGGTGGCGCCGACATAGGAAGCGACGTTCACCGACGTGCCGCGCCGTTCGAGCATGTTCAGATATTCGCCAAGCGTCGTCCACTCGATCGGATATTTGAAATCCCCCTGCTGTTCGACGGCTTGCTTCTTCATTCGGTCGTTGAGCGGGCCCATCGACCAGCCCTCGCCCATCACTTCGAGCGTCACGCCCTGGCGAAGGTCGCTTTGGCCCAATCCGTCAACCAGTAGCGATTCGTTCGCCCAGCTGAGCATGTTGATGAAGCCCGGCGCGACGGCGAGACCGTTTGCATCAACCGTTCTTGCCGCCGGGGCGGCGGTTGCCGGGCCGGCATAGACGATCCGATCGCCCTTGATCCCGATGTCGCCGGCATAGGGCGCGCCGCCGCTGCCGTCGTAGATCAGCCCATTGCGGATGAGCAGGTCATAGCTTCCAGGCGCGTCACCCTGGGCAAGGGCGCCCTGCCAAAGCGCCGCCGCAAGCATCGTCGACGCAATCAGATAACGCCTGATCATCGCTGTCTCCTATGGCCCCGAACCGGTCAGCGCGCTGAGGCTAGGGGCGTGAAATTCAGATCCTGATAGTCGAAGCTGAAGTCAGCCGTAGGGGACACCGGCTTCATCGTGATGTGATCGACTTTCCCTTCGGCATCAAGGCCGAAAGTGACATAGGCCGGTTCAATCCCCTTGTCCTCGAAGCGGGCGATGAAAGTGTCATATTGGTAGTGGACCAGCGGGCCGCTCATGCGCGGAGTCTCGTTGAAGTTGATGGCGAGGCCCGACTTGGCTTGCGACACGGTAATCCGCCCGTACCAGGGATCCTTGTACTGACCGGCGTAGCGATCGAGCGACAGGGAGGGGCCAACTTTCGCAGGCGTCGCGGCCTTGGCCTCCACCGCGGTCTTGGCATTGGTCAGCATTGTGGTGAGCAGCTGCTTGTAGCGCGCGGCCCAGTCGACATAGGGCCGGCCCAAATAATGATCGATCAATTCGTAGGTCAGGCCGCGGCGCACCGCGCCTTCCTCGGCATTCATGGTGATGGCGAAGCCGACATTCTTCTCGGGGATCAGCACGACCATGGTGATGAAGCCGAAAACGCCGCCACTGTGCGAAATGATCTTGGCACCGGCATAATCGGACACCTCCCAGCCAAGGGCGTATGTCTTGAAATTGGACTTGGTGGCTTCGAAGCCCGGCGGAGGCGGAGCGTTGGGCTCGATCACCTGCGGATCCCACATCGTTGCCGACGAAGCTTCGCTGAATAGCCGACCGCCGTAGGCCGTCTTGCCGTGCGACAGCTGGACGGTGAGCCATTTGGCGAGATCGTTGGCACTCATTGCGAGCAGGCCTGCAGGCGTCGATGCGGCACCGAGCTGATCGGTCTCGTCGAGCAGCTGCTGGTCGCCAAGGCCGCGAACCGGTCCGTTGATCCGGCCATGCGGATAGGCGCGATTGACCGTGGAGAGACGGCTTGGTTCGTCGCTGGTCGCGGTCAACAATCCGGCCGGCTTGTAGACATGATCGCGGACATAGCTTTCGTAGCTTTGGCCGCTGACCGCCTCGATCAGTGCGCCCGCCACGGTGTAGAGGATATTGTCATAGGCATAGCCGCTGCGGAAACTGGTGGCCGGCTTGATGTGCTTCAGGCCCTGCAGCATCTGGGCACGCGTCCTGTTGCTGCGCGGCACGAACATCAGGTCGCCCGCGCCGAGGCCAAGGCCGCTACGATGAACGAGCAGGTCGCGAACGGTCATTTCGCGCGTGACCCAGGCATCGTACATCTGGAAGCCCGGCAATCGATCGATGACCTTGTCGTCCCAGCCAAGCTTGCCTGCGTCGACCAGTGTTGCCAGCGCTGCAACCGTCACGGCCTTGCCGGTCGATCCGGTCATGAAAATTGTGTTGGCGTCGACCTGTTCCGTACCGCCGATCTTCCGGACGCCATAGCCCTTGGCAAGGACCGTCTTGCCGTCTTCGACAATTGCGATTGCCATCCCGGGCGTTTGCGAAGCGCGGCGAAGCTCTTCGACCCGCTGGTCGAAATTGGCCGGCGGAGCAGCGAGTGCCGGGCAAGCCGCGGCAAGCGCGATCAGGGCGACGGAAAGACGGGTTTTCATGCAACCTCCAGGGGTGTCGATTGGTGACGCCGAAGCCGCCACACCCCGATAGTCAGGAGCGGCAGGACGAAAACGATGAGCAGGATGTAGGCCAGCGCGCGGTAGCCAGTGGCAATGAGCGCAACCAGGCCGAAGCGGTCGGCCAGGAACATGCAGAACAGAAGCAAGGCGAGCGAAATCGCCAGCCGCATGCGGTGGCTGAGATCGACGCCGCGCCGCACGCGGACGGCCTTGGCAATGCGCTCGTTGATGGCGTGGACCGAGCTCGCTCCGCTCTCGAGCAGGGCCGAAAAGATCATTAGCTGGAACAGCAGGTGGAACAGCGGCAGATCGAGCCGCTGCAGCATGAAATCGGAGGGCAGTGTCGCCGATGCAATATCCGGCAGGAAGGCAACCATGCAGACGAAAAACAGTGCTCCCGGCAGCATTGCCAACGGGCCGGCCAGCAACCCGGCAATGACCGCATCGCGATTACTGGTGAGGTGCCTCATCACCGGCAGGATCACGACCGCGCCAATCAGATTGTAGCCGGCATAGACCGTGCCGCCCGCCGCCCAGCTTCCGACCTCGCGCTCGTTGGCGAATGCTGCGCGGATGTCGCCGCCGAAGCGGCTGAACGCCAGGACCACGAATAGCGCGTACACTGCGTAAAGGAGATAGGAGACATAGGCGAACATCCGTTCGACCGAGACATTGCCGAACGTGACGATCGCAATGATTGAAAGCCCAAGAGCGATCGTGCCCCATATCTCATTGAGGCCGAACACTGCGCTGCCGATTGCTCCGGCTGCTGCGCCATAGACGGCGAGGATCAGCACGATGAACAAGATGTAGGCGCCCTCGAACAGTACCCAGCCGGGACCGAGCAGCTGCTTGAAGAAGGTCACATAATCGCGCGCACCGAAGCGGCGGGCGAACAGGAAGGTGACGATGCAGCACAGGCTGAAGACGGCCATGGAGAGGGCCATGGCGGCCAGTCCGCCCCAGGCGCCGCTGGGCAGGAAGAATTCGGCAAGTTCCCGCCCGGTGGCATAGCCGCCGCCAATGACCACTGCCTTGAAGGCGAATCCCGGGAGCAGATAGCGCTGAAAAAATGACGAACCGGCAGGTTTGGGATCGCGCATTGCCTTAGCCCCGGCAACTATCGAGCAATCGTTCGAAGGCCGGACCGCCGCGTATTGGATCGGCAACGGGAAGGCCAAGTCGAAGGGACTCGAACGCGATCAGCTTCTGAACCGTATCCTCATCCATGCCGGCCGTGTTGAGGCTGACGCCAACGCAGCGAATGGCGGGATTGGTCAGCTTCCCCAATGCGACCGTCTGGGCAATGAGCTCTTCTATCGAGGGCAATTCAAAATCGGGATAGCCAAGCGAATGCGTCCGGCCTGGCTCGTGGCAGGCAATGAACATGTCGGGTTGGCTGCCGTGCAACAGGCCAAGCGAAACCGCCGCATAGGCCGGATGGAACAAGGACCCCTGGCCCTCGATCACGTCGAGGTGATCGGGTGCGGCATCGGGCGTCAGCATTTCCGCGGCGCCGGCGATGAAGTCGGACACCACCGCATCGATCGGCATGCCCGCCCCTGCGATCATGATCCCGGTCTGGCCGGTTGCGCGAAAGGTGACATCGGCGCCGCGCGCTTCCAGCCCGCGAGCGATCGACAGCGCCGTATATTTCTTGCCCAG
>DATJKE010000038.1:0-49689 GCA_035491735.1 Sphingomicrobium sp.
CAACGAGGGCCACAGCACCAACCCCTACCTGCAGGGCCCGCTGTTCCCCGAGGACGACCACATCGACGCGCAGAACTACTTCGACCTCTCCGCGACGTGGAGGGTCAAGGACAACTACACGCTGCGCATGGGCGTGAATAACATCTTCGACAACGATCCGCCGTTGGTGACGGGGGGCAACGCAGGTCGCAGCGGTTCCAACCTGTGCCCGGCCGGTCCGTGTAACGGCAACACCTACCCGGGCACCTGGGACGCGCTCGGCCGGTACATCTATGCCGGCGTGACGCTCGACTTCTAAAAAGTCGAACCAACCCAAATCGGGGCGGTGGATCTTCGGATCCGCCGCCCCTTTTTTGTTATGCCCCAAGCACCTACTGGCCCTTTCCGGCGATTTCGCTAGGAAGGCGAAATGAATGCCACTTCGACCCTCGACGATCATACGACCAATGCCATCCGGCAGGCCTTGGGCCTGGCAAGCCGGGGCATGCTTGCCGACGCGTGCCGGATCGGTGAGCAGGCCCTGGCGGCCGGTGGTGACCGTGTCGCGCTCAACGCGATGCTCGGGATGTTCAAGTGCCAGGCCGGCCAGATTGAGGCCGGGATCGACCATCTGCGCATTGCCCACCTGGCGCGACCGAGCGATTCAAAGATTGCCATCAACCTTGCAAGCGCGCTGGCCAGCGCGGGACAGGAACAGGAGGCTCTGGGCGTACTGACAGCTGACCTGGCCAGCTCCGATCGCACTGGCCGTTTGCTCAAGCTGCGCGGATTTTGGGCCCAAAATACCGGAGACTTCCAAGCTTCCATCGACGCTTATCGACAAGTGGTGGCTGCCGAGCCGGTCGATTTTGAAAGCTGGAACAATTTGGGCAATGCGCTCCGGAGTGCGGAGGATTACGAGGGGAGCGTGGCTGCGTTGCGGCGGGCTGTTGAGTTGGCGCCGGACTCGGCTCCGATTCGAATTAACCTCGCCACCGCAATCATCCACACTGGCGACTGGAACGAGGCGGAAATCGTCCTCAGGAAGATGGCGGAGGATTTTCCCGAGGATCCCGTCCCGCTGCGTGAGCTCTATGCCCTGTTGAAGCAATGGGGTCACGACGACGTCGCGCTCGAAGCGATCGAGGATGCAGTCAAGCGCTCCCCTGATGACATTGATCTTATGCTCAAGAAGGCGAGCCTTCTCTCCGACCTGAAGAACATAAGCGACGCCGAAGAAGTCTACCGGCAGGTGCTCGGCCTCGATCCTGACAATGCGCTCGGCCATCTCGGCCTGGCACTCTGCTTCGACCTGACCAATCGAACCGAGCAGCTCTCCGCCTTGGTGTCGCAGGCCGAAGAGCGGGGTGTTGGGCCGAATGCGCTGAACTTCATCCGCGCCTACGATCATCGGCGCGCCAAGCGGTTCGCCGAGGGGCTGGCGGCGATGGAGCAGGTTGCGGGCGACCTGGAGACCGGCCGCCGCGCCCACCTGACCGGGCAGCTGCTGGAAGGGGTCGGGCGCTATGACGAAGCGTTCGAGGCATATGAGCAAATGAACGAACTGTTCATGAAGGATGTGCCGCGGTCGGAGGAAACAGGTGCTGCCTATCGGAACCTGATCCGCGAGCGGCATGCAGCAACCACGCGACAATGGGTCGATCGATGGAGGTCCGAGACGCCGAAGGATCCGCGCCCATCACCGGTATTCCTGTTCGGATTTCCGCGTTCCGGAACGACCCTGCTCGACACGATCCTCATGGGGCATCCATCGATCGAAGTGCTGGAAGAAGAGCCAACCCTTCAACCGGCCTTCCGGCTGCTCAGCAACTACGACGATCTGCCGGTCGCGACCGATGAGCAGATACAGACGGTCCGCAACGCCTATTTCGAAGTCGCCAAGTCCGGAACGCCGCTCGAGCCGGGGAATCTGCTGGTCGACAAAAATCCGCTGGCGACCAACGCTGTGCCCCATATCCGCCGGCTGTTCCCCGATGCTCGCATTATTCTCGCGCTGCGGCATCCGTGCGATGTGGTGCTGAGCTGCTATGTCACCAACTTCAAGCTGAATGACGGCATGTCGAGCTTTACGCGGCTCGAAACGGCGGCCGAGCTCTATGACTTGACCTTCAGCTATTTCGAGCGGGTCCAGTCGCTGATGCCGACCCCGACCCACACCATCATGTACGAGAAGGTCGTTGCTGATCAGGATGGCGAGCTGCGCAAGCTGTTCGAATTCCTCGAGCTCGACTGGCACGACGCGGTGCTCGACCACCAGTCCACCGCGCGAAGCCGCGGCAGGATCAGGACGGCGAGCTACGCCCAGGTCGTCGAGCCGATCTATCAGCGATCGGCCGGCCGCTGGCAGCATTTCCGCAAGCATCTCGAGCCGATCTTCCCGGTTTTGAAGCCGTGGGTCGAAAAGTTCGGCTATTCGCTCGATGCCCCCGAGTAAGGGCCGGATCTCGCAATGAGCGCGTTGGTCGCCGAAGCAGATCGCGCCGCCGCCAACGGCAATCTTCCGCGCGCAATTGAGCTGCTCGAACAGGCAGGAACCGATGATCCAGACCAGCCGCAGCTTTGGCTGAAGCTCGCGGCATTGCGCCGGGCCTCCGGCCAGCCGGCCAAGGCGTTGGAAGCCGTCAATCGGGCGCTGGCCCTCGCCGAGTTGGATTTCATGGCGCTGACCATGAGGGCGTCCCTGATCGAGAAACTGTCCCCCGATCATGCCGGCGAGGCCTGGGCAAACGCGCTGGCGCAGCGGCCAGCCGGCGACATTCCGCCGCAGCTGGCTGCCGCCTTGAGCAACGGCGAGGCGATCCGCGATCGCTGGATCGCCGAGCGTGAGGCCAGGCTTGAGAAGGCGACCGGCACCATCGTCGCCGGCGCTGATCCGGGCGAGGCCGCGCG
Source organism: Sphingomicrobium sp. (assembly GCA_035491735.1). Lineage (GTDB taxonomy): Bacteria > Pseudomonadota > Alphaproteobacteria > Sphingomonadales > Sphingomonadaceae > Sphingomicrobium. The sequence continues at coordinate 2,890 of DATJKE010000038.1, forward strand.
TATCGCCCGCTTCCAATCCAACGTGTTGCGCAAGACCCGAGTCTTCCATAGCGAACCGACCCATTTCGCCTATCCCGGGCTGGTCGAGCGCGAATTCCATCCGCGCGACGAGCATCCCTGGCTGGCCAAAGTCGAGGCGGCGACCGAAACCATCGCTGCGGAGCTGGCGGCGGTCATGTCGGCCGAGCGCGCCGAGCTGGTGCCGTACATCCAATATGATGAGCATCAGGCGATGGCCCAGTGGCGGGATCTCAACCAGAACCGCGACTGGACCGCCATCCACCTCGTCCAGAGCGGAAAGAGGATCGAGGCAAATGCCCGCCATTGCCCGGCGACGATGGCACTGCTTGACGGCCTGCCGCAGCCGGACATTCCGGGAGCCGGCCCCAATGCCATGTTTTCCCTACTCGCCCCCAACACCACCATCCCGCCGCATGTCGGGGTCAACAACACCAGGCTGGTGTGCCACCTGCCCCTGGTCGTCCCTGAAGGTTGCTGGTTCCGGGTAGGAGCGGAAACCCGATATTGGCAGCGCGGCAAGGCCTTTCTGTTCGACGACACGATCGAGCATGAGGCGGCCAACCCTTCGGATGAGCTGCGGGTCGTGTTCATCTTCGATGTCTGGAACCCGGCGCTGAGCAAGGTCGAACGGGACGCCGTCCGCCAGGTGATCGGAGTCGAAGGGGGCGCTGAAGGGCTGTGAATTTCAAGGCTGCTCTCGCCGCCGTCTCAAGCAGGCCGCTAGATCCCGCAGCGCTCGATCAGCTGGCCAAGGAGGCGCTGCGCCAGGGCGAAGAGGAAAGCGCGCTGCCGTTACTGGAGCGCGCGGTGGAGCAGGCGCCGACGGCGCTGCTGTGGCAATGGAAGGGCTTGCTCGAGCGCTCGATCGACGAGCATGAGCGTGCATTGGGCAGCTTCGCCGAGGCTGCGCGGCTGGATCCAGCCAATATCAGCATCGCCCATGGCCGCGCCCGGGTTGCAATGGAGGCCGGGCTCGACGCTCAGTTGCTGTATCGGACGGCGAGGGCATTGGCCCCACAGAACGGCCAAATCCTGATCGGACTGGCGGCGGCAATGGCTTCGGCCGGCAATGGCGAGAAAGCTATTGAGGAGCTTCAGAAAGGCGTTGCCGGCTCGCCCATGTGGCTTGAGGGCCATGAGCAGCTCGCCCAGTTCATGGCGACGGCCGGCCGTCCCGACGAGGCCACCGCCTCACTGGAATCGGCGCTCGAGCGAATGCCAGCCGCTGCGCCGCTGTGGGAGACGTTGCTCAACGTCCAGCTTCGACGCGGAGCATATCAAACGCTGAGCGGCATCGCACAGCGGGCAGAAGCCGCCGGAGTTCGATCGAACGAATTCCAGATCTATCGGGGCATTCACGCCGCCGAATGCGAGACGGAAGATTTTCCCGCAGCCTTGTTCGCCACGGCACCGCCGGCCATCGACGCGGCGCTCGGCCGATGGCGGATCCGGCATTTGCTTAGAGTGGGCGCAGTCGATGCCGCTCTGCCGCTGATCGATCGCGAGCTCAGCCGAGACCAGTCGGGGGAGCTGTGGGCTTATGCCAGCACTGCCTGGCGCCTGGCCGATGATCCGCGCTTGCGCTGGCTGGAGGGTGACGAGCGCCTGGTCAGCTTCAGCGACATATCGGACCTGCTGCCTCCGCTCGAAACGCTCGGTTCGACCTTGCGCGACCTTCACAAGGCGAAAGGCGAGTATCTCGACCAGTCGGTACGCGGCGGAACCCAGACCGATGGGCCCCTATTCTCACGGATCGACCCAATCATCCGCCAGCTTCGCCAGGCGATCGTCACCGCGGTGGAGCGGCACGTCGCGCAGCTTCCGCCGCACGATCCCAAACATCCGACGCTGCGCCAGCCGCGCGACCGCCGGATCCGTTTTTCCGGCAGCTGGTCGGTGCGCCTGCGGTCTGGCGGCCATCACTCCAACCACGTCCACCCGCAAGGATGGATCAGTTCGGCGCTTTATATTGCGCTGCCGCCGAAAGATCCGGGAGAGCCGGAGGATGCGGGGTGGCTGACGCTCGGAAGGCCTGACGACCTCCTGGGCATCGACTTGGCTCCATGGCGCAAGATCGAGCCCAAGGCCGGTCATCTGGCGCTGTTCCCTTCGGGTATGTGGCACGGCACTGTTCCCTTCAACGAGGGCGAACGGCTCACGGTCGCGTTCGATGTCGCACCTCCACGGTAGCCGGAACCAATTGCACCGTCCGTCGAAATTACATTGACTCAAGCACCGTAACTGACTGTCATTGCGGCAATATTGGTTGAGAGGTTCGTTATGCGCGTAGCTATTGGAATCATTGCCGCTTTGGTCCTTATTCCCGCGGCGGCGGCAGCCGACGAGAAGAAGACCGAAGCCAAGGATCCTAATCGGATCATTTGCGAAAAACAGAGCGTGGTGGGTTCGCGCCTGGCCACCAAACGGGTGTGCATGACCGCCGCCGAGTGGGAAATCCGCCGGCGCGAAGATCGGGAAGCGGTCGAAAAGGCGCAGGTCAATCGCCGCGGTCCTGACGGCAGCTAGGCTTTAACCGGATCAGCATTGTATCGGCGGCCACATTGACCGGCTGATTGCGCCGGTTATGGCTTTTACGTGGTCTCCCCGCTTCCATCCGATTTTATCAGCGGCAGCCAGTGGCTCGTGCAGGCAGCCGATCCGCATGCGCGCCTTGCACGCCTCATCCAGATGGCCGACGGGGATTACCGCACTGAAAGCTTCCTCGATGACAGGATGCTGGCCGCGGGCCGGCCTTCGCTGATTTGCAGTCTTGATGAGCTGGTCGCCGCCGCGAACGAAGTCGATGATCCGCCCGCCGCTTGGATTTTCCATATTGGCCATGTCGGCTCGACACTGATGTCGCGCTTGCTCGGTGAGCTCGACGGAGTGCTGGCAATTCGCGAGCCCCGGTCGCTGCGCGATCTTGGCGAATCCAGCGGGCAGGACCGTCTGCTTCTTGCCAAGACGATATCCAGGCTGATGGCAAGGCGCGGCCCATCTCGGCAGCTTGCGATTGTTAAGGCGACCAGCTCCGTGTCTGAGCATGCGCCGCAGCTGGTCGAACCGGAGGGGCGGGCGCTGTTCCTTTATGCCTCGCCTGCCAACTATGTTGCCACCATCCTGGCCGGCGAGAATTCGCGCACCGAGGTAGGCGCACTGCACGAGATTCGGATGAGGCGCGCGGCCGGCCGTGGCGTCAATGGCAGCTCTTTCAATCGCAATGACGCGGATAGGGCGGCGCTGGCCTGGGCATGTGAAATGACGTCGCTTGAGGCGGCCTCGGAGGCGCTGGGCGATCGCCAAATCCTTTGGGCCGATTTCGACCAAATGCTCGTCGACATGACCAGCGCGATTCTAGGCTGTGCACAGCATTTTGGCCTGGTTCCGGATCGAGGGCTGGCGGAAGAGCTGGCCAGCGGGCCGTTGATCCGCCGTTATTCCAAGGCGCTCGAATATGACTATAGTCCGTCACTCAGGGCGGAGTTGCTGGCCGAGGCGACCCAGAGCCATCGCTCGGATATTGAGGGGGCGATGGAGGAATTGCGCCAGGCCGCCCAATCGGCACCGCTGCTCGATCGAGCGCTGCAGCGGTCCGGACAGGAGTGTTGAATGTATCGAATATTGCCGTTGCTGGACGCCGGGGAAGTCGAGGAATGCAAGCGCATTGCGGCCAACACGCAGTTCGTCGACGGACGCGCGACCAACCCGCACAACAAAGCCAAGAACAACCAGCAGCTGCATGATCCCGCCGCCACCCAGGCCAGCTCGCAAATCATGCTCAAGGCTTTCGCGCGAAGCGAGGAATTCCGCGAATTCGCCTTCCCGGCCAAGATCGCTCCCCCGCTGCTGACCAAATATCAGCCGGGTCAATATTATGGCGCCCACGCCGACGCCGCCTTCCTCAACCTCGGCAACAACATCATCATCCGCAGCGACCTGAGCTGCACCATCTTCCTCAATGATCCCGAGAGCTACGAAGGCGGCGCACTCCACATCCAGCTTCAGAATGGCGATCTCCGGTTCAAGCTGAAGCCGGGCGAAGCAATTATATACCCCTCCGACACCTTCCATGAGGTTGAGCGGGTCACTAACGGCGAGCGGCTCGTGGCGATCACCTTCATCCAGAGCCAGGTGAAGGATCCGTTCCAACGCAACCTGCTGTTCGATCTGAACGAAGTCGCCGCGCTGGAAGGCCTGTCGATGAAGCAAGAGAATTTCTCGCGCCTGCAACTCGTCCAGGCCAATCTGCTTCGATATTGGGCGGACAGGCCCTGACCGGCCCTAATCCGCTCCGTCTCAATGAGTTGGGGCTCGACGCGCTCGAAGCGAGCCAGCTCGACCAAGCCATCCAATATTTGACCGCTGCGACGGAGGCCGATCCGTCGGAGCCGACCTTGTGGATGAACCTGGCCAAGGCGCATCGTACCGCTGCAGATGATGAAGGCGAGCGGGCGGCGCTCGAAAAAGTGCTGGAAATCGATCAGCTGCATTTGATGGCACGGCTTCGGCTTGCCGAGCTTCACGAACGCCGTTCAGAGCTCGGCGCGGCCACCGATCATTGGGCAATTTTTCTGGGGATTTGCGCCAGCATCCCCAACCACACGCCCGAACTTGCCGCGATGATCCGCCATGCGCGAGAGTTCGTCGAAGTGCGGCGGCAGGCGCTGGCAGATGCCGTAGACGACGGCCTTGGCGAGGCGCTGACGAGTGCAAGCGAGCGTGATCGGCGCCGTGCATCGGCCGCCGCTGACTTGATGCTCGGAAGGCGCAAAACCTACGCCAACCAGTGTCACGGTTTCTTCTATCCGTTCCTGCCGGCCGACGAATTTTTCGACCGCGGCCATTTCCCCTGGCTAACGAAGCTGGAGGCCGCGACTGCCGTCATCCGGGAAGAGCTAGAAGCCATCTTGGCAAGCCCTGATCCGGGCCTTTCGCCCTACATCGAGATGCCTCCCGGAACTCCTGAAAATCTTTGGAGCGAGCTCGACAAATCGGCAAATTGGAGCGCGCTGCACTTGTGGCGGGACGGGAGCCGGATCGACGAGGTCTGCAAGCGGGCCCCGAAGACAGCGGAACTCGTCGAATCTCTGCCCTTGGCTCACATATCCGGACGCGCACCGGCGGTGTTTTTTTCAATCCTGAAGGCCGGCAAGCGAATCCCGCCCCACACCGGCGTCACCAATATCCGGACGATCATCCATTTGCCGCTGATCGTGCCCGACGGCTGCGGCTTTCGGGTCGGTGGCGAGGTCCGCGAGTGGCGTGTTGGTGAGGCCTTCGCGTTCGACGACACGATCGAGCATGAGGCGTGGAACGAGAGCAGTGAAGACCGCGCGCTGCTGATCCTCGACTGCTGGAACCCGCACCTCAGCGCGGACGAGCAGCGAATGATCCTCGACATGTTCGCCATCTCCGAGGCCGAGCGGCCCGACAAGCCGATGCGGGGCTAGATCAGCCGGCCCGCCTTTTGTCGAATTCTGCTTCTTACCTTTCGGCGCATGCGGCATAACCTAACTTCTTAGTCCGCCGGAGGAAGGTGATCGCTATGCGCGCGCTCGAGACCTGTCTGGTATTTGCCGCCGTAATTGGAGTTGCGGCTCCTGCACTATCTCAAGAAGCGTCGAAGCCGAAGAAAGGCGATCCCGATGAAATCGTCTGCGAAAAGATCACCGCGATCGGCAGCCGGGTTGCGACGAAGCGGGTTTGCGCAACGCGGACGGAGTGGGCCGAAAAGCGCAAGCTGGACAAGGAAGCGATGGAGCAGGCCCAGCGCATGGGCAACGCTCCTTGCCAGACGACCGGTTCCTCCTCGGGCTCGGGGACTGGGCGTCCGTCCTGCTAGGATTAGCTTTTCCCAATCCCGCCCGCGGACGGATAAGGAGTCCAGTCGCTATTCGCGCATGAGGGAGAAGGTGGTGGGCATAGTGTGGAGGGCATTGGCTATTGTCGGGGTGATCGCAATTGGCGCACCGGCGCTGTCGCAAGAAGTTGCCAGGCCGAAAGAACGCAACCCCAACGAGATCGTCTGCGAAAGGATCGAAGTGATCGGGACCCGGCTTGGAGCCAGGAAAGTCTGCGGCACTCGCGCGGAATGGGCCGAAAAGCGGAAACTGGATCGCGAAGCGGTGGATAACGCGCAGCGCTCGGCCAACGGGCCTTGCCAGACGGTCAACACTCACACGGGCGCTGCCGCCTGCTAAAATTCTCTTTTTCAGTTCCATTCCGAGGCCGTAAAAGCGATGGCATCGCTTCTCGCTAACGAGGGAGAACGCCATGGCCCAGTCATGGAGGATCCTTGCGATTGTCGTGCTGATCGGAATTGAGGCGCCGGCGCTAGCCCAGCCGGCTTCATCACCGGGGCAGCGCGACCCCGAAGAGATCGTCTGCGAAAAGATCAAGCTGCCCGGTAGTCGGGTCGAGGCCCGGAAGGTGTGCGGGACTCGCGTCCAATGGGCGGAACTTCGTAAGCGCGAGCGCGAAATGGCCAATCAAACACCAAGAAGCGCCAACACCGGCTGCCAGGCAATGGCAATGTATCCCATGTCGCCCGGCTGCTAGGCGCCGCCTATTTGGCTGCCTCCTGCACGGCGTCGACGGGCTCGATCTTAAGTTCGCCGTCGCCCTCATCGACTTTGACGGTCGATCCATCATGGACCCGCCCGGCCAGGATTTCGTCCGCAAGTGGGTCCTGCAGATATTTCTGGACGGCGCGCTTCAACGGCCGGGCGCCATAGACCGGGTCGTAGCCGACCCGGCCAAGCCAGGCGCGCGCGGCGTCGGTCAGCTCCAGATGGATCTTGCGGTCGTCGAGCAGTTTCTGGAGCCGCCGAACCTGGATATCGACGATCGGCCCCATGTGGCCGGCCGACAGGCGGTGGAACAGGATGATCTCGTCGAGCCGGTTCAGGAATTCGGGGCGGAAATGGCTGCGCACCACCTCCATCACCTGCGCCTCGACATTGGTCGGGTTCTCATCCTCACCCAAAGAGGCGAGATATTGCGACCCCAGGTTCGACGTCAGGATGATGAGGGTATTGGTGAAATCGACGGTGCGTCCCTGCCCATCGGTCAGCCGCCCGTCATCGAGCACCTGCAACAGGATGTTGAACACGTCGCCATGGGCCTTTTCGACCTCGTCGAACAGGACGACCTGGTAAGGCCGGCGGCGCACAGCCTCGGTCAGGACGCCGCCTTCTTCATAGCCGACATAGCCGGGGGGAGCGCCGATCAGCCGGGCGACGGCATGCTTCTCCATGAATTCGCTCATGTCGATACGGACCATCGCGCTCGCATCGTCGAACAGGAATTCGGCCAGCGCCTTCGTCAGTTCGGTCTTGCCGACGCCGGTTGGTCCGAGGAACAGGAAGGAGCCGAGTGGACGGTTAGGGTCCTGAAGGCCGGCGCGGGCGCGGCGGACCGCCGCTGACACGGCCTTGACCGCATCGGCCTGGCCAATGACGCGTGCCCCGATCGCCTCTTCCATGTTGAGCAGCTTCTCGCGCTCGCCCTCCATCATCCGCTCGACCGGAATGCCGGTCCAGCGACTGACCACCGCGGCGATGTCCTGGTCGGTGACCTCTTCGCGCAGCATCGCGCCCTTCGAAGCCTGCGAGGCTTCATTGAGCTTTTTCTCAAGCTCAGGGATGCGGCCATATTGCAGCTCTCCGGCCTTGGCGAGGTCGCCGCCGCGCTGGGCCTGCTCCAACTCTATCCGGGCCGCGTCTAGCTGCTCCTTGATCTTGGCTTCACCGGCGATTTTTTCCTTTTCCGCCTGCCAGCGGGTGGTGAGCTCGGCCGACTGTTGTTCGAGATTGGCCAGCTCCTGCTCGAGCGTTTTCAACCGATCCTTCGATGCGGTGTCGCTTTCCTTCTTTAGCGCTTCGCGCTCGATCTTGAGCTGGATGATGCGGCGGTCGAGATTCTCGATTTCCTCGGGCTTGGATTCGACCTCCATCCGGATGCGGCTGGCGGCTTCGTCCATCAGGTCGATTGCCTTGTCCGGCAGGAAGCGGTCCGTAATGTAGCGGTTGGAAAGCGTCGCGGCGGCGACGATTGCCGCGTCGGTGATGCGCACGCCATGGTGCAGCTCATATTTTTCCTTGAGGCCGCGCAGGATCGAGATGGTGTCGGGTACGGTCGGCTCGCCGACGAACACCGGCTGGAAGCGCCGCTCCAGGGCTGCGTCCTTTTCGACATGCTTGCGATATTCGTCGAGTGTGGTCGCGCCGATGCAGTGCAGCTCGCCGCGGGCCAGGGACGGCTTGATCAGGTTCGACGCATCCATCGCGCCTTCCGACTTCCCGGCGCCGACCAGCGTGTGCATCTCGTCGATGAACAGGATGATGTCGCCGGAAGCCTGTTTGACTTCGTCGAGCACGCCCTTCAGCCGCTCCTCAAATTCGCCGCGATATTTGGCGCCGGCGATCAACGAACCCATGTCGAGCGACAGCAGGCGCCGGTCCTTGAGGCCGTCGGGCACGTCGCCGTTGGCGATGCGCAGCGCCAGGCCTTCGGCAATCGCGGTCTTGCCGACGCCGGGTTCGCCGATCAGCACCGGATTGTTCTTGGTGCGGCGGGCCAGCACCTGGATGGTGCGGCGGATTTCCTCGTCGCGGCCGATCACCGGGTCGAGTTTGCCTTCGCGAGCGGCGGCAGTGAGGTCGCGGGAATATTTCTTCAGCGCGTCGTAACGGTCCTCGGACGCTTGCGTGTCAGCGGTGCGGCCGCCGCGCAGCTTGTCGATCGCGGCGTTGAGGTTCTGCGGTGTGAGGCCGGCCTTCGCCAGCGCGCCGCCGACCTCCGTATTCTTGGCCAGCGCCATCGCCAGCAAGATGCGCTCGACGGTGACGTAGCTGTCGTTGGCCTTGGTGGCGATTTCCTGCGCCTGGTCGAGCAGCCGGATGAGGTCGCCATCGACCGCCGGGGCGGACGTCGCGCCGCTGCCGGTCACCGCCGGCTGTTTGGCGACCAGCGCGTCGATCGCACGGCGGGCGGCGGCACCGTCGCCGCCGGCAGCGTTGATTAGGCCGACCGCCATGCCCTGCTCGTCGTCGAGCAGCGCCTTGGCATAATGGGCCGGCGTGATCCGCTGGTGATGCTCCCGGACCGCGATCGTCTGGGCCGCTTGCAGGAAGCCGCGGGCGCGATCGGTCAGTTTCTCAAAATCCATGGGTACCCCTCAATCGTGGGACCATGTGGTGTGTTACCCGCGCAACACAAGGCCTAGTTGCGTGGCGCGAGGGGATCGGAGCTTACCGGCACGCCCGCGAAGTCCGGCGGGGCCATCGGAAACGGCATCGGCCCCTCTGCCAGCACCGCGGTGCAACCGAAGCCGCCCCTGGCGCCGGACATGCCCCATTCGCGGAATTTCTTGGCATCGATGTGGAAACGGATGCCTTTGTACAGGCCGAGGCCAACCCAGAAGCGTTCGCCGCTTTGCTGATGGATCTGGCAAAGCCGGGTCATCAACGCCTCGCGGGTGATCGGCCTCAAGGGCACCATGTCGACCGCTCCGAGCAGCTTGTGCGTGCTTTCCGGTGCCCCGCCCGCGCAGGCGTTGAGCCGTTCGTTGCGGTAGACCGAGACGACTTCAACCGGTCCGATCTGTGGAGTGACGTAGGTGCCGACGTAGCGCAGCGCCGCGACGATGTTCGGCCAGGCGCTGGAAGGAGGGATTTCGAACGGTTCGGCGCCGCATTTTTGCCAGTCGGTGGCGGTTCTGAGCAGCTGCCAGGTCGGAACGACCCCACCGACGCCATAGGCCGTCAGATAATCATTAAGCGCTTTGACATAGGTCGCCCGCCAACTGACCCGGGCAACCCAGCTGCGATAGCCCGGCTCATCCTGGCCGGCCGTGACATAGGGAGCGGCCGGATTCCACTGCGGAACCTGGGCACGGGCCGGCGACGCCAACAAGATTGACAGGATGATGAGCAAGCGCGCCATTGCCCATCAGAACCCGTAGGCGATTGAAAAGCAACGCCGCTCACCGCATCTCATGGCGATGCAGAAACCAATCGACGTGGACATTCCGCACCAGCTCGGCCGCGACGAGGCCCACCGGCGGATCGCCAACAACATTCACAAGCTTCGCGACCATATTCCGGGCGGGGCGAGCCACATCGACGCCAATTGGTCGGGCGAGCGGCTCGACCTTACTGTTCATGCGATGGGGCAGGCGGTCGAGGCCCAGATCGATGTCGAGGAAAGCAAGGTCCATTGCCGCATCCAGCTGCCCGGCATGCTGGCGCTGTTCGCGGGTCCGATCGAACAGATGCTGAAGCTGAAGGGCAGCGACTTGCTGCTGGAGGACAAGCGCGACTAGGCTCCCGCAAAACAGGGGAGTCGGCATGCGGCATTTCGCGATCGTGGGTTCCGGGCCGGCGGGCTTCTACACGGCCGAAGCGCTGGCCAAGGCCTATGGCGACCGGGCCCGGATCGACATCATCGACCGTTATCCGGTGCCCTACGGCTTGATCCGCTTCGGCGTCGCCCCCGATCACCAGTCGTTAAAGGCAGTCTCCAAGCGCTACGACCAGGTCGCCGAAGGCGGAACGGTCGAGTTTGTCGGCAATGTCGCGGTCGGCAAGGACGTGTCTGCCGAGGATCTGCGCGGCCTTTACGACGCGGTAATCCTGGCAATTGGCGCGCCTCACGACCGCAATCTCGGCATCCCGGGCGAGGATTTGCCGGGCGTGGTCGGTTCGGCGGAATTCGTCGGCTGGTACAACGGACATCCCGACTTTACCGATCTCGACCCGCCGCTGGACGGGACCCATGTGGCGGTGGTCGGCAACGGAAATGTCGCGCTCGATTGCGCTCGAATCCTGTCCAAGAACCGCCACGAGTTCGAAGGTTCGGACATCGTCGGCCATGCGCTGGATGCGCTTGACGGATCGGCGGTCCAAACCGTCACCATCCTCGGCCGCCGCGGGCCGCACCAGATTTCGATGACGCCGAAGGAGCTGGGCGAGCTTGGCCATCTCGAGGTGGCGACGCCGGTCGTCGATGCCGCTGACTTTCCGCCGATCGAAGCCGATGACGCGCTCGAGCCCGGCCATCGCAAGTCGATCACCATCCTGCGCGACTTTGCTGCGGCGGGTGCCGACGCGTCGAAACCGAAGCGGATCGTGTTCGATTTCTTTGCCAAGCCGCTCCGAATCGAGGGGAATGGCAAGGCCGAACGGCTGATTGTCGAGCGAACCGAGTTGGACGAATCGGGCGCGGCCAGGGGTACAGGCGAGACATATGAGGTTCCGGCGAGCCTGATCGTCACGTCGATTGGCTACCAAACCCCGCGGATCGACGGCGTGCCCTATGACGAGCGCGGCGGGAAGTTCGCCAATGAACAAGGCAAGATTGCCGACGGCCTTTACGCGGTCGGCTGGGCACGGCGCGGCCCGACCGGGACGATCGGCACCAACCGTCCCGACGGCTATGAGGTCGCCGAGCAGATCGCGGCGGTCATGGCGCCGGGATCGGATGGCGACAAGGCTGGCGGGGAGGGGCTGAACGCTCTGCTCGCCGAGCGTGGCATCAAGCCGACCTGCTTTGACGACTGGCGAACGATCGAGGCGGCCGAGGTGGCAGCGGCCCGCCCCGGATCTCCTCGTGAGAAGCTTGTTCGTCACGAGGATTGGTTAAAGGTTCTAGGGCACTAGAAATTGGTCGGGGAGAGAGGATTCGAACCTCCGGCCCCTGCCTCCCGAAGACAGTGCTCTACCAGGCTGAGCTACTCCCCGACCGGGCTCCCGGACCATTGGTCCGGTGCTGGGCCCGCGCTCCCTAGCGGGGGAGTAGGCGATGCGCAAGCGCTCCAATTTGCTGTTCGCATTTTGCGGGCTTAGGCTTGCGCCATGACCAGCCAGTCGGACGAAGTGCATATCGCGCACCGCTTCCGCGGTCCCCCGGCGTCAGGCAATGGCGGCTATGTCGTCGGGCTGGTCGCCGAATGGATCGACGGACCGGCGGAAGTGACGTTGCTGGCGCCGCCACCGCTCGATGTGCCGCTGCACCGCCGCCGCGACGATGCCGAGGTGATGCTGTTCGACGTGGGGAAGGATTATGCGCGAGGCCGGCCGCTCGACGAGCAGTTCGATTTCGACTTGCCCGGCCCGCCGAACGAAGATGAGCTCGAGGCCGCGGCAATGGGCTTCCCCGGTCCCTCCGGCCACCCGATTCCCGGCTGCTTCGTCTGCGGGACCGAGCGTGGGCCCGGCGACGGCCTATGCATCTATCCGGGCGAAAGCCCGCACCGCGACGTGGCAGTGGCGGAGTGGGTGCCGGACGAAGAATATGCCGACGAGCACGGCCATGTGGACGAGCGATTCATCTGGGCGGCGCTCGATTGCCCCAGTTATTTTGGCCTGTGCGAGCCGCGGCCGCTGGCGTTGTTGGCCCGGTTGGCCGGGAAGATCGAGCGGCGCGTGGCGCCCGGCGACCGTCTTCGCATCACCGCCTGGGAACTGAACCGAGAAGGGCGCAAGCACCATAGTGCGACGGTTATCCACGATGATGCCGGCGAGCTGGTCGCCGTCGCCAAGGCGCTGTGGATCGAGGTCGACAAGGTTCCTGCCTAGGAGCGGCCGGCCGACGCAATTGCCTCGCGGACCCTGTTGAGCGCCATCGCCGTTGGATGCTTTTCCCCCATCAACGCAAAGCTGCCATTGAGCTCATAGGTACAATGGCCGTGCACGGTCGCGATCAGCGATCGGGCGAGATGCTCGACCTCGCTATCGGCGCAGTCGGGAAGCTGGCGTGCAATTTCGTGAAAGACGATGCGGGTCAGCGCGCGGCGCTTTTCCATGTCCCGGTCGGGCATGAACATGCCGGGTGGAAGGCGGTGGTCATAGATTGCCATCCATAGCTTCGGATGGTCCCGGGCAAAGCCGAAATAGGCTTCGACCAGCGACTGAATCCGGTCCCCGCCGCCCTCGGCAATGCGCTCGGCCAGATAGTCGGTCCATAGCTCGAAAGTGCGGCCATTAATCGCGATGAGCAAATGGTCGAGGCTTTCAAAGACATTGTAGATGGTGCCGATCGAATAGCCGATGCGGCGCGCCACTTCCCGGGCCGAAAAGCCGGCAAAGCCGGTTTCCTCCATGAGCCGGTGACCTGCAGCGACGATCAGTTCCTCAAGCTCCGTACGGCTATGATCGGATCGCCTGCCCATTAGCGTGTCATAAATGGCTAATTGAGCAGTGTCTAATTATTTTGTTGAACGCTGCTCAATTTATGCTACCAATCCCTTGCTGGAGGTGGCTTTGCATGTTCGAAGTCCTGGTGCTGGTCGCAGTGGTGGTCGTGCTCGCGCAGTTCAACAAGCGCGTCATCCAACTGGAGCGCGAAGTCGCCGACCTCAACGCAAATTCGGCCTCCCAATGGCGCGCTACGGTTCCGGAGATGGCCAGGGCGGAGCCGCCGATCGCGCCTGTCGAGACGCCGCTCGCACAGGCCGAACCACTCGAAGCTGTGCCGCTCAAGGTTGGGCCCGCCGAGCCGGAAATACTTTACGCCGAGGCCCGGCCGTCAGAGCCAGTCGAAGACGCCGTCGCTGGAGAACCGGTGGAATCCGTCATCGCGCACGACGGGACGCCGGAACACCAAGAGCGCACCAGCAGCTTTAGCTTCGAAGAATTGTTCGGCCGCAAGCTGCCGATATGGGCAGGCGGCATCACCCTCGCGGTTGCGGGCATGCTGATCGTCAAATTGTCGATCGAGGCCGGCCTGCTTTCGCCGCCGGTCCGCGTCATCATGGGCTCGATTTTCGGCTTTGTGCTGATCGGGGGAGCGGAACTCGCGCTTCGCCAGGAAGAGCGGGTTCGCGACGACCGGGTTCGCCAGGCGCTGTCGGGGGCCGGCATCGCCAGCCTTTATGCCAGCGTCCTGGTCGCATCCAACCTCTATCATCTGATCAGCCCGTTGGCGGCCATGCTTGGAATGGCGGCGGTGACCGCGCTGGCCATGGGCCTGTCGCTCCGCTTCGGCGCCCCGAGCGCGCTGCTTGGGCTGGCCGGCGGCCTCGCTGCGCCGGCGCTGATCGGTTCTGAGGAGCCCAACATCGCCTTGCTGTCGCTTTACCTCGCGCTGGCGGTCGGAGGCCTCTGCACTTTGTCGCGCGGACAGCGCTGGGCCTGGCTCGGGATCAGCGCATTGGTCGGGGGCTTCGGCTGGGGACTGCTGCTGATGCTCGGCGGAGCGCTCAGCGTTCCGGAAACCATCTCCGTCGGGCTCTACCTGATGCTGCTCGGCGTAGCGCTGCCGATGCTCGGCTTCGCCGGCAACTGGCAGGCGCGGCTGCGGCTGATCACGGCCATCGCCGCTGCGGCCCAGATGGCGGCGCTGGTCGCGATGGGCGGCTTCGCCATGCTCAACTGGGGGCTGTTTGGCCTGATCTCGCTGGCCATGCTGTGGTTGGCGCACCGCGAACCGTCGCTCGAGCGGCTGCCGCCGGTCGGCCTGGTGATCGTTCTGCTGCTGCTTGGGGTGTGGCCGGATCCGCGACAGGATCAGTTTGCCCTCGTCATGGCCGGCGCAGGACTAATCTATGGCCTGCCTGCCTTGTGGCGGCTGTGGCGGGCCAAGGGCAGCATTATCGAGGCAGCCGAGGTCGCGGCCATCTCTCTCGCCGGCCTGTGGCTCCCGCTGTACCATTTCTATGGTGCCGACGGATTTACTCCCGAGCGTCCGACCGATGTGCGTTTTGGCTTGTTGGCGATCGCGGTTGCGCTGATCGCAGCGGTTGCCGCGGCACTCGGCTGGAAGCAGGCAGAGCGGCGCGACGATGCACGCTTTGCGATACTGGCAATCGCCGCTGGGCTGTTGCTAGCCTTCGCCGCGGGCTTCCTGCTGCCGGACTGGCTGGAAGGCGACGCCATCGCCGCAGTCGGCCTGGGGCTGCTGATCCTCGGTCAGCGGGCAGAGGACAAAAGGTTCGAGCCTATATGCTGGATCTTTGCCGCAGTCGGGATCGCGTCCAACGGCTTCGAGGAACCATGGGGCATCGAGCCGCCGTGGCAGGACGCACTGCAGTGGGGGCTTTTGGCTGCCCTGGCAGCAGCCTTTGCATGGAAGGCGCGGTTCAAATACGGCCGCATCGTCGCGCAATTCCTCGCGCCGATGCTGGTCTACCTGGGGCTCGCCCCGCTGGTAGCCGGCCGTTTCGAACCGCTGATTGCGCCAGTGCTGTTGCTCGCCCTCGCGACCGTTCCGCTCCGCCTGGCACCCGCCATGTGGTCGGTAATGGTCGTGATCTCTGCCTGGGCGATCGAACCCGTGGGACAATGGCTGGGGGAGGCTGGCGAATCCCTGTTCGGCGCCCCAATGAACGTCGACACCGTGCCGGGACCCGATGACGCGATATTGAAGCTGCTGATCCCGGCGGCCTCAATCGGAATCTCGCTCTGGTTCGCGAGGGCGCGGCTGGTCAAATATGAGCGGATCGGGGGCCTTGCGCTCGGTTCGGTGTTGGGAGTGATTGCCGTTCACAGCCTCTACAAGCTGATCTTTGCGATCCAGAGCGACTTCGTGACCTATGGCCTGGCCGAACGGACCCTGTGGGAAGTGCTGTTGCTCGGCGCGGCGACGGTGGGTTGGAAGCTGAAGCGAGAGGGCGTCAGCCTCGCATTCCTTGGTGCGGCGGCTGCGCATGTGACATACTACACGCTGTTCTTGCACAACCCGCTTTGGGCTGAGCAGGCAGTGGGAACGCTACCAGTGATCAACCTGGTCCTGGCCGCCTACGCCGTGCCGGCGGCAATCCTGTGGGCGGTCGAACGCATGCCTTCGGTCAGGCGATTCGTCTCCGATCGTGCCATAGCGATAGGCTGGATGATCCTGATCCTGCTGTTCGCTGCGTCGATGCTTCGCCAGCTGTTCCATGGCAGCCTGCTGGTCGAGCCGGGGCTCAGCCAGGCCGAGGATATCGCCCGGTCGATCCTGGCGATTGCCCTCGCGATCGGCTTCCTGCTGTGGGGCATCCGAACCGAGCAGCGCGACTGGCGGATCGGTTCGTTGCTGCTGATGCTGGCGGCGGTGGCCAAGGTGTTCCTGTGGGATACGCAGGGCCTGGAAGGACTGATCCGGATCGCATCGTTCGTCGCACTCGGGTTCAGCCTGATCGGGATTGGCTGGCTGTACTCGCGCCAGCTGGCGCCGAGCAAAGCCTAACTCGCCCGGCAACTAGTCAAGGACGTCGCGGCTAATGTCGCCGACCTTGGTGCAGCCCGTCAGGGCCATGGCCGTGCGCATTTCGGCTTCGACCAGGCCCAGCATATGGGCGACGCCGGCTTCGCCTTCGGCGGCCAGGGCATAAGCCCAGGCGCGGCCGAGCAGGACGAAGTCGGCGCCAAGCGCCAGCATCCTGACCACGTCCAGGCCGGAACGGACGCCGCCGTCGACCAGGACGGGAATGCGGCCGGCGACCGCGTCGGCGATGGCCGGCAGCGCCCGTGCGGTCGACATGGCGCCGTCGAGCTGCCGCCCGCCATGATTGGACACGACGATTCCGTCCGCTCCATGCTTGATTGCATCGCGTGCATCGTCGGGGTCGAGGATACCCTTGATGACGATCGGTCCGGGCCATTGATCGCGCACCCAGGCGAGGTCAGCCCATGTGATCGATGGATCGAAGTTGCCGGCGATCCAGCCGAAATAATCTTCCAAACCGGTCTTGGCCCCCAACACGGGTTCAAGATTGCCAAGGCTGTGCGGCCGGCCATTTATGCCCACATTCCAGGCCCAGCCTGGCTTCACCGCCGACTGGCAGAAACGGCGAAACGAGGCGCGAGCGCTGGCCGGCACCGATAGGCCCGAGCGTGTGTCGCGATAGCGGCTGCCCGAGACCGGCAGGTCGACGGTGAGCAGAAGGACCGAACATCCCGCCTCGCGACCGATCGCGAGCATCTCCTTCAGGAATGCGCGGTCCTTGACGATATAGAGCTGCAGCCAGAATGGCGTCTCAAGTTCCGCCGCGATCTCGCGCACCGGACAGACGCTGAGCGTGGACAAGGAGAAAGGGACGCAGGCGGCCTTCGCGGCCCGCGCGGCCTGGACCTCGCCCCGGCGGGCATACATCCCCGACATCCCGACTGGACCGAGACCAACCGGCAATGACCATTGGCAGCCAAACAGCTCCGTCGAAACGTCGATTGCCGAGACGTCGCGCATGACGCGCTGCCGAAGGGTGACAGCCTGGAGGTCCTCGACGTTCCGCCGAAGCGTGACCTCGTCGTAGGAGCCGCCGTCGACATATTCGAAGAGAAAGTGCGGCAGGCGTGCCTTTGCCAGGGCGCGGTAATCGCCGATGCTTGCGGCCGGTCTTGCCAACTCAGCTCGCGAAGCTGGGGTCGAGCCGGTAGGCTTTGCGCTTGAGCGCGGGCCAGGCGAGCAAATTGGCGGCGACCTTGAGGCCAGCATTGCCCTGCTCGGCGGTTAGTTCGGCGGCGCCCTGCGGCGGGCGATTGATTTTGTCGCCCGCCGAAAGCGCCATGATCTGTGCCTGGCAGGCCCGCTCGAGGAAGTAGAGCTTCACGAAGCATTCGCCGACATTGGCGCCGACCGCCAGCGTGCCGTGGTTTCGGAGCAGCATGGCGCCCTTGGTGCCGAGGTCAGCGACGATCCGCTCGCGCTCATCAAGATCGACCGCCACGCCCTCATAGTCATGGAAGGCGAGGTCGCCGCGGACCAGCATCGCCGTCTGTGTCAGGGGCAGCAGCCCTTCTTCATGGGCGCTGACCGCCTGGCCTGCCGGCGTGTGGAGATGCATCACCGCATGCGCATCCTCGCGCGCCATATGGACCGCCGAATGGATGGTGAAGCCGGCCGGGTTGGTGATGAACGGGCTGGGCTCGACCGGATTGCCATGGACGTCAACCTTGACCAGCGAGCTTGCCGTCACTTCCTCGAACATCAGCTGATAGGGATTGAGCAGGAAATGATGCTCCGGCCCCGGGATACGCGCCGACAAATGGGTGAAGATCAAATCGTCCCAGCCGAAATGGGCGACCAGCCGGTAGGCGGCGGCGAGGTCGACGCGGATTGCCCATTCCTCGTCGCTGACCTTGCCCTTCATGTCGGGGATCTCGACCTCGGCCAGGGAATGGACCTGCTCCATTCCCCGATTGATCGTTTCCACGCGATTCATTTCAATGCTCCTGTCGGTCGGGGTGAGCGGCAGCAAACGCCGCATGGGCACTGGCCGTCTCGTCGGCCCGGCGCAAGGTCGGATAGGCGGTCACCGGCACCGAGAAGCGCCGCGCATTGTAAAGCTGCGGAACCAGGCAGATGTCCGCGATCGTCGGGGCATCGCCGAACAGGAAGGCGCCGGCCTTGGGCCGCGCCATTTCCTCCAGCGCCGCCAATCCTTCCTCGATCCAATGCCGGTACCACAGGTCCTTGGCGGCGTCGTCCACGCCGAACGTGCTCTGCAGATATTTGAGCACCCGCAAATTGTTGAGCGGGTGGATGTCGCAGGCGACCGTCAGCGCCAGAGCAAGAACATGCGCGCGTTCGGCAGCGTCGGCCGGCATGAATGGCGGGTCGGGGACGATCGAATTCAGATAATTGCAGATCGCCAGGCTCTGCGTAATTCGGTGACCGTCGATTTCGAGCAGGGGCACAAGGCCCTGCGGGTTGAGCGCGCGAAAGGCGGCTTCGGTTTGCTTGCCTTCGACCAGGCTGACCGGGCGCAGCTCATAGTCGACGCCCTTGAGGTTGAGCGCGATCCGGGCCCGGTACGAAGCCGAGGAACGGAAATAGTCGTAGAGCACGGCACGGGCCATGGCACGGAGCCTGCGCCCGGCGAGCGCCGTTCGTCAATCGCCGGTGAACGGAGCAATCACGTCGGGGGGAACCCGGATCGGGCGTCCGCTGGCCTTGTCGATGATCGCCCATTGGGTAACCGCGCGCACCCGGACTTTCCCATCCTCGCCGACGAATTCCATGTGACGGTCGAAGCGGGCGCCCTTCGGCGTGTCGCCGACCCAGGTCCGCCCGGTCAGCAACTCGCCCTCGAAAGCGGCGCGCAGATAGTCGATCTCGTGCCGCACGACGACCCAGATATAATCATCCTGGTGCCGGGGGTCGGCGACGCTGTACCAATGGGCCAGGGCGACTTCCTGGATCCACTGCACCCAGACGGCATTGTTGACGTGCCCGAGCTCGTCGATCGCGTCCGCAGGCGCGACGATGCGATGTTCGAAGACGGGCCGTTCCACGGTGGCTTAACACCAGCTCCGTTTCGACCCGATGTAACGGTGGGCGAGGCCCTCATCGATCAGCTGCCTGCCGACCGATTTCCCGTTGCGCCGGATCACCATCAGGTCGCGGCCGTTGCGGTCCTCTCGCTGCAGGCGGTGGGCGACCATGTCGAAGGGCCCCTCATTGAGCAGGACGAGCAGCCGGTCGGCTGCGCGCCGGGCCAAGGCGGCTTCGGCCGGACACCGCGGCGCCGTCAACTCGGGCGCATCGATCCCGGTGATCCGGATCTTGCGGTCGCCCAGCTTGAACGTGTCGCCATCGATCACGCAGGCAGGCTCACGCCCGGGACCGCATGGCGTGAACGTGGCCGTCACACGCTCCGTTGCGGCGAGCGGGCCAATCGGCCCGATCAGCGACGGGTCAAGCAGTGCGCCGACGAGCAGCAGAAGCGGCGCGAACCATAATAGCTGCCGCACGTCCCGCCGTTGCGGTTTGAACGATGGCGGGCGCCTTCTCGGCTTGAAACGCTTGTTAGCCATGGCGCGGACTTTGGCGCAGATATTTAACCTGCGCCAGCCCACCCCGGTTAATGGTTATTGACCCTCTTCCTCGAAGGTCACGGCGACATCGGCATTGGCCGACAGACGCACCTTGTCGCCCTCAACCTCGGCGACAAGCCCGCGCGAAATATAGTGATGGTGGCCCTCGTGGCTGCCGACATTTTCAGCCTTGGTCAGCTTGATGCGATCACCTTCTATGCGGTCGACGGTGCCGAGATGCACACCGTCCGCGCCGATCACCTCCATATGTTCCTTGATGTCCTCAAATCCGCTCATCGCTGTCCTCCTTCCAAGAATATTACGCCAAACGAACCAAAGATGATTTCGGATGCGTCAGGGTCGGGCGTTGAGATCGCTCTTGTAGATGTGCCAACGACGCTGCTCGTCGGTCGAACCGGGGACATCGTTTATCCGCCTCAGCGTGACCGTGCCAATTAGGTTGAATGGATCGTTGCTTTTCAGCTTTCCAAAGAGGCGGAAGGGAATGTCGACATAGGATGAGCCGGCAGCGCCTTCCATTCGCCCGGGTGCACCGACTTCCGAGTGGATCTCGGCATATTTGTCATAGGCAGCAATAAACTGCGCCTCGCTAAGCCCGCTGGCGCGCCCATTGTCCGACCATAACCGATAGGCCTCGCCGAACTTGCCTTGTTCCAGCAGGCCCCCGAACAGCTGCAGCACCTGGCCCGCGCCCTGGGTGCTCTTGGGATCGATGGCACCTTCCGAAACCGGCGTCCGGTCGTCAGGCAGACCGCCCGGCTCGCCAGGCTTGATCGTTTCGGGATTGATTGGTGGCGCCTCCAGCAGAGTGTTTTCGCCAATTGGGGGAGGCTGGGCGCTATTGTCTTGCTGCGACTTGCCGCAGGCAGTGCACAGGAGCGCAGCAAACAGGATCAAGACTCTTCGATTCACGATTCGCTCCGTCTGGTGAGCGCCTAAAGCGATTTACGGCGGGCATCGTTCCGATGTGGCTTGATGGGAACCGGGCGCGGCAGCAATCGTTCGTTTCGCATACGAAAATGGAATTCAGGGAGTGAAAAGATGGCTGACGAACATGATACCGACCACGTGACCGTTGTCGACAGCGGTGGGGGAGGCGGCGGAGTGCTGGCGGTGGTCTTGCTAGTGATCGTTGTGCTGGTCCTGCTGTTCCTGTTCCGCGACCAGCTTGGTTTCGGCAGCGACAAGACCGACATCAATATTCCCGACAAGATCGAGGTGAACGTCAACTAATTGCCTCAATCGCCTTGGACGCGTAACGACCCCCTCGCTTCACTCCGGAAGTCGAGGGGGTCTTTGCATTGGTGACCAGCAACCTTCAGTACCACACCGGCTTCGGCGGCTATTTTGAGAGCGAGGCAGTGCCGGGCGCGCTTCCGGAAGGCCGCAACAGCCCACAGCGGCCTGCCTTCGGACTCTATGTAGAGCAGCTGTCCGGCAGTGCTTTTACGGCTCCGCGGCATGAGAACCGCCGTAGCTGGCTGTACCGGATGCGGCCGACCGCGGATCATCGCCCCTATCAGCGTTACGCCGGAAGCAAGCTGTTCGCGCCTCGGCCGATGGGCGGTCCGGTTGCCCCCAACCGGCTGCGCTGGGATCCGCCCGCCGACCTTCCAGCTGATTGCGATTTCATCGACGGCCTGGTCACGATGATGGCCAATCGCGATCCGGCGGACTTCAGCGGCGTCGCCATTCACCTCTACCGCGCCGATAAGTCGATGGATCGGCGCTTGTTCGTCAATGCCGACGGCGAGCTGCTGATCATTCCGCAGGATGGCGGCATCAAGGTCGAAACCGAACTGGGAAGGCTGGAACTGACGCCTGGCTGGATCGGTGTCATCCCGCGCGGCGTGAAGTTTCGAGTCACGCTCAGCGGCGATGGAGCGCGTGGCTATCTCGCCGAAAATTACGGGGCTTCATTTCGCCTGCCCGAATTGGGACCGATCGGGTCCAATGGCCTCGCCAACCCGCGCGATTTCGAAACGCCGGTGGCGGCCTATGAGGACATCGAGGGCGATCACGAGGTCGTACAAAAATATCAGGGTGCGTTGTGGACGACGACGCTCGACCATAGCCCGCTGGACGTTGTCGCCTGGCACGGCAATCTCGCGCCATGCCGCTATGAGCTGGCACGATTCAACACCATCGGCACGGTCAGCTTCGACCATCCCGATCCATCGATCTTCACCGTGCTGACCTCGCCCAGCGAAACGCCCGGGCGCGCAAATGCCGACTTCGTCATTTTCCCGCCGCGCTGGATGGTAGCCGAGGACACCTTCCGCCCGCCATGGTTCCACCGCAATGTGATGAGCGAGGCGATGGGCCTGATCCATGGCGAATATGACGCCAAGGCGGGAGGGTTTCGGCCTGGCGGCCTTAGTCTCCATAATATGATGAGCGGCCATGGCCCTGATGTCGAAAGCTGGCGCAAGGCGAGTGAAGGGGAGCTGAAGCCGGCCAAGATTTCAGGCACGATGGCGTTCATGGTCGAAAGCTGCTGGCCTTATGTCCCGACGCAGTTCGCGCTCGACCGGGCCCAGCCCGACTATGATGAGGCCTGGGCCGATTTCCCCAAGGCCCAGCTTCCGAAATGACCAAGGTCGACGAGACTCATGACCCGCAGCTGACCAGCTGGGTCGACAGTGCCAACGGCCATCCAGATTTTCCCGTCCAGAATCTGCCGCTGGGAGTGTTTTCGGTCGGCAGGGCGGAACCTCGAGTCGGGGTCGCTATCGGCGACATGATCCTCGATTTGAAAGCTGTCTCGGCGGCTGGACTGCTCGACGAACATTGGAAGCTGGCCCTCAGCCTGTCGACGCTCAACGCCTGGTTCACTCATGGGCCGGCCGAGGCCCGCGAGCTGCGCGCAAAACTGTCCGCCTTGCTCAGTGACGAACGCTACCGCAGTTCGGTCGAGCCTCATCTCGTACGCGCGGCCAATGCCGAAATGCACCTGCCCTGCACGATCGCCGACTACACCGACTTCTATGTCGGCATCCATCATGCAACCAATGTCGGCAAGCAGTTCCGGCCCGACAATCCATTGCTTCCCAACTATAAATATGTGCCGATCGGCTATCATGGCCGTGCCAGTTCGGTGCGGGTTTCGGGTCATCCCGTTGTTCGCCCGAAAGGCCAGCGCAAGCCACCCGATGCCGAGGCCCCGGAATACGGACCCAGCCGCCGGCTCGACTATGAGCTGGAGCTTGGCATTTTCATCCGATGCGGCAATGAACTCGGGACGGCGGTGCCGATCGGCGAGGCGGCGGACCATATCGCTGGCTATTGCCTCTTGAACGACTGGTCGGCGCGCGACCTGCAGGCCTGGGAGTATCAGCCGCTCGGACCGTTCCTAGCGAAAAATTTCCTGACGAGCATTTCGCCGTGGGTGGTGACCTCCGAAGCGCTGGCGCCGTTTCGCAGGCCGATGCCGCAGCGTCCCGAAGGCGACCCGACGCCGCTTCCCTATTTGCGTGACGATGGCGACCAGTTGAATGGGGCTCTGGGCGTCGGGCTTGAGGTTACCCTGCTGACTGCCAAGATGCGCGAAGCTGGCCTGCCTCCCTATGTCTTGAGCAAGGGCGAAGCGGCCTCGGCGATGTATTGGTCGGCAGCGCAGATCGTTACCCACCACGCCTCCAATGGCTGCAATCTTCAGCCGGGTGACCTGATCGGAACCGGCACGCTCTCGACCGCAGAAGAGACCGGTCTGGGATCGTTGCTCGAGATCAGCCAGGGCGGCAAGCGGCCGATCGAGCTTCCCGGCGGTGAGACGCGCAGCTTCCTCGAAGATGGCGACGACTTGACGCTATTGGCGCGCTGCAATGCTGACGGCGCGGTGGGGATTGGATTCGGGAGCTGTACCGGCCGGGTGCTTCCCGCCGCCTAGCGGCCTAGCCGTTTGCCGTTTGGTCGAAACCATTTGCCGCTTTGCCGTGAAACGGCCTTGCTCGCCGAAATCTTCCTGCAACTCCATCGAAGCGAACGTGCAATCGATCCTGCCTAGGGCGCATCTCACGGTCGGCTCTTCGTAACCGAAATGAAGGGAGAATTGAGATGCTTACCCGCTTCAGTGCAATGACTGTAGCCGTTCTGTCAGGGGTAACGGCGTCTCTAGGGGGCGCCGCACCCAGTCTAGCGGCCCAGGAAAATCCGGTGGTCGTACGGGCCGAGCCGCAAGAAGGCGTTCGGACGGAACGTGTCTCTTATGCGGATCTCAACCTTGCCGAGCAGCGTGACCAAAAGCGCCTGAGTGTTCGGGTCACCGGTGCGGTGCAGCGCGTCTGCTTGTTCGAAGACAGCCGAATGGGGCTTCAGGACCGGGGATATTATCGCTGCTCAGGTGACGCATGGGACGGTGCCAATCCGCAGATCGCGCAGGCGGTGGCGCGGGCCAAGGAGATTGCTCTGACGGGCCATAGTGCGATTCCGGCCGTGGCGATCACCATCCGCGTCGCGGGACGCTAGGTCGATTGCCAGCACGGGCACAGGCGGTGGCTGAGGTCGCCGCCTGCATGCTCCTGCCTGGCTCCAATCGCTGCCGCCATTCGTTTCACCTTCCGATAGGAAGGAGAAGACGCAATGACTGCCCGACTCCATGGGAAGACCGCCGCCTTGGCGGCAATAGCCGCGTCTTTGTTTGCGATTGGCTCCGCCGCGACGGCGCAACAGGGCCAGATCATTGTCCAGGGCCCAGGTCCCGACACCCGCATTGAGCGGATCGGCTATTACGACCTCAATCTCGCCACTCGCTATGGTGAGCAGACTCTTTACCGCCGTGTCGGCGCATCGGTTGAACGGGTCTGCCTCTATGACAGGGGCCGCTGGTATGGGCTTGCCGTGCCTGATTACAACCAGTGTGCCGATCGTTCGTGGCGAGGCGCAAAGCCGCAGGTAATCGGTGCTGTATATCGAGCGCGCCTGCAGGCTTACGGAAGCGGCTACTAGGGCTTCAATTCGGCCGAGCCTTGTCCTCGCCATGCTCCGGCCTGTCCATTTCAATGATGGCGCTGCTTGGGACGAGCCCATACTGGAAGGGCCGCAACAGAGGTGGTGCCGCTTGGGGGACTCGAACCCACGACCCCATCATTACGAATGATGTGCTCTACCAGCTGAGCTAAAGCGGCATGCCCTGAAGGCAACGATGAGCGCCCCTACACGCGCTGCCATGAGCGGGCAACCCTGTCTTGGACGGTTCCAACGGCGCCGTTAACCTTAACGGTTTGGCAACCAGTTTTGGTGAAAAGTGCACGGGAAACGGAGTTTTGCGGGAAAACAAGCGCGTGGATAGCTATTCCGACCATCCGAACGACTTCGAAGCAGTGCCGGCCAGTGCAGTCGAGCCACAGGAAGATGTCGCCACCGCGATCGGCGCAGACGAGCGCCGCATGCATGTGCGGGCCTATAATTATTGGTGCTCGCTGCTGGAAGGGCGGGACTATCCGTCGATCGAGGATCTTGAGCCGGACAGCATTCAGGATTTCGGCCCGCATTCGGTCCTGCTTGATTTCACCGAAGGCAGCGACAATCCGGCAACGCCCTACATCGGCACCGCGGTCCGCGAGGAATGCGGCATTGGCGACGATATCAAGACCATTTCCGATGTCCCGGGCCGTTCGCTCCTGTCGCGGCTCACCGACCATTATATGCAGATCATCGCTAACCGCGCGCCGGTTGGCTTCGAGGCTGAGTTCGTCAACCAGCGCGGCCGCACGATTTGCTACCGGGGCATCCTGATGCCGTTCAGCTCGGACGGCGATACCATCGATTTCATCTACGGAGTCATCAACTGGAAGGACCTCGGCGAGGCCCTCGAGACGCCGCAAGTCATTCGCGCCGCGCTTCCGCCACTGGAGCCGGAAACGGACGACGTGGAAGAGGCGGACGAGAACACGCTCGAGCTGACCGATGCACTGCCGGCCGCAGAAGAGCCCGGGATCGAAGTGCCGTTCGATCTGGACGCGGAGTCCGAAGAGTCTGCGCCGACCCCTCATCTAGTCTGGGAAGACGGGCCGCTAGCCGCGCCCGAACCGCCGGCCGCCGAAGCCGAACATTGCGAGGCGCCGATCGCGCTCGATGCCGAAGCTGGGCTGGCCGACCGGCTGTGGGCAGCGCGCGAAAGCGCCGAGGTCTGCAAGCAGCAGGACGGCCGCAGCCGGGCCGCGCTCTATCGCGCATTGGCCATGGCTTATGATTTCGCGGTCGCCGCCAAGCGCGTTCCCGACGATTTTGCTGAAATCCTCGATGATGCCGGGGTGAAGGCACAGGCCCGGGCGCCGATGACTCCGATCGTCAAACTCGTGTTCGGAGTCGACTACGACAAGACCCGTCTGACCGAGTTCGCAGCGGCTCTAAGCTTCGCCGAGCGCGAGAATGTCGACTTCGGCGAATTCCAGGATTTTGTTGAGAAGGCAGATGGAGGCCTCAAGGGTCTCGTCGCAGCCGAGCGCAAGGCGCGCCGGCCCGACCATCCGGTCGAGGACAGGCTGGAACTGGGCAAGGCAGCGGTTCGTGCCGCGCAATCGATTTCGCTGGCCCATCTGCAGACCAATCAGGAATTCGCGCTGGTGCTGACCCGGCGCAACGCGGAAGGCGTTCACGAGGTGGTCGAGCTGGTCGCGGACAGCGCGATGCTGGACCGTGCTCTTCGCCGCGCCGCACGCTGACGCCAAGGCGTCAACTTCCCTTCCACCTGTTGCCTTAAGGAGCAGGCGGGACTAGTCCGCCCGGCATCGCGAGAGATGCGGAGCAATTGCGGACATGACGGTAATCACGCGCGCCGAGGGGCAGACAGTTGACGCCCTTGAACAGGCACTGGTCGGCAATGCCCTGACCGGAGAACTGGACGGCTTTAGCGCTGAGGATCGGGAAGAAGCGGCTCGATTCATCGCCGAAGTCGCCCACAAGCGCCGCAAGGGCAATGTCTCGATTCGCCTGGAATCGACCGGGGGCGAGGCGGGCCGTCGGCGGATGCGCCTGGGCATCATCAACGACGACATGCCGTTCCTGGTCGACTCGGTCGCCAATGCGATTGCCGGCCGGGCACTGACCGTCCACCGGCTGCTGCATCCGGTGGTTTGCGTCGACCGCGACGACAATGGCGTGCTGCAGGCTCTCGAACCCTTGTGCGACGACAAAAGCCGCCGCGAGTCGATGATGTACATCGAGCTCGACCGCGCCGATGCTCGCGGCCGCCGCGAGTTGGTCGAAGACCTTCAGGCGGTGTTGGGCGATGTCCGCGCCGCAGTGCGCGACTGGCCGCAGATGCAGGCGCAAATGCGCCAGGACGCAGCCAAGGTCGAGGATCCGGAAGGCTCGGCGCTGCTTAACTGGTTCGCCGACGGCGCGCTGACCCTGCTCGGCTATGAGGTCGAGCGTCCGGGCGAAGACTCGTCCGGCTGCCTCGGCATTTTCTCGATCCCCGGCGCGCCGACCGACAAGGGCGGCTCGGTCGGGGCCATCCGCTATTTCGAAGCCGGCGGCGCGGTCCCGCTGATGGCCAAGGCGGAGCGCAAGTCCACTGTCCATCGCCGCGTGCCGCTCGACCTGATCGTGGTTCCGATCCGTGAGAACGGCAAAATTACCGGCATCGGCGTTCATGCCGGGTTGTGGACCAGCCAGGCACTGATCCAGCCGACCGAAGACGTGCCGCTGCTGCGCCACCGCCTGAAGGAGCTCGACAAGGAATTCGGGTTCGACCCGCATGGGCACAGCGGCAAGGCGCTACGCCATGCCGTTGCCTCGGTGCCGCGCGACCTGCTCGTCAACCTGAGCGAGGAGAGCGGCCGCGACCTGGTCACTATGGCCATGTCCCTGGCCGATCGCCCGCGGCCGGCACTGCTGCTCGTTCGCAGCATCCTCAAGGGCCATCTCTTTGCTTTCGCCTGGCTGCCGCGTGACGAGCTCAATACCGAACGGCGGATGGCAATTGCCGAACTGCTGGAAGAGGCCACGGGCCGCCCGGTAACCAGCTGGTCGGTCGAACTCGGCGAAGGCGATCTGGCCCTCATCCGCTACACGCTCGATATCGAAGCGAACGATCCGACTCCTGACCTGAGGGAGTTGAACCGCAAGCTCGATGCGATGGTTCGCGGCTGGGAACCGAGTGTCGAGGAAGCGCTGATCGAACGAGTCGGAGCCGGCCGCGCAACCCGGCTGACGCTGGCCTACGCCGGACGTTTCCCCGATTTTTATCGGAACCGGACCAGCCCATTTGAAGCGGCGCAAGACATATTGCGCCTTCAGCGGCTGTCGGACGCATCTGGACGGGAGGCGCGTTTCTTTCGCCATCCGGACGATACGGACCGCCAGCTTCGCCTCAAAATTTATCGGCAGGGGCTGATCCCGCTCTCGGAAGTCGTGCCGGTCCTCGAAAATTTCGGATTCCGGGTCCTCGCCGAATTCCCGATCGAGCTTGAGGGCGAAACCAAAGTCCATATCCACGCCTGCCTGCTCGAACTGTCCGATCATGGGTCGGTCGACGATGTGATGGCCCGCGCCGAGATTATTGAGCAGGCGATCGCTGACGTCCTTCGTGGAAAGGGCGAGAACGACGCGTTCAACCAGCTGGTGCTCTATGCCGGCCTCGATCCCCGCCCTGTCGTCTGGCTGCGCGCCTGGTTCCGCTACATGCGCCAGACGGGCGTCGCATTCAGCATTGCAACCGTGGTCGAAGCCCTGCGTCGCGCGCCGAAGGCCACCGGCGCATTGGTGCGTCTGTTTACCGCGACCCACGACCCCAAGGGCGCCACCGGCCGCGATGGCGCGGTCAAGCATGCCTCGGCCGACTTTGACAATGCGTTGCAGGAAGTGCGCGGGATCGACGACGACCGCATCCTTCGCCAGATGCGCGCGGTAGTCGGCGCAACGCTTCGCACCAATGCGTTTGCCCCTCAGGCCGCCGAAGCGCTGGCATTCAAGATCGACAGCAAGCAGGTGCCGGGTTTGCCGGCGCCGGTGCCCTATCGCGAAATCTGGGTCTACAGCCCGCGGGTCGAGGGCATTCACCTGCGTGGCGGCCCGATCGCCCGTGGCGGCCTGCGGTGGTCCGACCGGCGTGACGACTTCCGCACCGAAATTCTCGGCCTCATGAAGGCCCAGCTGGTCAAGAACGCCGTCATCGTTCCGACGGGTGCCAAGGGCGGCTTCTATCCCAAGCAGTTGCCCAACCCGGCGGTCGACCGCGACGGCTGGCTGGCAGAAGGCACCGATAGCTATCGAATCTTTATTCGGTCCTTGCTGTCGGTCACCGACAATATCCTCGACGACAAGGTGGTGCACCCGGCTGACGTCGTGATCCGGGATGGCGAAGATCCCTATTTCGTCGTCGCCGCGGACAAGGGCACCGCGACCTTCTCCGACGTCGCCAATGCCATCGCCCTCGATCGCAATTTCTGGCTGGGCGATGCCTTCGCCAGCGGCGGGTCCAACGGCTACGATCACAAGGCGATGGGCATCACCGCCAAGGGCGCGTGGATCTCGGTCCAGCGTCACTTCCTGGAAATGGGCGTCGATGTCCAAAGCGAGCCGGTGCGCGTCGTCGGCTGTGGCGACATGTCCGGCGACGTATTCGGCAACGGCATGCTGCTGTCGAAGGCGATCAAGCTGGTCGCGGCGTTCGACCACCGTCACATCTTCATCGATCCTGATCCCGATCCAGCCAAAAGCTGGAAGGAACGCGAACGGATGTTCGACCTGCCGCGCTCCAGCTGGGACGACTATGATCGCAAGGTGATGTCAAAGGGCGGGATGATCGTTCCGCGCAGCCAAAAGTCGATCGATCTCACCAAGGAAGCCAGGGAAGCGCTGGGGATCGCGGAAGCCACTCTCGACCCGACTAGCCTCATCTCGGCGATTCTCAAGGCATCCGTCGATCTCATCTGGTTCGGTGGTATCGGCACCTACATCAAGGCCTCACACCAGACCAATGCGCAGGTAGGCGACCCGGCCAATGATACGCTGCGCGTCGACGCCAGCGACCTCAGGGCCAAAGTGATCGGCGAGGGGGCTAACCTGGCCATTAACCAGGCGGGGCGGATCGAGTTCGCGAGCCTTGGCGGGCGGATCAACACCGACTTCATCGACAATTCGGCGGGCGTCGATTGCTCGGACAATGAGGTCAACATCAAGATCCCGCTCAACCGCGAAATGCGCAATGGGCAGTTGGCCGAGCCGGTTCGCAACAAGCTGCTGGCCAGCATGACCGAAGAGGTTTCGGAACTGGTGCTGGAGGACAACCGGCTTCAGTCAATCGCCCTTTCGATCGCCGAATCGCGCGGTACGGCGGGAATCCCCGGTTTCGTCCGTACGATCGAAATGCTCGAGGCTTCGGGGCGGCTAGATCGCAAGGTGGAAGGACTGGAAAGCAGTGACGTGCTGCTGCGCCGTGGCCATGAAGGCCGAGGCCTCACGCGTCCGGAGCTGGCGGTGATCTTGTCGATGTCCAAGATGGCGCTCCAGGACGCGGCTGAAGAGCTGAAGCTGGCGGACGATCCGACGATGGAAGCGGAACTGATGGCGGCCTTCCCGGCGCCGATGCAGAAGAGGCATGCCGACGCGATCCGCGCGCACCGGCTGCGCCACCAGATCATCGCAACCAAGGTCGCCAACCGGTTCGTCAACCGCCTCGGCCCGAGCCTGCCGCTCGATATGACCGAAGAGGAAGGCGTCGGCCTGCCGCAAGTGGTCGCTGCCTTCCTCGTCGCCGAGCGACTGCTCGACCTCAAGAGCCTGTGGGCGAAAATCGAACAGGCCAAGGTTGCGGAAACGTCACGTATCATATTGTTCGCCTTGGCCGCGAGGTTTGTCCGGTCGCATATTGGCGATGTGATCCGTGCGGGGGCCGGCGGAACCAATATCAGGGAAATAGCCGAATTGCTGAAGCCCGGCCTCGACAAGGTTGCGGCAAAGGCGACCGGGCTGATCCGTGCCGAGGTGCGCGGCGAGGCTGCGGCACGGCGCGCCCAGCTCGAAGAGCTTGGCGCCGGAAAGGACATCACGGACCGGCTGGTGCGGCTGTACGAGCTCGACGGAATATTCGGCATTGCAGCGCTCGGCGCTCGCAAGGGGCTGGACGAGCTGGCGGTGACGCGCGCTTACACCAGACTCGGCGAAGTGCTCGGCCTCGACTGGGCCCAGCAACAAGTGTCGCGCTATATGCCGGCCGACAATTGGGAGCGCCTGCTGGTGGCCGGGTTGATGCGCGATTTCGAGCAGGTCCGGATCGACTTCATCAGTCGGGTGCGTAGTGAAGAGCCTGACGAAAGCGTCGAGCGCTGGGTCGATCGAAATCCGCGGCGCATCGCCCAGTTCCGGGCGCTGGTCGATCGGGCCAAGTTGGTCGGTTCGGTGTCCCCGGCCATGCTGGCGCAGATTGCCAGCCAGGCTCGAATACTGCTGTCCCGCTAGTGCGCGCCGCCATCCTGACGCCCTCTCCCAATTTCTGGGAGAAGTGGAATTGGGCCTACGATGTCGAGGCCGAAGCGCTTCGGCGCGGCGGTATCGAGGTCGAGCCGCGGCCCTGGACCGAACCGGGCGACCTGGCCGGCTTCGACCTGGTCATGCCGCTGGTCGCGTGGGGATATCATTTCGATCAGCAACGCTGGCATGCGCTGCTTGACCGGCTCGAATCAGAAGGGCGAATGGTCCTGAACGCAGTACCGCTGCTGCGCTGGAACAGCGACAAGCGCTACCTCGCCGAGCTTGGCAGGAAAGGGATCGCCGTTATCCCGACCCGTATAGCCGAACAGCTCGATGAAGCGGCCCTTGCCGATGCCCGGGCGGAATTTGGGGCAGAGCTGGTCATCAAGCCGCCAGTATCCGCTTCGGCGGATGGTACTCACAGGCTCCAGCCGCATGACCCGTTACCCGACGAATCCCGTGGCCGGGCGATGATGATCCAGCCGTTCCTGCGCTCGGTGGCGGAGGAAGGCGAATATTCGATCATGTTGTTTGGCGGCGAGTACAGCCATGCGATCGTCAAGCGCCCCAAGGCCGGCGACTATCGCGTCCAGCCGCACCTTGGCGGGAGCGAACAGTCTTGCACTCCGCCGCCTGGGTCGATCGACCTGGCCAAGGCGGCGTTGGCTGCCGCCCCAGCCGAAGCCGCCTATGCCCGGGTCGACATGATCCGCGACGGATCGGGCGCGCTGGCGATCATCGAATTGGAGCTGATCGAGCCCGCCTTGTGGCTGCAGCATGCGCCGGACGACGCGGTGTTTGCTTCAGCGATTCGAAGCGCGCTCAAATAACCATTGCCGAATCGCGGAGGTGAGGTTGGGAGCGCGGCCGGGCGCGTCCAGCCGTTCGACATCGATCTGCGCAATCAGCGCGTTGACCGGCAGTCCTTCGTCCCGCGCGGCTTGCTCGAGCGCTTGCCAGAATAGAGGCTCGAGGCTGATCGAGGTTTCGTGGCCGGCGATGGTCACCGACCTTTTTGTCGGCGACCCCAATGCCATCAGTACATATGCTGGCCGCCGTTGATCGACAGCGTAGAGCCGGTCACGAAGCCGGCATTTTCGTCGACCAGGAACGCGACCCCGCGGGCGATCTCTTCGGCCTTGCCGAGCCGGTTGACCGGAATCTTGGCGACGATCTTGGCCAGCACTTCCGGCGGAACCGCAGCGACCATGTCGGTATCGATATAGCCGGGTGCGATGGCGTTAACGGTGACATTGTTGCGCGCACCCTCTTGGGCGAGCGCCTTGGTGAAACCGTGAATTCCCGACTTGGCCGCGGCATAATTGACCTGGCCATATTGTCCCGCCTGGCCGTTGATCGAGCCGATGTTGACGATCCGGCCGTAGCCGCGCGACTGCATTCCCTCGAACACCGCCTTTGCCATATTAAAACAACCGCCAAGATTGGTGTCGATCACGTCCTGCCACTTCTGGTGGTCCATCCGCTTGATCGTCGTGTCGCGCGTGATTCCCGCGTTGTTGACCAGCACGTCGACGGGCCCGATCTCGGCTTCGACCTGGGCCACGCCCTGCTGGCAGGCATCGAAATCGGCGACGTCCCATTTGAACGCCTTAATTCCGGTGCGACCGCTGAATTCGCGCGCCCGCTCGTCATTGCCGGCATAGTTGGCGGCAACCTCCATCCCCATGCTTTTGAGGGCGATGCTGATCGCTTCGCCGATGCCGCGGGTTCCGCCGGTTACGATCGCCACACGCGCCATGACTTTCTCCTGCTCCCTGTTATTGGGCCCGGTTAGGACGATGGCCACCATCCGGCAAGCTCGCGCCGGATCAGCGCATCGAGCATCGCCATCCCTTCGTCGCTGTCATTGAGGCAATCGAGGCGCGCAAAATGAGTGCCGCCCGCCCCGATGAATGTGTCTCGGCCCCGGATGCCGAGTTCCTCCAGCGTCTCCAGGCAGTCGGCGGAAAAACCGGGGGCGGCAATGGCCACCCGTCTGACACCCTGAGTCGGATAGGAGGCGAGCACAACTTCGGTCGCCGGCTGCAGCCAGCGCGCTCGTCCGAAGCGCGACTGGAAGGCTACGTCGATCGGCAGCTCAAATTGCTGTTCCAAAAGCGCCGCCGTAGCCCGGCACTGGCCGTAATAAGGGTCGCCCAAGGTGCGCGTCCGCTCGGGCATTCCATGGAAACTGAGCAGTAGCCGCTCCGGCTTGAATTCGAGCGCTTCCATCTGCCGGGCGATGCTGGCCTTCAATGCATCGATGTAAAGCGGGTCTTCGAAGTAGGGCGGGAGGGTTCGGATCGCTGGCTGGGAGCGCATTGCCTTGAGCTCGGCGCTGACCGCGTCAATCGTCGAAGCGGTCGTTGCGGCGCAATATTGCGGATAGAGCGGCGCAACCAGAATGCGCTTGAAGCCATGGTCGACCATCTTCGACAGCGCATAGCCGATCGAAGCATCGCCGTAGCGCATCGCCAGGCCGACGCAGAGGGCATCGCCGAAGCGAAGGCGGAGCGCTTCCGTCTGGCGCTTGGAGATTGCCATCAGCGGCGATCCCTCGTTGGTCCAAATCTCACGATAGGCTCGGGCCGACTTGGCCGGGCGGGTGCGGAGCACCACGCCGTGCAGCACTGGCTTCCAGATGGCCGGCGCAATCTCGACCACGCGAGGATCTGACAGGAATTCGGCGAGGTAGCGGCGGACGGCGCTGGGCTCGGGTGCGTCGGGCGTGCCGAGGTTGGTCAGCAGCACTCCGACGTCGTTTGGCTTGGTGGTCATGCCGCCGCCATCGGGTCGAATGGCAAATTACGCAAGCGCCTGCCCGTGCCGGCAGCGATCGCGTTGGCGACGGCGGGGGCAAGCACCGCCATGCCGAGGCCGCTGATTCCGCCAGGCGGGTTGTTGCTTTGGATGATTTCAACCTCGATCTTCGGGACATCGCGAAGCCGCTCATAACCTCGGCGCATCGGTACCGCGCGCGGCATGCCGGCAACGAATTCGGGCGCCGGAATGAGAGCTGCTGCCAAGGCGGCAAGCAATCCCCCTTCGACCTGCTGCCGAACCAGGTTCGGGTTGACGATGCGACCGGCATCGACCGCTGCCACCAGGCGCGACACCTTGACCTGCTGATCCGCACCAATGATCGCCTCGCCCAGCAGTCCGATATGCGAGCCGAATAGCGAGGCGCAGGCCAGCCCCATGCTGCTGCCCGGCGCGCCGCCGTCCCAGCCGCCTATTGCGGCCGCGGTGCTGATTGCCTGGGCCAGCCGCGGCGCGCCGCCTAGCAGGCCGATCCGAAACGCCAGCGGCTCCGAGTGCAGGGCCCGCGCCAGCTCGTCGATCAAACTTTCAATTGTGAAAGTCATAAACGCTTCGTCGCCGCCGCGCATATAGCCGGTACGGAGGGGGAGCTCGGCATTGATCGCTTCGACCCGTATTGCCGCTATTCCATAGGGCGGAGTGCCACCGCTCGGGGCGAAGGCAGGAGCCGGCTTCCCCACGGCTCGTGCGATCGAGGCTTGAAGGCCCGGCGCTCCGGCGATGCGCGCGCTCCAGGCGGCGATCGACCCATCCGGCGAAGGCAATGCCGCAACCTTGGCGACCATCGGGGGGCGGAGCGAACGCTGGTTCTGCGCAATGGCGGGCGACAGCGACAGGCTGACCGGTCGCCTGGCGCGGCGCGCAAGCACGACGGCGATCTTGATGACCTCGAGGTCCATCGCTCCGCCCGAATCATCGCCAACCGGCATCGGGTAAAGGGCAACGTCCTGTTCGGAAATGCCTGCGGCCCTGGCGGCCGCGGTGCGCGCAAGGTCCGGAATCTGCGTCCCGGCCCAGACCTCGAGCCGGTCGCCGGTGAAACGCGCCACCGCTGCTGGGGCTTCCAGCGCATGGTGTGGCGTTGCGGCAACGGAATAGGTCGCGGCGAGTGGCCGAGTGCCCTCGGTGACAGCCCCATAGTCGCCGCGTTCAAATAGCCGGTGGGCGTCGCCACCGGCGAGCGCCTCGGCCAGGCTCGCCTTGACGTCGCCACTGTCGGTCCCGCTGAACCGCGCCGCGGCGCGCGCCAGCGCTTGGTCAGCAGCCCACCAGGTTTCCCCCACCGCCGCCAGCCATTGGTCGCCAACGACAAGATCGATCAAACCCCGTTGCTCCTTGGCGGCAGCTTTCGAAAAGCCGGTCAAGCGCCCTCCCGAGGGAGCCATCCGCACCGATGCAAAGACCATTCGCGGCAAGCGGACGTCGCCCGCGAAGCGCAGGCTTCCATCCGACTTGGCCGGAAGATCGAGCCGGGGCAGGGGCTCGCCGGCCAGTTTGCCGCTGCCGGCTAGCCTTAGCTGCGGTTTGTCTGGCGGTTGAAGGCCAGCGGCGTCAGTTGACACTTCCCCGAATGCGATTCGTTTGCCTTCATGAACCACGTAACCGCTTTCGGTGTCGCATTCTGCTGCGCTTACGCTCCATCGGCTCGCAGCGGCCCCGCACAACATCGCTCGTGCGACTGCCGCGGCCTCCCTCAACGGTAGCTCGAAGGAGCGGATCGAACTGGATCCGGCGGTAATCCGAGTTGCAATCTCAATGTCGTGTGCCACCATACGGTTAAGATAGGCGTCGCCATGCGGCGCCGGCTCGACCGCCATATTTTCCCATGCCGCGCCAAGCTCATCTGCCGCGATTTGGGCAAGGCCGGTCCAGATGCCCTGGCCGGTTTCGACCTGCGGAACTGCCAGCGTCACGCGGCCATCCACGCCGATCTTCAGGAAAGGGCCGAACACTGCCTCGCGATTGGTGCCCCGCAGAGGGCTTCCCTCACGTTTCGGCCAGGCAAGGAACGCAATCATCAGCCCGACACCCGCTCCGCCGCCAACCAGCAGGGTGCGGCGATCGACCGCGGGAAACTTCATCCTGCGTAGTGCTGCTTAAGCGCGACCCGGTCGATCTTGCCGGTGCCGAGGCGAGGAAGCGGCGTTTCCGAAAAGATCATCCGTGCCGGGACCTTGAAGGCAGCAAGGCGGCCAGTGAGGAAATCGCGGAGTTCCTCCTCACTGATGCTGCTGCCTTCGCGCCGATGCAGGATTGCGACCGGGATCTCGCCGAGCCTGTCATCCGGAGCGCCGAACACGGCCGCTTCGGCAATGCCTTCGCAGCAATATATGGCAGCTTCTACTTCCGCGGCGGAGATATTCTCGCCGCCCCGGATGATGATGTCCTTCTTGCGATCGACAATGAACAGGTAGCCGTCCTCGTCGACGTAGCCGATGTCGCCGGTCTTGAAATATCCATCGGCGGTAAATGCCGCGGCAGTCGCCTCGTCATTTTTCCAATAGCATTTGATGTTGGCGGCCGAGCGGATGGCAATCTCGCCACGCTTGTTGGGGGGCAAGTGCCGATCGGCTTCGCCCAGGATCGACAGTTCGACGAATGGCGCATGCGCCCGCCCGGTCGATGCCGGCTTGGCGGCATAGTTGGTCCAGAAATTGCCGCAGCCGACAGCATTGGTTTCGGTCAGCCCATAGCCGAGTGCGGGCTGGGCATCCGGGAACGATCGGCGCAGCCGCTCGACATGCGACACCGGTCTTGGAGCGCCCCCGGCGGCGATGTCGGTCAGGGTCGACAGGTCGTAATTGCCGTGGTCCGGATGGTTCATCAGCTCAAGGCTCATGGTCGGCACGCCGACGAAGTATGTAATCCGCTCCTTTTCGATCAGCCGAAGCGCTTCGCCCGCATCCCATTTGGGCATCAGCACCATGCCACGCGAAATGACGAAGCTGTTGAGCAGCACCGGCACTTCGCCGGTGACATGGAACAGCGGCACGACGACGAGTGTTTTCAGCGGATTAGTGGGCGGGCGGCCCTCCGATTCCAGGATTCCGCGAAGCACCATCAGCGCGGTCGCATATGTATAAACCCCGGTAGTCACCGCGCGGTGCGTCGACAGGGCACCCTTGGCCTCACCGGTCGAACCAGAGGTAAAGAGGATGGTGGCATCATCGTCGGGTGTGACTTCCGGCAGGCTGATGCCGCTTGAGCCCGCTGCCAGCAGCTTCAGAAATGCTTCAGGGCAGCGCTTGTCGATGGCGATCGCCTCGACCGAGCAGGTTGCGCAGGTCGCCGCAATTCGCTCGGCCCGCGGCGCATCAGCAAGCACCAGTCTCGGCTCGGTCAGCTGCAACGCATGTTCCAGCTCTTCGGGCTGCCACCAGCCGTTGAGAAGCGTGGCGACTGCGCCGGCCTTTAGTACAGCCATGTAGGACAGGATCCAGGCTGGGCAGTTGCGCATGGCAATGCCGACCCGGTCGCCCTTGCCGATTCCGCGCGCCACGAGGCCGCGAGCCATTCCGTCCGAAAGAGTATCGAGCTCGGCGAACGTCAGCCGCTCCTCGCCGGCGATTATGGCTTCAACGGGACCGTTTAGCGCGCAGAAGGTCTTGAAAAACAGCGGCAAGGTCGCCGGAAAGTTGGTGACGATGGTTCGGCCCTGATCGTCCTTGCCGAGGATGATCCGCCCGCCCGGTGCCGTGATCGCGGCCATGCCCGCGTCATAGTCCCGGTCAAGCTCCGTGGCTGGCATCCGTCACTCCTTGGCCTTTGGCTAATGCCACCCTATGAGGCGTCAACGATGAGGGGAAGCCCATGAGTTTATTGGTATCGACGATCGCGGCATCAACGGCGATCGCCTTCCCTGATCTTGGCCTCAAGCCGACCATATTCTCAATCGGCTGGTTTCAGCTTCGCTGGTACAGCGTCGCCTACCTCGCCGGAATCTTCATCGGCTATTGGTATTTGCTGAAGCTGTTGAAGCAGCCTGGCGCGCCGATGGCCCGCCGCCATGCAGATGATCTCGTCTTCTACGCCGCGCTCGGGATCATTCTCGGCGGTCGCCTGGGCTATGTACTGTTCTACAATCTGCCCTTCTACCTCCAGCACCCGATCGACATTTTGAAACTATGGGACGGGGGGATGAGCTTTCACGGCGGAGTGATCGGCACCTCGCTCGGCATCCTGTATCTGGCGCGCAAGGAAAAGCTGCCCTGGCTTAGGATCCACGACTACGTCGCCTGTTGCGTGCCGTTCGGACTATTTTTCGGCCGCCTGGCAAACTTCGTGAACCAGGAATTGTGGGGCGCGGAAACCAACGTGCCCTGGGCGGTCCGGTTTGTCGAAACAACCGTTTATGGGGCTGCCCTCGGCCCGCCGCGGCACCCCAGTCAAATCTATGAGGCGGTTCTGGAAGGTATCGTATTGTTCGCGATCCTCTGGTTCATGTTCTGGCGGACCAAGGCCCGTTACGAACCCGGCAAGCTGGTTGGTGCCTTCATCCTGTTCTACGGCCTGTTTCGCTTCAGCATCGAGTTCATCCGCGAACCGGATTCCCAGCTTGCGGCCTTTGCCCAGGCAACCGGTCTCCACATGGGCCAATGGCTGACGGTGCCGATGATCCTCGGCGGCATTTACCTGATGGCTACCGCAAGGAAGCGGCGTGAGCGGATCGAACCAACAGCCGGCACGGCCAGTGTGGCGTGAGCCTCGCTGAGGAGCTGAAAGCCCTTATCGCAGCCGAAGGTCCGATCGGCGTCGACCGGTATATGGCTGCCGCCAATGCCCACTATTATGCCACGCGCGACCCGCTGGGGACGGCCGGTGATTTTACGACGGCGCCCGAAATCCATCAGATGTTCGGTGAATTGATCGGGGCCGCGCTGGCCGATGTTTGGACGCGGGCAGGGCGGCCGTCGGACGCCGTATATGCTGAACTCGGCCCGGGGCGGGGCACGCTGGCCAGCGATGCATTGAGGGTACTGCGGCGGGTTGGTTTCGTGGGTGATGTGCACCTGGTCGAAAACAGCGCCGTGCTCCGCGCGGCCCAGGGAAAGCTGTTGCCGGAAGCCATTTTTCATGAGGAAGTTGGTGGTCTGCCGAATGTGCCGTTGCTGTTGGTGGCGAACGAGTTTTTCGATGCGCTGCCCATCCGGCAATGGATCGGGGACGAGGAGCGGCGAATCGGCGTGACCGGCGAGGGTCGATTTGGGTTCACTGCAGACGGACCGGTGCGCGAGACATCGCCAGCGCGGGTCCAGGCTGCGCAGATGCTGGCGATCCATCTCGCCGCCAATGGAGGCGCGGCGATCATCATCGACTATGGTTATTCCGGCGGCGAGCAGGGTGAAACGTTGCAGGCGGTTCGTGGCCACCGCTTCGCCGATCCGCTCGAGGCGCCGGGCGAGCAGGATCTGACCGCCCATGTCGATTTTGCCTCGCTCGCCGATGCCGCAGGACAGGGCGGCGCGTCGGTTAGCCGCCTCGTCAGCCAAGGGACGTGGCTCGAGGCACTCGGCATTGGCGCGCGCGCAATGGCCTTGGCGGCGAAGAATCCAGCGGATACGGAGAGCATAGCGGCTGCCCGGCGGCGGCTGTGCGACGAGGGCGAAATGGGGCGATTGTTCAAGGTGATGGCATTGAGCGGCAAGGACTGGCCGCACGTGGCGGGGCTCGAGACATGAGCGTCGAATACCGCATCGCGACAGCGGACGATGCCGGGGCACTGGCCGAACTCGGCGTCCACACGTTTACCGATACGTTCGGCCATCTATACAAACCGGACGACCTTGAGATTTTCCTGCAAAACCATTCGCCTGAGAATTGGGATAAGGAACTCAACGACCCGGCGTTCGAAGTGCGCGTCGCCGAAAGCGACGGTCGGCTGGTCGGCTATGTGAAGCTGGGCCCGCCGCACCTTCCATTCGAGCCGCGTGGCGAGGCGGCCGAGCTACGCCAGCTTTATGTTGTCGAGGAAGTGAAGGGGCAGGGGGTCGCCCATGCGCTGATGGATTGGGTAATCGACCGGGCTCGCGACAAGCGCGCTGACAATCTCTATTTGTCGGTGTTCACCGAAAACTACCGGGCGCGCCGCTTTTACGAAAAATATGGCTTCGAGCCGGAAGGCACCTATGCCTTCATGGTCGGCAACCAGGCGGATGAGGACATCGTCATGAGGCTGAAATTGTGAGCCTCGACATTGTCCGAGCGGCGGCGCTGGAGGGCGTACCGCACGGATTTCTCGGTCGGGCAGGCGGATTATCGACGGGAGCAGTTGCCGGCCTGAATTGCGGGACAGGCAGTGGCGACGATCCGCAAATTGTCGAGGCCAATCGCCGCATTGCCGCCGACGCGATCCTGCCCGGGGCACCGATCTCCAGCGTCTATCAAATCCATTCCCCAACTGCCGTAATCGTCACAGAAGCGGTGCCGCATGCCGAGCGGCCACATGCCGACGCGCTCGTCTCGGAACAGCCGGGTCTCCTGCTGGGCGTCGTCACGGCCGATTGCGCGCCGATCCTGCTGGCGGACCGCGAGGCGGGCGTTGTCGCAGCGGCTCATGCCGGCTGGCGCGGGGCGCTGGCTGGAGTTACCGACCAGGCGATCGCGGCGATGATCTCGCTGGGTGCCAAGGTCGAAAACATCGCTGCTGCGATCGGTCCCTGTCTCGCCAAGGCCAGTTTTGAGGTTGGCCAGGATTTCGCGGAGCGGCTGACATCGGTTGATCCGGACAATGAGCGCTTCCTTGGCCAAGGGGCGAGCGGCAGGCCACATTTCGACCTGGAAGCCTATCTCGTGGCCCGGCTGGCAGCGGCGGGAATTCGCCGGATCGAGGCCTCGGGACTGGACACCTATGCGCTGGAGGATCGCTTCTACAGCTATCGGCGCGCGACCCACCGCAATGAACCAGCTTATGGAAGACAGCTGAGTTTGATTGGGCTCGCCAGCTAGCGCGCCCCAGCGTCCGGGTCTAAGGCGCGCTCCAAGGAGAATTTTCCGTGACCGAGAGCCGCCGCCCCAAGGACAAGGATACCCATATCGGCAATCATAAGCTCGATCCGTCGACGCTGATGATGGGCTATGGGTTCGACCCGGCTCTGAGCGAAGGCTCGTTGAAGCCGCCGATCTTCCTTACCTCGACCTTCGTGTTCCAGACTGCGGCGGAGGGAAAGCGCTTCTTCGAAGGCATCACCAACAAGCATGGCTCGGGCGGCAAGGCCGAGGGCCTGGTCTATTCGCGTTTTAACGGCCCCAACCAGGAAATCCTCGAGGATCGCCTCAAAATCTGGGAAGATGCCGAGGCGGCGCTGACTTTTTCCAGCGGCATGACGGCCATCGCCATCCTCCTCCTGACCTTTGTCCGGCCCGGCGACGTCGTCGTCCACTCGGGTCCACTCTATGCGGCGACCGAGACGATCATCAACAAGATCCTGATCCAGTTCGGGGTCCACTATATCGACTTCCCCGCCGGCGCGACGCGCGACGAGCTCGACGAGGTAATGGCCCGGGCGAAAGCCAAGGGCCGTGTCTCATTGATCTACCTCGAAAGTCCGGCCAACCCGACCAATGCGCTGGTCGACGTTGAGGCGGTTGCCGCTGCCCGGGCCGCGGCGTTCGGCGACCAGGCCGAACTCCCGCCAATTGCAATCGACAACACCTTCCTCGGTCCGCTATGGGCCAAGCCGCTAAACGACGGCGCTGATATCAGCGTTTACAGCCTGACCAAATATGCCGGCGGGCATAGCGATCTGGTGGCCGG
Organism: Sphingomicrobium sp.; assembly: GCA_035491735.1. Classification (GTDB taxonomy): domain Bacteria; phylum Pseudomonadota; class Alphaproteobacteria; order Sphingomonadales; family Sphingomonadaceae; genus Sphingomicrobium. The sequence goes on from DATJKE010000038.1 coordinate 44,659, forward strand.
CGGGCTGGTCGGCAAGCGCGCCCTGCTCGACAAGATCCGGCTGATGCGCAACGTCATGGGCGGCATTTGCGATCCTAATACGGCATGGATGCTGCTGCGCAGCCTCGAAACGCTCGAATTGCGCATGAATCGGGCTGGCGAAAGCGCGGAAAAGATCTGCGAGTATCTCCGCGACCATCCCAAGGTTGAAAAAGTCGGCTACCTCGGCTTCCTCGAACCCGGCTCCCTTCAAGAGGACATTTACAAGCGCCATTGCACCGGCGCCGGGTCGACCTTCTCGCTCTATTTGAAGGGCGGCGAGCGCGAGGCGTTCGCTTTCCTCGACGGCCTCAAGATCGCCAATCTGGCTGTCAGCCTCGGGGGTACGGAGACCCTGGCGTCCGCACCGGCAGCGATGACTCATTTGTCTGTGCCGGAGGAACGCAAGGCGGCGCTAGGGATCAGCGACAATCTGGTCCGCATTTCGATCGGCGTGGAAAAGGCGGAAGACCTGATCGCCGATTTCGAAAACGCGCTGAGAGGCGTCTAACCCCAGTCCTCAATCCGCCAGCCCCGCTCCTTGGCAAGGCGAACCAGGCGGTCGTGAGCATTTACCGCCACCGGTTCATCAGACCATTCAAACACCGGCGCGTCGCTGGCGTGGTCGGAATAAAAGCGGACATGACCGCGCTGTAGGCCGCCTTTTGCCAGCCAATCTTCGACCATTCTGAGCTTGGCCGGGCCATAGCAGTTCTCGCCGTCGATCTTGGCATGGACGCTTTCGTCCAGGCCGAGGATCGAGTTGGTGCCGATACAGTCGTCAAACCCCAACCGGTCGGCGATCTCCCGGGCGTAGAAACGATAGCTGGCGGTGGCCATTACGACGCGCCTGCCGTCGGCCTTGTCGCGCGCGATGGCGGCGCGCGCCCCCGGCCGGATATTGCGCGCGACCGTAGCTGCGGCAAAGCTGTCGACCAGTGGCTTCAGCTCAGTTGGATGCCGATTATCCCCAAGCAGCAGGCGATGATTGATTTCCTTGAGGCGGCCGCGATCGATCAGCTTCATGAGATAAGCCAGCATCGAGCCGATCACGAAGGGGATCAGCAGCAGCCGCCAGGGCGCGCGGCGAATTGCACAATGCAGCAGGAATGGCGTGTAGGTTGCATGGCGCGTCACCGTCCGGTCCATGTCGTAAATGGCGAGATCGGTCATGCGCGTCCTTCGAGAATGGCCGATACCAGTTCATGGTCGGCAGGCTTATCCACATCTACTGCGGCAAGCGGATCGGCCAACTCTACCTTGCGGATGGCAAGTCCAAGACGGCGCCCCACCGAATCCAAGGTCTGGTCAAGCGTACGAAGTCGAAAGGCCGCGCCGAGCAGGGCTAATGGTCCCAGCGCGGCGATCATGCGCCAGCCCTTTTTGCGGTCCTGCTCGACCGACCGCCACAGCTCGACCGCCGCGGCTGCCTTGGCGCTACCAAATGCGAAAAGGTTGGCTCCGGAATAGGCGCCCCCGCGGAAGTGGAGCCAGGTCCGCTCGCTCGTCGGAAGGCGGGTCATTAGGTTGGCGCGTTCGACCAGCCCGATCGCCAGATCGGCACCTTCCGCCCGCGCGCAGAAATCGGCAATCATCGCCCGGTCAAGCAGCGCATGATCAGCGGTCGTGACCAGTAGCGGAAAACTGGTCGATGGATTGTGGAAGAAAGCTGCAAGCGTGGCAGCTATGGTTGAGGCGGACGGTTCGACCGATATGCGGGGATCGCTCGGCAGTGCGTCGGCAATGCGGTCCGGTTGCTGGGTTAGGACATGCACCTGACTGACTTCCGCGGCGGCAAGCAGCGCCGTCACCGGCCTTTGGACCATCGGCACGCCGCCGACCGGGATCAGCGCCTTGAGGTCGACTCCATGGGCTTTGGCAAATGGATCGGCGCCCGGCCTCGACCCGGCGAGGACCAGCGCCGTCCAGCGGGTCATGTCAGCCAGCTGATGACCGGGCGGCCGCGATCGCGGCGGGCATTTGCCTGGGCCAGCCGAACGGCATGAAAAATCAGCGACAGCAGCGTCCACAGGGCGACCAGCTCGATTCCGAGATCGGGCCGGCCGACCAGCAGCGACGCTACCAGGATCACCATGTTGGGATTACGGCGTGCGGTGACGAGGCGGAACTTGCTGTCGACCTGCTGCCACACATGGATGTGCATGCCATAGCGGCGGACGAAAATGCCTTCGATTACTCGTTGAGCGACATATCCGAACACGATCGCGCCCACGATCATCAGCTCATAGACCCGTTCGAATGGTCGGCCATAGGCTTCCAACCCTTCGGCCCAGGCCCACCACCAGAAGGGCGGATGAACCAGGTCAACGCCGTGGTCGAAGATGTTGCCCCAATTCGATGACTGGCCGGTGCAGCGGGCCAACTTCCCGTCGACCGTATCGAGCACCATGAAGCCGAAGCCGGCCGCAATCCCGGTCCAGTACCATCCTGCCATGAACAGGAAGAAAGCGGCGACGCACAGGATAAATCCTATTCCAGTGACGAAATTGGGCGTCATTCCCGCCCGGGCGGCCCAGCGTGTCAGGTAGAAAGCCGGACGCCGCCAAAGATAAAGCGTTAGCGCGTCGGTCACGCCCTTGTAGCTGGCGTCGTAGGCCGCGCGCTCGACTGGCTCCGGATCCGCCGGGTCAAGCCGCATCACGAACGGACGCTCGCGCTTCCTCAGCTTGCGATAGCTGAAATCGGTGGTGTCCGCGTCGATCCGCTCCAGCGAACCCTGGTAACGGTCGCCCGACAGCATTGAAGCCAGCAAGGGCGCCGCATCTCCGCCGGGTGGGACATGCGCGAGTACCGGGTGGCCGTCTTTGAGGAGCACTTCTCCGGGCTTGTCCCTAAAGGCGACAAGCCATTCAGGGTCCCAGCTCCAATTGAGGTCTGCGTAAACAGTCGACCGGTCGGGCCGCGCTTCGTCGGCCGGCTCAAGTATTGCCTTCGCCGCGAGCGCCTGGGCTCGTTCTGCCGCGCTCATGCCAAAAGGGCGGGCGGGGTTGTCCCCGACCGTTACGAACAATGGCTTAGCAGCGCCCTGCTCATCACTCGTCATCGTGCACGCGCTATACGGCATCAACTCTGGCAGCAAAGAGGCAAATTTAAGCCGGGCTTGCCGCTCTGGACGATTTCGCGCAGGGTCGCGCCCGATGGCGGGCCAGTCGACCACGTCCGATCCTGCATCCGAGGCGCAGCCGTACCGCGTCCTCGGTTCGCTGACCATTTCGCGCGCCGCGACGACGCAACGGGAGATCGAGGCGCTTGCCGATCCGGTGACGATCGATCTCAGCGGCGTCGAGAAAGTCGACACGGTCGGGGCCTGGCTGATCTACCGGACAGTCCGCGACCGTGGAGCCAAGGTAATCGGCGCAAGCAAGGACGTGGCCAGCCTGCTTGACCAGGTCGCGGATGCTGATCATCCAGCCAAAGTCAGACCCGAGGAGCGGCCAGGCGCCTTACGTATATTGGACGAAATCGGCGAGTGGGTCTCGGACGCGGTCAACACATTTATCGGCCTGGTCGGCTTTCTGGGTGCGGTGCTGATTGGGTTCGCCGCGATTATCCGCCGCCCCAAGAAATTCCGCGTCAACGCCGTCATTCAGCGCTTCGATCTGGTCGGAGTCCGCGCGCTCGGCATCATCGGGCTTATGAGCTTCCTGATCGGCATCGTGGTGGGTCAGCAGGGCGCGGTCCAGCTCGAGCAGTTCGGGGCCGAGGTCTACACCATCAACCTGATTGGCCGAATCACGATCCGCGAGCTTGGCACGCTGATGACCGCGATCATGGTCGCTGGGCGGTCGGGATCCGCATTCGCCGCGCAACTCGGCACGATGAAGATCACCGAGGAAATCGATGCAATGCGGACGATCGGCGTGTCGCCGGTCGAGGCCCTGGTCATTCCGCGAATGATGGCGGCGGTAGTGATGATGCCCCTTCTCGCCTTCTATGCGATGGTCATGTCGCTGATTGGCGGTGGGATTTTCTGCTGGATTTCGCTCGAAATCCCGCCGTTGACCTACATTCAGCGGCTGCAGGAAGTGGTGCCCACCCACGACCTCTGGATTGGGCTAATCAAGGCGCCGGTCTTTGGCGGCATCATCGCCTTGGCGGGTTGTTTCCAGGGCATGCAGGTTGAGAGCAATTCGGAGGAAGTTGGCATCCGCACTACCAATGCGGTGGTCCAGGCGATCTTCCTGGTCATCATCCTGGACGCGGTCTTCGCGATCTTTTTCAGCTCGATCGGCTGGCTATGAGCGACGACACCGTTATCAAGATCCGGGGGCTCAGGAATAGCTTCGGCGAACAAATCATCCACGACGACCTCGACCTCGATGTCAGGCGCGGGGAGATCCTCGGCGTCGTCGGCGGATCGGGCACCGGCAAGTCAGTGCTGATGCGCTCGATCATCGGCCTTCAGACGCCGGACGGCGGGACCGTCGAGGTGCTCGGCGAAAACATGATCGGGCGCGAAGAGGACGAGGCCAAGAACATCCGTCGGCGCTGGGGAGTGCTGTTCCAGAACGGCGCGCTCTTCTCGACCCTGACCGTGGCCGAGAACGTGGAAGTGCCGATCCGCGAATATTTCCCGTTTATCAAGGAGCCGCTGCTCGACGAGATCGCGGGCTACAAGATCGCCATGTCCAACCTGACGCCCGACGCCGGGCCGAAATATCCCGCGGAGTTGTCAGGCGGGATGATCAAGCGGGCTGGCCTGGCGCGAGCGCTGGCGCTCGATCCGGAGCTGTTGTTTCTCGACGAGCCGACCGCCGGACTCGACCCAATTGCTGCGGCAAGCTTCGATGAGCTGATCGAGGGGTTGAAGGAAAAGCTCGAGCTTACGGTGTTCCTCATCACTCACGACCTCGACACACTATGGGCAATTTGCGACCGGGTGGCGGTTTTGGCCGACCAGAAAGTCGTCGCAGTCGGAACGATTGAAGAATTGCTCGCCTTGGACCATCCTTGGATTCAAGAATATTTTAACGGGCCCCGCGGACGCGCGGC
>DATJKE010000039.1:0-6371 GCA_035491735.1 Sphingomicrobium sp.
ACTAGGCGCTGAGCTTTTTGCGGCCGCGGGCGCGGCGCGCGTTCAGCACCTTGCGGCCGCCGACCGTCGCCATGCGGCTGCGGAACCCGTGCCGCCGCTTGCGGACCAGATTGCTCGGCTGGAAAGTGCGCTTCATCGCTCATGCCTTCAAAAATCGAATGAAAAGGGCCGCCGAAGCGGCCGTTGTTGGGGGCGCCGATAGTCGCGAGGGGCGTCAAAGTCAACGCTGATCGGCGATTTGGCTTGCCTCATCGGTGCCGTCCTGTTCCTTGCGGAGTGCCTCCCGCCGCCTGGCACTTTGACGACGCAGGCCCCAATCCGTCCAGCGCCCGATCTTCGGCTGTTTGCGCTTGAAATCGACATAGCGCCGTTTCGCCCACATGCTGGTCTTCAAAACCAGGGCAAGTCCGGCCGCGAACACGAATATGCCGCCCGGGCCTGGCAGCGCGCCAACTGGAATCGAAGCGATCATCAGCAGGACGCCGAGGACGAATATGCTCCATTCGACCACCGGATGGTCGATAAAGGCCCGCAACTGTTCGCGATTGATCATGGCCCGGATGTGGGCAGCATTCGGCATCAGACAAGGGCGCTTGCCTCCCGTTTCGGATGCGTTAGGTTCGCGCCGCCGAGCTAGGGGGACGTTTGCGTCAATGTTGTGTGCGTAGCGCGGGAGGTGGCCGCTAATGGTCGCCACCGTCGCCACTGTTGCCTATCTCGGGCTTGAGGCTCGATCGGTCGAAGTCCAGGTCCAACTATCAGCCGGACTGCCCGCGTTTGTGATTGTCGGATTGCCCGACAACGCCGTGCGCGAAAGTCGTGAGCGGGTTCGGGCTGCGCTGAGCGCCATCGGACTCGCGCTTCCTCCCAAGCGGATTACCGTCAATCTCTCTCCCGCAGACCTTCCCAAGGAAGGCTCACACTTCGACCTGCCGATCGCCCTGTGTCTGCTGGCGGCGATCGGCGCCACCGACGCGGAAAGCCTGTCGCACTTCGTCGCCGTCGGGGAACTGGGGCTGGACGGGAGGATTGCCGCCTCTCCAGGCGTTCTGCTCGCAGCGCTGCATGCCAGCGGCCAGGGTATGGGCCTGATCTGCCCGGCGGCGCAGGGAGCCGAGGCAGCCTGGGCCGGCAATGTTGAATTGCTTGCGGCGCCCGACCTGTTGGCGCTGCTGTCCCATCTCAAAGGCACGCAGCTGTTGCGCCCGCCCGAGCCGGGTGAGGCCGAACCGGCTATCGGTGGCCCGGACCTGAAACAGGTCAAGGGGCAGGAGGTCGCCAAGCGTGCGCTGGAGATCGCGGCGGCAGGTGGCCACAATCTACTGATGAGCGGTCCTCCGGGAGCGGGCAAATCGCTGCTCGCTGCCTGTTTGCCTGGAATCCTTCCTCCGCTCGAGCCGTCAGAAGCACTCGAGGTGTCGATGGTCGCAAGCGTGGCCGGCGAGCTGGAAGGTGGGCGATTGCGGCGCCGCCGCCCATTTCGCACGCCGCATCATTCGGCATCGATGCCCGCTCTGGTCGGTGGCGGGCTAAAGGTGCGCCCTGGCGAGATCAGCCTGGCCCATTTGGGCGTGCTGTTCCTCGACGAATTGCCGGAATTCCAGCGGGCAGTGCTCGATTCCCTCAGGCAGCCGCTGGAAACGGGGACGGTCAGCGTCGCCCGGGCAAACATGCATGTCACCTTTCCCGCGCGGGTGCAGATGGTCGCAGCGATGAACCCCTGTCGGTGCGGTCATCTGGGCGACCCGGCACTGGCCTGCGCCCGTGCGCCGCGCTGCGCAGCCGACTATCAGGCCAAGGTGTCGGGGCCTTTGCTCGACCGCATCGACCTCCACGTCGAGGTGCAGGGGGTGAGTGCCGCGGATTTGACCCTCCCGCCTCCTGCCGAAGGAAGCGATGAAGTGGCCAGGCGGGTCGCTGCCGCGCGGCAGCTGCAGTCAAGGCGGTTCAAGAGCAATGGAGTCAGGACCAATGCGGAGGCCGACGGCGAACTGCTCGATGCAATCGCCACGCCCGACGAGCCGGGCCGCAAGCTGCTCGCCGATGCGGCGGCGGCCATGCGGTTGAGCGCGCGCGGCTTCCATCGCGTACTTCGCGTTGCTCGCACCATTGCGGACCTGGCGGGGGCAGAGACCGTCGGCAGGATCCACGTCGCCGAGGCGCTCAGCTATCGCCGCCAGGCGCCACGGAACTAGTTGCCAGCGAATTTCGCGGCGCTAGGCTCCCACTCACCCAACAAACAGGGGAGGGGAAATGACACCGATCGATTGGGCCACGCGCCCGCTTCAAAAATATGCCGACTTCACCGGCCGCGCCCCGCGGGCGGAATATTGGTGGTTCGTGCTGCTCTATATGGTTGGCTTTGTGGTTGCGACGATCATCGATTCCGTACTTGGACTTGATGCAATGGCCCTGACCTATGGGCCGGTTACCATTCTCTTCGCACTGGCAATTCTCGTTCCGTCGCTCGCGGTCGGCGCCCGCCGGCTGCACGACACCGATCGCAGCGGCTGGTGGCTGCTGATCGGCTTGATCCCGCTGATCGGCGCGATTGTGCTGCTGGTGTTCTTCGTGTCGGAGGGGACTCGCGGCGCGAATCAATATGGCGACGATCCCTATGCCGGAGCCGCAGGGTCGGCTGCTGCGGCCTGATCCAATTAGCCCGGAGTGGTTGCCCCGCCGTTTGCTCTCGGCTAGCAGCGTCCGCGCTGTGCCCCCGTGGCGGAATTGGTAGACGCGCTCGACTCAAAATCGAGTTCCGCAAGGAGTGTCCGTTCGACTCGGACCGGGGGCACCAGCACGACAAAGGCTCTGTCCGGGGGACAGGGCCTTTTTCGTGCTCAACCGGTTCGCATCGGCGCCATCTGGCGGGCTTCCCAATGTTGGTTAAGATGGCGCCATGGACGCGCGCGCAGGCCAACGAAGTGATTCGCTTTCCCCCGATGTGGAAGCGCTTCAGGTAAAGCGCGTCCGGCTGCTTGCCTCGCTGACCTTGATGGCCGGCGTTGGCCTGCTGATTGCCCTGCCATTCGCGCTTCGCGCCGGCGCCGAGTTCTTCCTTCCGGTGACCGCCGCGCTGGTGATCGCAATCGCCCTGGTGCCGATGCTGGAATGGTTCGAACGGCGCGGCGTGCCGTCAAAGCTGTCTTCCCTGCTTTGCGTGCTGGTGTTCCTCGCGATCTCCATTTTCGCCATGGCCGCGATCGTGATCCCGGCGATCGACTGGGTGGTGCTGATCCCGCAGCGGATAGATCGGGTGACCGACGCACTGGCCCCGCTGATCGATCTTTACTCCAACCTCGAAAAGTTCATCGACAAGACCGCAGCTCGGATTTCGATCGAAGCGAGCCAGGCGCGGACCGTGCGGGTCGAGACGCCCAATTCAATGCTCGGCATCATTACGGCGTCTGCGCCGCACGCATTCGTGCAGCTCTTCTTCGCGTTGCTGGTGATCTATTTCTTCCTCGCCGGCTGGACCGGCATGCGCAAGCGCACGATCGTCAGCCGCGGTAGTTTCGAAGGCGCGCTCACCACTGCCCGCGTGATCCAGCAAACGGTCGACGCGACTTCGACCTACATCGGCACGATTACCGTCATCAATGTCTGCCTCGGCGCGGTCACCGCCACCATCCTGTGGGCGCTCGGCATGGATTCACCGGTGATGTGGGGCGGCATCGTCGCGGTGCTCAACTATATCCCTTACCTCGGACCGATCGCGGCGGCGTTGCTGCTGGCCCTCGGCGGACTGATGACTTTTGTCGATCCGTGGGCCGCCATGCTGCCGCCGATGATCTTCATTTCGCTGCACCTGATCGAAGCCAATGTGATTACGCCCTTGATCGTTGGGCACCGCCTGACCATCAATCCGCTCCTCATCCTGGTTTCGCTGTCGTTCTGGGCCTGGGTCTGGGGTACGACCGGGGCGCTGCTGGCTGTTCCGCTGCTGATCATTTTCAAGACGATTTTCGCGGCGGCCGGCACGCCGGACATCGCCGGCTTCCTGTTCGAAGACGGCACGCTGACCCATGTCGGCGAAGAGGAAGAAAAAGACGACTAGGCTTGTTGACAGGGGTGGGGGCCTGACCTAGTTGGCCGCCCTGCCCAAAACGCGGGTGTAGCTCAGTTGGTTAGAGCGCCGGCCTGTCACGCCGGAGGTCGCGGGTTCGAGCCCCGTCACTCGCGCCATTTCCGTTCACTTGAAAGCGCCCGATACCGCCAGCGGCGGCCGAGCCTATTTCGCGGTCGAGGTCGCTGACGCGCTGCGCAACGATGCCCCCGGCAACACCGGCTCGGCTGCGTTCCCCGCCCCCTCTGGACTGCGCCCAAAAGGGCGCTCGCCTTGGGGTGTTCCGCCGTCCAGCGCGAACTTTAGATTGTCCGAGGCGGAGACCCGCTGGACATAGGGCGTCACCTTGACCTTGTTGGCCACTTCGCGAGCTTCGGGGGTGAACAGCAGACGGAGCCGGCCGTCCTTGCCCTCGATCACTTTGGCTCCGGCAGCCTCAAGCTTTTCGACCGCCGTTTGGGCAGGCCTCAGAGGCGTGATCGTGTGCGGAGCATTCAAGGCCGCGAGACGCAGGGCAGCTGGGCTGCCCTCGGTTCCGGTCCAGCGATCGTTGAACGCGGCCGGCTGGCCCCAGCCACCAGGCCAGCGATAGAAAATATGCGCGCCCTCGATGCTGGTCTTGACCAGGCTGGAAGCCCAATAGGGCACGACGTAATTGGCATGATAATGGGTCGCCAGGCCGACCGGCGCGAACACCGTGCCCTTCAGGGCCTCGTCCGCCACCATGCGCGCGCGATTCCATAAATCGGGCATCGGGGCGCGGGCCATTGAACCATCGCAGGTGAAGGTGAACTGGCAGCCGGTCGGCCGCGTCGAGCCTTCATAGACGACGCCGCAGACACTGTTCGGGAAAGCCGGATGGCGCACCCGGTTGAGGACGACCTGCGCGACCGCGCGCTGGCCCTCGGTCGGTTCCTGCGCCGCTTCATAATAGATTGCGCTGGTCAGGCACTCCAGGGCTCGCGCCCGGGCGTCGCCCGACGACTTGCCAATATTGAAGGGCCTCGCCGCCGGATTGGGCCCGCTGGCCAGCGGGATCTTGGCGTTCAGTGCCAATGCTGTGTCCGGCGGCAGATCGCGGATCTGGTTTGGCAGCGGCTTCGCTAGCGGAATTGCGGGTTGCGCCTCGGCCTCCGGCTCGCTTCCAAAGGGAGGAAATGCCGGCGTCGCGCCGCTTACCCCGGCAAGCGCAAGCAGGGCGGCGCCAAGGATCCCGACCGCAACCGTCTCACGCGGATGGGTGCGCCAGGGCCTCACGGGCTGGAAGGGGAGAGCCAGGTTCATGGGAGGCGGTGATCTGGTAGCCCAATACAGCAAATTCAATGAAACGTCGATGAACCGCCCAAATCAGGGCACGGACGGCGGATTCTGAGCGCGAAATCGGCCCGTTTCCATCCATCGAAGCAGCGGTTTCAGCGGCAAAATCCAGGCGATCCCGGCGAAAACATAGAAAATTGTCTGCAGCCAGATGGGCCATTGGCCGACCCTGCCGGATAATGAGGCGATCGCCCCGGCCCACAGTGCGATCAGTGCAAGAATGCCGAAGATTCCGGCCGGTTTGCGCCAGCTTGGTTCGGCCTTCACCGGAACATCTCCAGTCCCTCCGGTGACGCGAAGCCGTCGAGCGGGATATCCCAGCTGTCCCTCGGAATTTCACGGTCGAGCTTCTGCACGTGCCAGCCAATCCCGATCAGCAAGGCGCCATGCTCGCGCAGCCTGCCCAGGACCCGGTCGTAATGGCCCTTGCCCTGGCCAAGCCTGGTTCCGTGCGGATCGATTGCCACCAGCGGCACCAGCACAAGGTCGGGAAACACTTCGGGGGCATCCAGCGGCGGCTGGAAGCAGGCCCAGGGGCCGGCTTCGGTTGGTTCGCCCGCCAGGAAGCGAAAACTGCTCTGGTGATCGGAAAAGGCAGGGTAAGCGACAATCGCTCCGCCTTTCTCGGCGATTTCCATCGCGGGCAGCGGGCTGATTTCGCTGGGTAGGGGTCTATATGCGCCAATTACGCGCGACATGGCGATCAGAGGCTGGAGATTGTCGGCCAGTGCCAGTTCCAAAGCGTCGCGTTCATCTCGTTCGAGCGATTCGATGAACTCTCGCCGTCGCTCGCGCGCCTCGCGGCGGAGCGAGACCTTGTCGGCCGGAAGAGTGGGATGTGACGGGACCACCATGGCCGTTTGCCGGAAATCCTCTGACGCCACAAACGTCAGGTGGGAACCATGTGCACCGGACCAGGGTCCGGACAGGGACAGTCCCCTAGGATATTTAATCGCCTCAGGGATTTTCGTGGCCACGTACCGGGCAG
>DATJKE010000040.1:0-14352 GCA_035491735.1 Sphingomicrobium sp.
GAATCGCACTGGGTGAAGTTGCGCACTCCTTCCGCGCCCGGAAGCACCCGCACCAGCCCGCGATAAGTGTTGTTCGACTTGCCGGCGCTGATGCCCTTGCTGACGATGGTCGAGCGTGAGCCCGCACCGATGTGAATCATCTTGGTGCCGGTGTCGGCCTGCTGGCGGTTGTTGGTTAGTGCGACCGAATAAAATTCGCCGACGCTGCCTTGGCCCTTCAAAATGCAGCTTGGATATTTCCAGGTGATCGCGCTGCCGGTCTCGACCTGGGTCCAGCTGACTTTCGAACGGTCGCCGGCGCACAGTGCCCTCTTGGTGACGAAGTTGAAGATGCCGCCCTTGCCCTCGGCATCGCCGGGATACCAGTTCTGGACGGTCGAATATTTTACCTCGGCGTCTTCGTGCGCGTAGATTTCGACTACCGCCGCGTGCAGCTGGTTCTCGTCGCGCATCGGCGCGGTGCAGCCCTCGAGAGAGGAAACATAGCTGCCCTTGTCGGCGACGATCAGGGTTCGCTCGAATTGGCCGGTATTCTCGGCATTGATGCGGAAATAGGTGCTGAGCTCCATCGGGCAGCGCACGCCCTCCGGCACATAGACGAAGGTGCCGTCTGAAAAGACCGCGCTGTTCAAACAGGCGAAGTAATTGTCGCGCTGCGGTACGACGCTGCCGAGGTATTTTTTGACCAGGTCCGGATATTCGCGGATCGCCTCGCTGATCGACAGGAAGATGACCCCGGCGGCCTTCAATTCCTCGCGGAAGGTGGTGGCGACCGAGACGCTGTCGAACACCGCGTCGACCGCGACCTTTCGCGCGCCTTCGACCCCGGCGAGCACCTTTTGCTCCTCGATCGGAATACCGAGCTTTTCATAGACGCGCAGGATCTCGGGATCGACCTCGTCAAGGCTGCCGAGCTTGGGCTTCGGCTTCGGCGCGGCGTAATAATAGGCGTCCTGGTAATCGATCTCGGGAATGGTCAGCTTGGCCCAGTCGACCTCCTCCATCTCCAGCCAGGCGCGATAACCCTTGAGGCGCCATTCGAGCATCCACTCGGGCTCGCCCTTTTTGGCGGAGATGAAGCGGACGGTGTCCTCGTTAAGCCCCTTCGGTGCGAATTCCTGCTCGATGTCCGAGGAGAAGCCCCACTCATAATCCTTGGCCAGCGCCTCGCGCGCTTCGCGGTTGGTGACGACTTCTTCGTTCACTGCGCCAGCTCCCGCAGCGAAACCGAACCAAGTGCTCCGCGCACCGCATTGCCGACGATCCCCATGTGCGGCTTCACTCTGCAGTGGGCGTCGAGCAAACATTCATGATTCACGCCGTCAGCGCACATGGTCATGACGATCGGGCCCTCGACCGCCTCGACGATGTCGGCGAGGGTAATCTCGGTCACCGGACGGGCGAGCGCATAGCCGCCGCCTGCGCCGCGCTGGCCAACCAGCAAGCCGTGTGCCGCAAGCTTCTGCATCAGCTTCTGGGCGGTCGGCAACGGTACGCCGGTGTCCTCGCTGAGCTCGGTCGCCGTCAGGCGCGCGTGAGCATCGCGGCGCGCGGCGGCGGTCATCATTACGACCGCATAGTCGGCAAGATGGGTGAGTCGCATGTCTAATCGGAGCTTTCTAGTCCGATTTAGGCGATTGAGTGGCATTTTACAACGTCATTGCCTCTCCGCTCCCGCAATGACACAGCGGCGTCGTGGCCCTCTACAAGCTCCTTCGACCCCTGGCCTTCGCGCTGGATGCCGAAACCGCGCATCGCGCGACGATCGCCACCTTGTCGCTGGCGCCGCCATTGCCACTGCCCGATTTTCCGTCCGAACTTCGGCAGGAGGTGGCAGGACTGAACTTCCCTTCGCCGGTCGGACTGGCGGCGGGGTTCGACAAGGATGCCGAGGTCCCCGACGCCATGCTCGGGCTTGGATTTGGCTTTGTAGAGATTGGCACGGTCACGCCCAGACCCCAGGAGGGCAATCCACGGCCGCGGCTGTTTCGGCTCAAGGAAGATCAGGCCGTGATCAACCGCATGGGCTTCAACAACCGGGGCCAGACGGCCGCACTTGACCGGCTCAGGCGGCGCGATCGGCGCGGCATCGTCGGCGTCATCATCGGCGCCAACAAGGATAGTGCCGACCGCATCGCTGACTATGCCAATGGGGTTCGTGCGATGAGCCCCGTCGCGGATTATCTCACCGTCAACATCAGCTCGCCCAACACGCCCGGCCTGCGTCAGCTTCAGGACGAAGGCGCGTTGCGCGCCTTGCTTTCCGCGGTTCGCGACGTGCGACCGGCTCAGGGTCTGCCGATCTTCCTGAAAGTCGCGCCGGATCTCGGCGAAGGCGAACCGGATCAAATCGTGCGGGTAGCGATCGAGCACGGGATCGATGCGATCATCGTCGCCAACACCACTGTCTCACGGCCTGCAATAGAGTCGCCATATGCGACCGAACAAGGCGGACTGTCGGGCGCTCCCCTAAAAAGGTTGGCGCTCAACGCCCTGCGCACATTCCGCGCCGCGTCCGGTGGCAAGATCCCGCTGTTCGGAGTCGGCGGAATCTCCAATCCCGACGATGCGTGGGAACGCATATGCGCCGGAGCGAGCCTCATTCAGCTCTATTCGGCGATGGTCTACGAAGGGCCGGGCATTGCCCGCCGCATCGCGCACGGCCTTGCCGATCGGCTGAAGCGCGAAGGCTTGAAAAACATTTCGGAGGCCGTGGGAAGCGGCGCGGACTAACGGCCGAGCAGTAGCACTACCCCCTCGCGCCTGGGATCATAGCCGCCATCAACCTGCCCATTGCGGATCATAACCGCATGGACGCCGCTGTCCTCGCCCTGGCCGGGCCTGAGATCGATGCCCTTGGTCTGGAGCGCGGCCAGCATCTCCGGGCTGAACTTGGTCACTTCGCCGTTGAAGTTGGATCCACGGGCAACGAGGTTCGGTGCCGCCAGCGCCTGCTGCACCGGCATCTTCCAATCCACTGCTGCGACCATCGACTTGGCGACATAGGCGAGGATCGCATTGCCGCCAGCCGATCCGAACGCGCCGGCAAAGCTGCGATCGTCATTCAACAGGATCAGCGGCACCATCGACGAGCGCGGGCGCTTGCCCGGAGCCACCGCATTGGCCGCTGGCCGGCCTTCGCCATCGACTGGGCTGAACGAGAAATCGGTCATCTGGTTATTGAGGAAAAAGCCATCAACCATCCGGCCCGTTCCGAAGATTGATTCCACGGTCGTGGTCATCGACACCACATTCCCCGCCGCGTCGCGAATGATGAAATGCGAGGTACCGGTCGGCTCATATGTTCGATCCGCGGCCATCAGTGGCGCCAGCGCGGGATTGCCGGCTACCGGCGGTGGACCGGCGGTAGCGCCGATCAGCCGCCGCCGGGCGGCGACATAGGCCGGATCGATCATCCCCCGCACTGGCACATTCACGAACGCCGGATCGCCGATGTAGCGGTCGCGGTCGGTGTACATAATGCGGCTTGCCTCGGCGAACAGATACCAGGCTTGCGGGTCATTCGGTCCGCGCGATGCGATGTCGGTCCGCTCCAGCAGCATCAGCAATTGCAACACGCCCACGCCGCTCGACGGCGGCGGCGGAACACAGACCAGATAGACACGCCAGGGTCCGCACAGAGCCTCTCGCTTCACCGGCCGGTAGTTGGCGAGGTCGGCCATGGTCATCGACCCGCCCAGTGGCCCGGAGCGGGTCCGTGCAACGATCCGCGCCCCTGTCTCGCCGGCATAAAGCGCGTCTGGGCCCTTGCTCGCCAGCCGGCGGAGAAATGCGGCATATGGCTTGTTGACCAGCCGGTCGCCGGCACTGAGCAACGTGCCGTCTGCCTTCGAGAAATAGGCGATCACGTCGGGCGCATGGTTCTCCGCGAAATCAGCATGGATCATCCGATGCAGCCGCGGGCTGACAATGAATCCCTCGTCGCCGGTCCGTTCCGCCGCTCCGAACAGGCTGCTCCAGGCCAGCTTGCCATGCTCGCCATGTGCCATCGCCAGCATCTTGACCGCGCCTGGAACGCCGGTCGCGCGGCCGCTCACTACTGCCGTGTCGAAAGGCAGGGGATTTCCGGCGCTGTCGAGAAACATGCCAGGGGTAGCCTGGGCCGGCGCGACCTCACGGCCGTCGTAGACCGAGATCTGGCGTGAGCCGGCGTCATAATAGGTCATGAAGGCGCCGCCGCCGATGCCGGAGCTTTGCGGCTCGACCAGGCTCAGCATCGCCTGCACGGCGATTGCCGCATCTACCGCGCTGCCGCCGCGTTCGAGCGCCTCCAACCCGGCCCGCGCCGCCAGCGGGTTGGCGGCAATGACGAACGCCTGTTCGTTCCTCGTCAGGGCGGCAGGTTCCTGACCCGCCGGCGGAGTGGATGCGGGAATGGTGGCGCAGGAACCGACCAGCAGAGCGAGAGGAAGCAGGATAAAGCGAATGATCGACATGTCTGCCGCTTAGGCGAGCGACGCGAAGCCTGTCCACCGCACTCGGCTGGCATCGGCCGTGCAATACGCTAAACAGCGGCTCGAAGCGCACGCTAGAGGCGCAACAAGCGGGAGAATGGTGCGCGTGGCCGACACTCAGCTCGAGAAATTTCCCAATCTCGTCTCCATGTTCCTGACCCGGGCGCGGGAAAAGGGCGACGCTCCCTTCCTGTCGAAGAAGGTCGACGGCGATTGGCAGTCGATCAGCTACAGTGAAGCCGCGCAGCAGGTTGCGGCGCTTGCCGCAAGCCTGATCCGGCTTGGGCTTCGGCCCGGCGACCGCGTCATGCTGGTCAGCGAAAACCGGCCGGAATGGCTGATCGCCGATCTCGGCATCATGGCCGCAGGCTGCGTCACCGTCCCGACCTACACCACCAACACCACGCGCGATCACCAGCATATTCTCGCCAATAGCGGCGCCAGCGCGGTGATTGTCTCGACCCAGAAGCTGGCCAGAAATCTGCTGCCGGCGGTGCTGTTCGCTTCGGAATGCCGGCACGTCATTTCGATCGATGACATCATCACCGGCCAGTCACCCGATGTCGCGCAATTCCACCATTGGGAGGAACTCGTGTCCGGCGGCTCGGACCTCGGCGCCGTTGAGCAGCGAATGGCCGGGGTGAACCGGGGCGACCTTGCCTGCATCATCTACACCAGCGGTACCGGCGGCGCGCCGCGCGGTGTCATGCAGCATCATGGAATGATTCTGCATAATGTCGAAGGCTGCACCGACGTGATCGCCAATGATTTCGGCTGGGACGACGAAATATTCCTTTCCTTCCTGCCGGCGAGCCACGCCTATGAGCATAGCGGCGGCCAGCTGTTCCCGGTCGCGTTGGGTGCCCACATTTACTACGCCGAAAGCCTGGAAAAGCTCGCGGCCAATATCGAAGAGGTTCGGCCGACGATCATGGTCGTGGTTCCGCGCCTGTTCGAAATGCTGCGCGCCAAAATCATGAAGCAGGTCGAAAAGGACGGCGGCGTGCCCGCCTATCTGATGGGCCGGGCAATGAATATCGAGTCCAAGCGTTATGCAGGCAAGTCGGTGCCGTGGGACCTGCCGATGGACGGCATCCTGTCGCTAACCTTGCGCCGCAAGGTCCGCCGCAGGTTCGGCGGCCGGATGAAGGCGATGGTCTCGGGCGGAGCGCCGCTCAATCCCGATGTTGGCCTGTTCTTCCAGGCGATGGGGCTGCCTATGCTGCAGGGCTACGGCCAGACCGAGGCCGGACCGGTGATCAGCTGCAACCGGCCCAAGGCCGGCATCCGCATGGACACGGTCGGCCCGCCCCTCCGCAACACCGAGGTCCGGATCGCCAATGACGGCGAGATCATGGTCCGCGGCGAGCTGGTGATGAAGGGCTATTGGCACAACGACGAGGAAAGCGCGCGGGTCCTGCAGGATGGCTGGCTCGGCACCGGCGATGTCGGCCATCTCGACGAGAAGAACCGGATTGTCATTACGGACCGCAAGAAGGACCTGATCGTCAACGACAAGGGCGACAATGTCTCGCCACAGCGGGTTGAGGGGATGCTGACTCTACAGCCTGAAATCCTGCAAGCGATGGTCTATGGCGACCGCCAGCCGCACCTGGTTGCGCTGCTGGTCCCGGACCCCGAGGAAATGAAGCGGTTCAAGGATGATCCCGAGGGCATGCAGAAGGCGCTTTCAAAGGCGGTCGATCGGGTCAATGCCGACCTTAGCGTCATCGAAAAGGTGCGGCGCTTCATCCTCGCCGACGAGCCCTTCTCGGTCGAGAATGAGATGCTGACGCCGTCGATGAAGATCCGCCGCCACGTCATCGGCGGGGCCTATGGCGAGCGGCTGAGCGCGCTCTTCAAGCGTTAGGGCTTAGCTTTTGGGCTTGGTGTAGGGGACGAAGGGTCCAAACACGCAGGCGCCGCCCTGGAACCCGGCGGAAAGGTCGACCAGCCGGTTGATATCGCCATCGCAAAGGTCAGTGGTGCCGAACTGGCGGGTAACCAAGGTGCGGCTGTGGTTGGCGATCCCGAAGCAGCTGTTGCGCGGCTTCTGCAGGTAGATCGTCCGCCCGTCACGAAACAGGATGGTGTCGTCGTCGATCACTTCCATGATGTTCGACCGATAATTGCGGATGCAGCGCATCGGCGGTCCCTGCACATGTCCCGCCAGCGCTTCGGCGAGGTCCTTCTGCGCCTTCGGGCTCGGCGCTTCGGCCACCGGCGTCGATGAGCAGGACAGGAGCATTGCCGACGCGCCGGCCGTGACTAGTCCAGATATCCTCATACCGCTTTATCCTCGCCTGCCGGCGCGCTCAGCCGGCCTTCCGATAAGGCACGAATTCACCGAACACGCAGGATCCATAGCTGTATCCCGAAACCCGGTCGACCAGGGAGCCGATCTGGCCGCTGCACAGCCGGTTGCTGCCCGCGATGCGAGTGACCAGGCTATAGTTGCCGTTGCCGAGCCCATAGCATCCGCCATAGGGTTTCTGGACGTAAATCGTGCCGCCTTCCTTGAACAGGATGGTGTAATCGTCGATCACCGTCATGTCGGATCCGCGCGTGTTGCTGATGCAGCCCACCGGCGTGCCCGCGGTGCGGCCGGCAAGGGCCTTGCCGAGTTTCTCGGCGGATTTTGCGCTGTACTCATCCTTCTCGGCGACGGCGATGGTTGATGTCGCGATCAGCGCTGCGCCGGTAGCGGCGGCCAAGAAGTAGGGACGGAGGTTCATGCCGACTCTCCTTGAGTGTGAGTTGCTAATATAAACGCATCAGCCTGAACTTAGGCAGAACGAAATACATCCTTTTCTGCGCGCAAATCCGCGAAATGTTGAACGTCTCTGGCAAGCAGGAATGGGTTGGTTGCCCGCTCCGCAGCGACTGAAGTCGGAACCGTTCGCTCACCCGCCGCTCGCGCCGCAACAATCTGGTCGAGCCGTTCGCCAATTGCTTCGTTGGCGGGAAAGGCGTGAGCCGCGAACTTCGCGTTGGCCAGCGTATATTCGTGCGCGCAGTAGAGCTGGAAGTCAGCTGGCAGGCCGGCCAGCCGGCCGAGCGAGTGGTGCATCTGTTCCGGACTGCCTTCGAACAGCCGGCCGCAACCCATCGCGAACAAGGTGTCGCCGACAAAGGCGACCCGGTCGTCGTGGAAGATATAGGCGATATGGCCGAGCGTATGGCCGGGGACCTCCCACACTTCCGCCTCATGCGAACCGAGGGAAATCCGGTCCCCTTCCTTCAGCGCGACATCAAGGCCGGGGACACGGCCATTCTCACCGGCCGGTCCAATAATCGTCGCGCCGGCCGCTTCCCTGATCGCCAGGTTGCCGCCGGTATGGTCGGGGTGCCAATGGGTGTTGAGGATTTTGGTGATTTGCCAGCACCGCCGTTCGGCCTCGGCCAGGACGGGAGTGGGATCGCCGGGATCGACCACCGCTGTTTCCCCGCTCGCGGCATCATGGATCAGCCACAAATAATTGTCGGCAAAGGCCGGGATGGCGACAATCTCAAGCATCTTCGCGGCTTCCCATGATAGCCAAGGCATCCTCAGCAAGCTTGCAGGTCAATTGGGTTGCAGGCAGGCGTTCGGCAAGGGTTGCCGACTGACCCGCCCGATCCTCACCAGCTGCCTATGTTCGGCATCGATAACCAGGGCTCGGCCGGCTCGAGCTTGCCCTGCTGCAGCAGCTCGACCGAAATTCCGTCGGGCGATTTCACAAACGCCATATGGCCGTCGCGAGGCGGCCGATTGATGGTCACGCCATTGTCCATCAGCGTTCGACAGGTGGCGTAGATATTGTCGACCCGGAAGGCGAGGTGGCCAAAGTTGCGTCCGCCCTCATAGCCGCTCTCCTCCCAATTGTGGGTGAGTTCGACCTCGGCATCGTCATCCGGCACGCCGAGAAAGATTAGCGTGAACTTGCCTTCCGGCACTTCCATTCGCCGCCGTTCCTCCAAACCGAGCAGTTGAAAGAATGCAACAGTGGCGTCGGGATCGGAAACCCGGAGCATCGAATGGAGAAATTTCACTTTAGCCTAACTCCGTTCATCGCTATATATGCACGGTTCGTCGACGGTCCGTGACCGGCAATGGTGACCGGTGGCCGTCCAGAGTGACGACGAACCGAGAGAGTCGTTCCATGTTAGAGCGATTTCAAGGTGATCGCGCCGTTTTGCTCGGCGCGGTGGGGATTTTTTCACTCGCGATGGTAGGGAGCGGCTATCTGCTCGGCGACGGTTTGCGCCGGGCCAAGATGGCCGATCGATCGGTCAGCGTGCGCGGCGTTTCGGAGCGCGACGTCACCGCTGATCTTGCTACCTGGACGGTTAGCTTTGCTGAAAAGGGCGACACGCTGGCGCCCGTGCAGCAAACCGTCGATCGGCAGGCCGGGGCAGTGCGCGACTTCTTCCGGCGGGCCGGCTTCAGGCCCGACGAGATCCGCGACACGGGGATCAGCGTCAACCAGAGCTACGATTATGAGCGCAAGGAGGACAAGGTCACCGTCAGCCGGTCGATCCAGCTACGAAGCCGCAAGGTGATGGAGGTCCAATCGGCCTATGCCAAACAGGCTGACCTGATCCGCGCCGGCGTGCCGATGAACTCGAGCGATGTGGTTTACAGTTACACCGGGCTCAACAGCATCAAGCCGGCGATGATCGCCGAGGCCAATCAGGCAGCGCGGCGCAATGCCGAGCAGTTCGCCAAGGACAGCGGCGCCGGCGTCGGCTCGATCAAGAGCGCCAGCCAGGGCTATTTCTCGGTTGGCCCGCGCGACGGCGACAGCGATCGGGAAGGCGAATCAAGCGGCTCCGGCTCGCCCTTCCAAAAGGTCCGCGTGGTGACGACCGTCGATTACGACATCGACGCCGGCTAGTGCCGGTCCTCGCCCTCACCGTCCCCATAGGGTTGCTTGGCGACCTCGTTGGTGACGGTGAGCGGCGCGTCGCTCATCGCCAGCGCCTCGCGCGCCGCCTTGCCCGCCGGGCCGTTGGGGTCTGCCTTTAGCGCCTTGGACCAATAATCGCGGGCTTGCGCATTCTCGCCCGCTGCCTCGGCGATATGGCCGGCCTCGAACATCACCTCGGCCGAATCCGGGGCCATGGCGAGTGCCCGGTTGATCGCGACCTTGGCGGTGGGAATATCTTCTTCGCGCACGGCCAGGGCCGCGGAGAAGAACCACAGGTAAGGGTCTTCACTGATCGTCTTTGTGGCCTCGGTAATCTTGGCGCGGGCGGTCTTGAGATCGCCCTGAGCCTCGGCTGCGCGAGCACGATCGAGCAAGGCTAGTCCGTGCTGGTCGGCCTGCAGCCCCGTTCCGGCCAGCGCTTTGTCGAGCGCCAGCGCCGCCTTGCCCGGCTGCCCGGCGGCTATCCACATATTGCCGGCTGCAGCCAGCGAGCGGTCCTTGGCGGGGTCGCCCGCGGGTGTCAGGTCCGCCGCGCTCTCGAATGCGGTTGCTGCCTCGGCAAAACGTCCCGCCTTGCTTGCTTCGACCGCGCGGCAGGATTGCGCAGCCTGGGTCAGGACCGTTGGGCAAGGGGCCGCGGATGGCGCGGCTTGGGCGGCGGCGTTTGGCGCTGCTTGGGCGGCAAGGGCGGCGGCAAAAAGAAGAATCATGCAATGCGCTCCAGGAGCCCGAGCAGTTCGACCAGGATCGCGTGGATCTCATGCGGTTCGCTCAGGCGATGCCCGGCCCCTTTGATCAACCGAAGCTGGACATCGGCTGAACGCAGGTCCGCCATCAGCTTGAGAGGCACGCCGCCGTGGACCTCTTGATCCTGCTCGCCATGCACCAGCCGGATCGGGATGACCAGGTCGATCACATTGTTGAGGAGCCGGTGCTGGGCGCCCGATTCCCAGAAGGCGCGCCACGTTACGGAGGGCTCCGGGCCGTAGGGATTGGGCCGCTCAAGCTTGCCGTCGCGGCGCATCGCTTCCTTTTCGTCCGGGGTGTAGCCCCAGTCGGTGAAGTCGGGTGCGGCAGCGATGCCGAGCAGCGCCTTAACCCGGTCCGGACGGCGCAGCGCCGCATGAAGCGCCAGCCAGCCACCCATCGAAGAGCCGGCGAGGACCAGGTCCCCTTCGGTCAACAGATCGATGGCCGACAACACTTCCTCGAGCCAGCGGGTCAGCGTGCCATCGGCGAAATCGCCTCCGGACGAGCCCGTGCCCGAATAGTCGAGACGGAGGCAGCCGAGTCCGCGAGCGGCGCAGAAGCCATCCAACGCCAGAGCCTTGGCGCCTTCCATGTCGGAGGCATAGCCGGGGAGGAACAGGACCGTCGGAGCGCCGCCTTTGGGCGCATGCTGACGATAGGCGATGCGGCGGCCGTCGCCGGGATCGAAATAGGCGAGCGCCGCTGGCGCGATGTCGGGAATTGGCATGGGCGCGTCCTTGGTCAAAAAGACCGGCGGCGACAAGCCTCAGCTATTTTCCCTTCCCTGCCTCTTCCTTTTCATGTTCGGCATCATGCTTGAGCGGGCATGCGTCGCGCATCGCCTTGTAATCGCCGGCGGAAATGACCGGAGTATAGGTTACGCCTGGCCGATAGGCGGCTGCGAAGCGCTTGGCCCGGTCGCCACTGGCCGGATGGCTGTTGAGGAACTCGGCCGCGGCGAAGTCAGGGCCATCGTCCTTGTCGAGCTCGCGGAACAACTCGGCAGTCGGTCGCGGATCAATCTTGGCGCGGGCCAGCGCGCCAATGGCGTCGCCGTCCGCCTCATATTCATTGGCCCTAGTGTAACTTAGTGAGACCAATTGCTGGGCATTGGCGCCGACGTCGCCGGCAAACAGCCGGATCAGCGCGCCGATGCCGAGCTCCCGGATCAGCGCCTGGGTGACATGGCGCCGGCGGACGTGAGCCATTTCATGCGCCAGGATGCCGGCCATTGCGTCAGGATTTTTGGTATCGCGCAGCGCTCCGTCGAAAATGACAATCTGTCCGCCCGGCAACGCTGCCGCGTTGAAGATGCCCACGTCGATCAGGGTCAGGGTGATCGGCGCCCGGCCGCTTGCGGCGGGATCGATCCGCCTGGACATTGCCGCCAGTGCCCGGCTTGCCGCCGAGTTTCGGCAGGCGTTGTCGCCGAAATCGCCGACCATCGCCGTGCCGAGGTTGCGCTCCCAGCTTTCCGGCACCAGCGGAGCAATGAAGGCCGGTGCCGTATAGCCGATGACGAGCACGCCCGCTGCCACCCCGGCGAGGACGAGGCTCGCCTTGGCGAGGCCGATGCGATCGATCCAGCTGCCATAGCGCGTCGGGTGAGGGAGCCTGGCGCGAAACCCGGGTTCGATCGGTTGCTCGAGAATCAGCCGCCAACCCGCGGACCCCGGGCGCGACAGAAGCAGGCGGCTCTTGTCCTCGTCGGCGACGGCCAATTCGGAAAGCGGGACGCGATCCGGCCCGACAATCAGCCAGTCTCCGTCGAGCTCGACGTCGATGTCGTGACGATCGGCCGTAACGCCGTCATAATAGACCGCCCGCATGTCCGCCTTGCCCTAGAGGGCGCCGATGTCGAAGGCGTCGGCAAAACCTTCTGCCTCGCCTGGCGCATGGGTCGTCGACTGGGTCAGCCGGCTGGCATCGACCTCGCCGTAAAGGTGGAAATGGCGGATCATGAACGCCCAGTTGCGATAGCCCCAGAAGGAAATCCCGAAGCCCAGCGTGATAATCGCCAGCCCGATGTTGCCGAGGAACAGCTTGAGCCAGTCCCACGTGCCCGCGTCGAACCCGAACTCGAGATCGCCCAGCGACAGCGCGTCCGCCGCCTTGCGGTAGAATGCGGCGTACCAGTTGAGGGTCATCAAGGGGATGATCAGGTAGACCGCCAGGAACAGCCCGAGGATGATCGCGAAAAAGGTGGGGTTGGGCTCGGAGCCGCTCATTGCGGATCCCAGGCCGATCAGCGCTGCAATGACGCCGGCCACCGCGAAGGCGGCCATCGGCACCAGGTAGACGGCTGCCCAGCGCCCTTTGAGTCCCTCCGCGTCAAGCTCCGTACGGAATTTGAGCGGGCCGAAGCTCATGTGGCTCCAGCGGCCGTTCCACAGGCGCGTCGCGGCCCACGGCCAGACGATCCAGAACGTCATCAACGAAAGTGCGACGCGGCCAAGATATTCGCCGCCGTAATTCCAGCCGGGCTCGTCGCTACCGCCGCGAATGCCGCGCCAATAGGTGCGCGACAGCCGATAACGAAGCGCCCGGAAACGGGCGAAGCCGCCAAGGTAGATCAGGCCGATGTAGAACAGCATCATGATGCCGCTTGCAGCCGCCATCTTGCCTCGAGCGACCAGCGCCGGGAACAGGAACTGGATGAACAGGAAAAAGGGAATCAGCACGGCCATGACCATCAGGAAGCCGATGAACATTTCCTTGCCGGTGCCGCTCCATTCCAACCGGTCGCCGATGACCTCGGTCCGGCTCCACAGATAGCGGCGCTGGCGAGCAGTAGCCCAAAACCGATAGACGCCAAGGGTGACGATGGTCAGCAGCACGTTGGTAGCCGCAATCGGCAGATATTCGCGCCAGCTTCCGGTAAACCGCACGGCCCGGTCCGCACCGGCCGCGGCGCTCGTCATCGCATCCATCAAGATTACGCCCTTGAAACTTTCCCCGAAGCCCAAGACTATCAACGGATCGGCATTAAGGAAGAGTCATTATTGGTTAGCGGCCGGTTCGGATCAAATTCCCTAAGGCGACCCGAAGGCCTGGCTCCTCGGCTTGAAGCTCATGCTGCGCTGCACTAGGGCAATCCCATGTCCGAGATGTTCAAGATCAAGCTTCCCGACGGATCCGTGCGCGAAATGCCCGAGGGGTCGACCCCGGCGGATGTTGCTGCGGCGATCGGTCCCGGCCTTGCCAAGGCAGCGCTCGCGGCGCGCATCGACGGCGAAGTGCGCGACCTCAACCGCCCGTTCGAGGGCGATGCCAACCTAGCGCTGATTACGTCGAGGGATGAGAAGGACGCGCTCGAGCTGGTGCGGCACGATTTCGCCCATGTCCTCGCCGAGGCAGTACAGAAACTCTATCCCGGCACGCAGATCACCTTCGGTCCGGCGACCGACGACGGCTTCTATTACGACTTCGCGCCGGCCCCCGAACGCGGCCCATTCACCGATGAAGACCTGCCGGCGATCGAGGAAGAAATGCGCCGGATCATTGCCGCCGACGAGCCGCTGGTGCGTGAAGTATGGAGCCGCGGCCAGGTGCGCGACTTTTTCCAGCAGAGCGGGGAAGCGTTCAAGGCCGAATGGGTGATGGAACTGCCCGAAGGCGAGCCGATTACCATGTATCGTTCGGGTAGCGGTGAAAGCGCCTGGATCGACCTATGCCGCGGGCCTCACCTCGCTTCGACCGGCAAGCTGGACCCGCAGGCGTTCAAGTTGACCCATGTTTCGGGCGCATACTGGCGCGGCGACCAGAACAACCCGATGCTGTCGAGAATCTACGGCACCGCCTGGCTTAACAAGAAGCAGCTCGCCGAGCACCTCGTCCGGTTGGAGGAAGCCGCCAAGCGCGACCATCGCAAGATTGGCCGCGAGATGGACCTGTTCCACCTCCAGGCCGAAGCCCATGGCAGCGTCTTCTGGCACCCAAACGGCTATATCATCTGGCGCCAGCTGGAAGCCTATATCCGCCGCCGGCTCGACGCCACGGGCAATGTCGAGGTCAAGACGCCACAGCTGATGGATGCACGCCAGTGGGAGAAGAGCGGCCACTGGGGCAAATATCGGGAGAATATGTTCATCGTCCCGGACGAGATTCCGTCAACCGACGATGACGCCCCCGTGCTGTCGGGCAGTGCCGATTTGATGGCGCTGAAGCCAATGAATTGTCCTGCGCACATCCTGATCTTCAAGCAGGGCATCACCAGC
>DATJKE010000041.1:0-13048 GCA_035491735.1 Sphingomicrobium sp.
CACCAAGCATTTCCTCTTTTCCGACAACACCACCAACGGGCTCTACGGCGGGTTCACTGCGCTGGTATACCTCACCCCGCTGATCGGCGGCCTGATGGCCGACCGCTACCTCGGCTCGAAGCGCTCGGTGAAGTTCGGCGCGATTATGATGAGCCTTGGCTATTTCATTCTCTGCTTCGGCGGCGAGACGGCCAAGCCGCACGCGGTAATCGACGGCCAACGTTATGAAGTCGTGGTCGAAAACTCCATCGACCGGCCAACCTCGACCGGGGACGAGATGCGTTACGTCATCTCAGGGCAGGACCGGCTGAAGGTCCAGGGCAACGATGACGGCACGGTGACGCTTCTCAACCGCGACGGAAGCGAAGCCCGGAAGCTTGAGAAGGGCGCCTTCCAGGCCGACGCAGATCGCTCTCCTTTGTTCGTGATGATCATGCTGATTGGTCTGTCGATGATTTGCATCGGCAACGGCTTCTTCAAGCCCAACATCTCGACGATGGTCGGCTCGCTCTACAAGCAAGGCGACCGCCGGCGAGACGCCGGCTTCACCATCTTCTACATGGGCATCAACCTCGGCTCGCTGTTCTCACAGCTTCTATGCCCGTTCCTGGCTGACAGCGTCGGCTGGTGGGCGGGTTTCGGCCTTGCGGCGGCAGGCATGCTCTTTTCGTGGAGCCTGATCCAGTTCAATGGTGGCCGTCTCGATGGCTATGGCGAGCGTCCCGAAGGCGCCGACGGCTCCAAGGACCTGTTCATCTACGTTGGTGCCGCCGTCGCGGTGCCGATCGTCTATTTCCTCTTCACCAACCTGATGAACGCGACGCCGCCGGCGGAAGGCAGCGGCATTATCGGCTACATCATGAACCTGCCGGTCATGGGCAAGTTCCTGTTCGGAACATTCCTCATCTCCGTACCGGGAATCCTGATCTGGTCGTTCGTCAAGGGCAGCCGGGCCGAATTCCAGATGATGGTCGCGGCGATGGTCCTCATCGTGTTCAACGTCGTGTTCTGGACGCTGTTCGAGCAGGCTGGTTCATCCCTCACCCTGTTTGCTGACCGCAACACCGATCTCACTGTCTTCGGCGGCTGGTCGATATCGGCCGGCCAGACCCAGTTCTTCAACGCCTTCTTCATTGTCGCGCTGGCGCCATTGTTCTCGATTCTATGGAATGCCCTCGCCAAGCGCGGGCTGGAGCCGCCAATCCCGATCAAGTTCGGTTTAGCGTTGATGGGCGTCGGTGCAGGCTTCCTGTTCCTGGTTTGGGGCACGCAATTTGCCGGGCCGGACTTCAAGGTCGCCTTGTGGTGGCTGGCGGGCCTTTACCTGATCCATTCGGTTGCCGAGCTGTGCATCTCGCCGGTCGGCCTGTCGATGATCACCAAGCTTTCGATCGCCCGGATCGTCGGCATGATGATGGGCGTCTGGTTCCTGTCGATTTCGATCGCCCAATATGTCGCCGGCGTCGTCGCGCAGGTCGCTTCGGTCGAAACCGTCGGCGGGCAAGTGACCAATCTGCAGGTATCCTTGAGCACCTATGTTGGCGTGTTCACCACCATCGGCTGGATCTCCGTCGGCATCGGCATTGTCTTGCTGCTGCTCAGCTGGCCGCTCAAATATCTGATGCATGGGGTGAAGTAAGCCATGCGGGGGGCGCTGGCTGCGATCTTTGCCATGGCCTTGGCAGGATGCGCGGCCCTCGCGCCCCCGCCCAAGTCCAAGCCGGGTACGGTTCACATCGCCGAGAACCCGTACCCATCGACCTACCATCCATATGGCGGCGTTCCGACCCTGATCCGCAACGCCACCGTCCTCGACGGGGAAGGTGGGCGGATCGACAATGGCTCGGTCCTGCTGGTCGACGGGAAGGTCCAGGCCGTCGGCGGCGCCGATCTCACCGCCCCCGAAGGGGCCACGGTGATCGACGCCCAAGGCCATTACGTCACCCCCGGCATCATCGATATCCACAGCCACCTTGGCGATTATCCTTCGCCGGGCGTGCAGTCGCTAAGCGACGGCAACGAGGCGACATCGCCGGCGAGGCCTGAAGTGTGGGCCGAGCACAGCGTATGGCCGCAAGACCCTGGCTTCTCCCGCGCGATGGCCAATGGCGGCATCACCTCGCTGCAAATCCTGCCCGGCTCGGCAAATCTGTTTGGCGGACGTTCGGTGGTACTGAAGAATGTCCCTTCGCGCACCGTCCAGGGGATGAAGTTCCCGGGCGCGCCCTATGGGCTGAAGATGGCCTGCGGCGAGAACCCCAAGCGCGTCTACGGCTCAAAGAACCAGATGCCCCAGACGCGGATGGGCAACATCGCCTATGTCCGGCAGACTTGGATCAAGGCCAAGGAATATGACCGCAAATGGACCAAGTATGAGAAGTCCGGCGGCGAGATTCCGGCAGAAGACCTGGCGATGGATACGCTCCGCGGCGTGCTCCACGGCAAGATCCTGGTGCACAACCATTGCTACCGCGCCGACGAGGAAGCCATCATGATCGATGTGGCCAAGGAATTTGGCTACAAGATCTCGGCCTTCCACCACGCTGTGGAAAGCTACAAAATCGCAGATCTATTGCGCGAAAATGGGATCTGTTCGGCGATGTGGGCCGACTGGTACGGCTTCAAGATGGAGTCGTATGACGCGATCAACGAGAATATTGCATACGTCCAGAAAGCGGGTGCCTGCGCCATCGTTCATTCGGACGACCCGAACGGCATCCAGCGACTGAACCAGGAAGCGGCCAAGGCGATGGCATCCGGCAAGCGCGTCGGGATCGACATCAGCGAGGCGACCGCCTGGACGTGGCTGAGCGGCAATCCCGCCAAGGCGCTCGGTATCTCCGACCAGACCGGCAGCCTCAAGGCCGGCAAAATGGCCGATGTGGTGCTGTGGAACGGCAATCCGTTCAGTGCCTACACCAGGCCCGACAAGGTATGGATCGACGGGGCACTGCTCTACGACAGCGCCAATCCCAAGCTTCGGCCGGTCAGCGACTTCGAACTCGGCCAGCCCGGCGAGAGGGATGTGAAGTGAGGGCGCTGCTGGCCACAATCCTGCTCGCCGGCGCCTCACCGCTGGCGGCGCAGACTGTCGCCATCACCAACGGGACCGTGGTGGTCGGTGACGGGTCGGAGCCGGTGCAGGGCGGGACCGTCGTCGTTCGCAACGGCAGGGTTGTCGCCGCCGGGCGCGGAGTGTCGGTACCCGGCGGAGCAGAGGTGATTGACGCGACTGGAAAGTGGGTGACACCGGGCATCGTCGCCGGCTTCTCTCGCCTCGGCCTGGCCGAAGTCGACCTGGGCGCCGATGGATCCGACGACACCGACAGCGGCAATGGTCCGTTCAACGCAGCGATCGACGTCACTCCGGCGATCAATCCCAAGGCCTCGACCATCGCCGTCAGCCGCGCCGATGGCGTAACCCGGGCGGTAGTGGCGCCGGTCGCCGGCAAGAATATCTTCGCCGGGCAAGGCGCGGTGATCGACACTGGCGACGACATGGATGCGGTGCTTCGCGCCCGAGCGTTCCAGTTCGTCGAGCTGGGGGAGGGCGGTGCCGGGATCGCCGGCGGTTCGCGGGCTACGGCGTTCGTGTTGTTCCGCAATGCACTTCGTGAAGCGAGAGACCTGCGCGGTAGAATTGACGGCGCCCGCCAAGACGATGTGTTGCTGACCCGGTTCGACGCCGCGGCGCTGGTGCCGGTAGTGCAAGGCAAGCAGCTGCTGCTGGTCCATGTCGAGCGGGCCAAGGATATTTTGAACGTACTCGACCTCCGGGAGGAATTTCCAGGGCTCAAGGTCGCGCTGGTTGGAGCGACCGAGGGTTGGACGGTGGCGCACCGCATTGCGGCATCTGGCGTTTGGGTGATCGCCTCGGCCTTGAACGACCTTCCGGCGAGCTTCGAGATGCTTGCGGCGACCCAGTCGAACATCGGCCGGATGCGCGATGCAGGGGTCAAGGTCGCGATCGGAATGATCGACGACAACGACACTCGCTATCAGCGCAACCAGCGGCAATATGCCGGGAATCTTGTTGCGCTGAGCAAGGTGCCGGGTGCGACCGGCGTCAGCTGGAGCGAGGCATTCGCGATGATCAGTTCCCGCCCGGCCGAAGCGGTTGGGATCGGCGGAGAGATCGGCAGCCTTGAAGCCGGGCGTCGCGGCGATGTCGTGATTTGGTCGGGCGATCCGCTTGAGCTCAATAGCGCGCCTGAGGCGGTGTGGATCGACGGGGTTCGCCAGCCGCTCGACAATCATCAGACCAAATTGCGCGACCGATACCGCTCTCTGGATCGGGAAGCATTGCCTGAGGCCTATCGAAAATGACCGGACTGATCATGCTGATTGTGGCGTCGGTTGCGTTCGTGGGAACCCATTTCCTGATGTCGCACCCGCTGAGGGCTGGCATGGTTGGCGCACTGGGTGAGAAGGGTTTCGCCGGCGTCTACACGCTCGTCTCCTTCCTGACGCTTGGCTGGATGATCTGGGCTTACCCGGCCGCGTCGGCGCAGGCTCCGGCGCCGCTTTGGGACGCGGGCTATTGGGGCTGGATTCTGGCCACGCTGCTGATGTGGTTCGGGTCGGTGCTGTTCATGGGTTCGCTTCGGCGCAACCCCGCCTTGCCGCGTCCCGGCAGGCCGATTCAGATAATTGACGACCCCAACGGCGTTTACGCGATTACCCGCCATCCGATGATGTGGGGCTTCGCGCTGTGGGCGCTGGTCCACGCGGTCGTCATTCCGACCGAGGCGAGCTTGATCCTGAGCTTTGCCATCGCTTTCCTCGCCCTGGTCGGTGCAGCGCTTCAGGACCGCAAGAAGGAAACGCTGCTTGGCGACGTTTGGCGTGGCTGGAAGGCGAAGACCGGCTTTGTCCCTTATAGCCGGGGGTTTGAGTCCGCGGATGGCTTCGC
Organism: Sphingomicrobium sp.; assembly: GCA_035491735.1. Classification (GTDB taxonomy): domain Bacteria; phylum Pseudomonadota; class Alphaproteobacteria; order Sphingomonadales; family Sphingomonadaceae; genus Sphingomicrobium. The sequence goes on from DATJKE010000041.1 coordinate 4,913, forward strand.
GCTCGTGACGGGAACCGTCCTCTGGCTCGCGGCCACCTGGGCGCATGGCGCACTAGGCTATCGCCCCGCAGGCATCTGGGCATTTATCGGCTGAGCCTTTTCGCGCTACAGCACGGCCATGGGACGGAAATACTTCGGCACAGACGGGATTCGCGGGCGGACCAACGTCAGCCCGATGACCGCCGACACGGCGATGAAGGTCGGCCAGGCGGCAGGCGCCTACTTCCTGCGCGGTGATCACCGCCATCGGGTCGTAATCGGCAAGGACACGCGCCTTAGCGGCTACATGATGGAATCGGCGATGGTCGCCGGCTTCACGTCGGTTGGAATGGACGTGGTGCTGCTAGGGCCGATGCCGACCCCGGCGGTAGCGATGCTGACCAAGGAACTGCGCGCCGACCTCGGCGTGATGATTTCAGCCAGTCACAATCCGTTCGCGGATAATGGCATCAAGCTGTTTGGCCCGGACGGCTACAAGCTCAGCGATAAGGCCGAGATGGAAATCGAACGGCTCATGGATAAGGGCGTCGACTTGATCGACGCGCCGAAGATCGGCCGGGCCAAGCGGATCGACGATGCGCGTGGGCGTTACATCCACTTCGCCAAGTCGACCTTTCCCGATCACCTTCGTCTCGACGGGCTGAAGGTGGTGGTCGATTGTGCCAATGGCGCAGCCTACCAGGTCGCACCCGATGCGCTGTGGGAACTGGGCGCGGAAGTGATCGCGCTCGGCACCCAGCCGAATGGTCTCAACATCAACGACGGCTGCGGTTCCACCGCGCCCGATGTGCTCAAAGAGACGGTCGTTGCGTCCGGGGCCGACCTCGGGCTGGCGCTCGATGGCGACGCCGATCGGCTGATCGTGGTCGACGAGAAAGGCGAGATGGTGGACGGCGACCAGTTGATGGCGCTGATTGCGCTGTCACAGCAACGACTGGGTGCGCTGCGCGGCGGCGGCATCGTCGCTACCGTCATGTCCAACCTCGGCCTGGAGCGTAAGCTTGGCGAGAACGGACTCGACATGCATCGAACGGCAGTCGGCGATCGCTATGTTCTTGAAGCGATGCGCGACATGGGCCGTAACGTCGGCGGCGAACAGTCGGGCCACATCATTCTTTCCGACCATGCCACGACTGGCGACGGGCTGGTCGCCGGCCTTCAGATACTGGCCGCGATCGTCGATCAGGGGCGGCCCGCCAGCGAGTTGCTCCATGTGTTCGAGCCGGTGCCGCAATTGCTCAAGAATGTCCGGTTTAACGGCGGCACGCCCCTGGAACAGGAATCCGTCAGGTCAGTCATCGCCGGCGCGGAAACCGAGCTTGGTGGCCGGGGGCGGCTGGTGATCCGCAAATCCGGTACTGAGCCCTTGATCCGGGTCATGGCGGAAGGCGACGATCCGGCGATGGTCGAGCGGCTGGTGGATCGCATATGCGAGGCGGTTGCGGCTGCTTAACGAATTGAGCCTATTGGCCTGAAGTATGACAGCAAAGACACCGCGAATCCTGATCATCGCCGGTTCCGATTCTGGCGGCGGCGCCGGCATTCAGGCCGATATCAAGACGGTCACCATGCTCGGTGGCCACGCGATGACTGCGGTGACCGCCGTGACTGCCCAAAACACGCTGGGAGTAACGGCGATTCATGCCGTGCCGACGGAAGTAGTCCTGGCGCAGATTGATGCGGTAATTGAGGATATCGGGGTCGATGCGGTCAAGATCGGCATGATCGGATCGCCGTTCACGGCACTGCACATCGCAACGAGGCTGGAAAAACTGGAGGGTGTGCCGGTGGTGTTCGATCCGGTGATGGTGGCGACCAGTGGAGCACCTTTGGCTGATGATCCTACCGTCGCCGCATTCGGCAAGCTGATGGATGTTGCAACCATTACGACACCAAATCTGCCCGAACTGCGACGCTTGACCGGCCAAGACGATGAAGTGGCGGCAGCCCTGGATCTCGTCTCGCGCCATCACAGCGCCGTGCTGATCAAAGGCGGCCATGAGGAGGGAGATGCGCTCGCCGACGCCCTCATTGAAGAAGATAATATGACCAGTTGGCAGGGCCAGCGGATCGAGACCACCTCGACCCACGGAACCGGGTGCACTCTGGCGAGCGCTATTGCCTTTTACCTTGGCGCGGGGCTCGGCCTGGTACAGTCGGTCGAGCGGGCGCGCCTGTTCGTGCGCATGGCGCTTCGCGAGGCGCCGGGGCTGGGGAAGGGGCATGGCCCGCTTGGCCAGCAAGCCGTGCGGCTCGACACCGGGCTGGGGCTTCGCCTCAACCAGGTGACCGTGACCGGCAAGGACTATGCCAAGATGGTCGATTTTTACCGTCGGCTAGGCCTCAAACAGATCGTCGACAGTCCCGAAAACCAATATGCGCGGTTCGAAGCTGGCGCGGCGACATTTTCGATCCAATGCGATCCTGAGGCCGAGATTGGTGAAACTGTCGCCGTCTACTTTGAGTGTGATGACCTAGATGAGCGGGTTGAACGGCTGGCTCGATCCGGCATTCCGTTCGAACATGGTCCGCGCAACCAGCCGTGGGACTGGCGCGAGGCTCGGCTCCGCGATCCGTCTGGCAACACCGTATTTTTCTATCGCGCCGGCGAAGCGCGCCGCTATCCGCCATGGCGGATGGAAGAGTAATCCACAGAAATTTCAGAGACCTAGTAGCGATTCTCTGGCGGGCTCGTTAGCCTTGGCCACCGTGAAGCGGCCCTGTTTCAAGCTCGAACTTCCCTTTCCGCAGCCTCTTGCTGGGGTCGATGAGGCAGGCTGTGCGCCGCTGGCCGGACCAGTCGTCGCCGCGGCGGTGGTGCTTGACCGCGACAAATTCCCCCGCGGGATTGACGATAGCAAGAAGCTCGACCTCGACACGCGCGAGGCGATTTTCGGCCGCTTGCAAAAGGTTGCGAGTATCGGCGTCGGCGTCGCATCGGTCGAAGAGATTGAGCACATCAACATTTATTGGGCGCGGATGCTGGCGATGACCCGCGCGGTCGAGGCGCTTGGCTTCGAGCCAGCCTGGGTGTTGGTTGATGGCAACGCTACTCCGCGCTGGCAACGGCCGTCGAAGGCGATCATCGCTGGTGACGCCAAGTGCCGCTCGATCGCGGCGGCCTCGATCGTCGCCAAGGTGACTCGCGACCGGATCATGGCCGACTGTGCCCGCGATTATCCTGGCTACGGCTGGGAAACCAACCGCGGTTATCCAACTCCAGAGCATATCCGCGCCATCGAAATGCTTGGCCTGACGCCGCACCATCGGCGGACCTTCTCGAGAGTGCGCGACAAGCTGGAGCAGATGGTCCCGTTGCCGCTCGAATAAAAATCGAGCCAGAGTCTTTCGAGTCACACCACAAGGGGTAGAGTCCCGCGAATCCGCCGAGACTCAATATGTTGTGGTCGACTCTTCACCGGATTCCTTTTGTTCTCCTCGACCAGGAATCTGGCGCGACCAATGCAGTCTTGACCGCGAGTCCAGCCTGACTCATCGAGGGTATCCACCAATCGGGGACAGCCTTTCCATGATCATGATCCTGCCGGAAACGGAGAGCCTTGGGCGTTCGCGCCCGCGCTTGGCAACCAAGAGGGAGCTACCGCTCGACACGATCCTGGAAGGCGATTGCATTGCCGAGATGGCTCGGCTTCCCGACAAGTCGATCGACATGATCTTCGCCGACCCCCCTTACAATCTCCAGCTGGGCGGTGACTTGTTCCGCCCCGAAGGCGGCAAGGTGGACGCTTGCGACGACGATTGGGACAAGTTCGACAGTCTCGCAGTGTATGACGACTTTACGCGCGAATGGCTTGCCGAGGCGCGGCGCATCCTGAAGGACGACGGTACCATCTGGGTGATCGGCAGCTACCACAATATCTACCGCGTCGGCGCGCTGTTGCAGGATGCCGACTTCTGGATTTTGAATGATATCGTTTGGCGCAAGGCCAACCCGATGCCCAATTTCCGCGGTACCCGCTTCACCAATGCCCATGAGACATTGCTGTGGTGCGCCAAGGACGAAAAGGCGCGCTACACGTTCAATTATCGGGCGATGAAGGCCCTGAACGACGATTTGCAGATGCGCTCGGACTGGGTTCTGCCGATCTGTTCCGGGGCGGAGCGGGTCAAGGACGACGCCGGCGACAAGGCCCATCCGACGCAAAAGCCCGAGGCGTTGCTCTACCGGATCCTGCTCGCGTGCACCAAGCCGGGCGACGTGGTGCTCGACCCCTTCTTCGGCACCGGTACGACCGGCGCGGTGGCGCGGCGGCTAGGCCGGCAATGGATCGGGATCGAACGTGAGCGAAGCTATGTGAAAGTCGCGCGGGAGCGGATCGATGCGACACTACCGCTCGACGAAAGTGCAATGACGGTGATGGCCGACAAGCGCAGCCAGCCGCGCGTCGCCTTCGGCCTGCTGGTTGAAAGCGGCATGGTCCCGGCTGGATCGACGCTGGTGGATTCGAAGCGGCGCTGGTTGGCCAGCGTTAATGCAGACGGCTCGATTGCCTGTGATGGCGAGGTGGGCTCAATCCACAAGGTCGGTGCTGGGCTCCAGGGTGCTCCGTCCTGCAATGGCTGGACCTTCTGGCACGTTGAACTGGACGGCAAGCTGCAGCCAATTGATGCGCTCCGCCAGCAGCATTTGTCGGCGCTTTAAGCGCGCATGCGCACACTGATCCGTCCGACCGGCTTCGTCGATTCCCCGTTCGGTCATGACGGCAAGGTCGCGCGTCTTGCCGGTGGACTTAACTGGTTCGGGCTCGTTGAATTAATCCACGTCGAAGAGACGAAGCGCGTCTCTACCGAGATCTTGCCTGTCGAAGGCATCGAAAGTCGATTTGATGAGGCAATGGCGGCGGACTGGGGGCGGATCACCGCGCCGCGACCGCCGCTGGCGATGGGCGAGCGGACCATCCGCCTCGACCAGCCGCAGGTCATGGGAATCATCAATGCGACGCCGGACAGCTTTTCCGATGGTGGATCCTACTCGGACGCCTCGGTGGCGGCGGAGGCAGGCGTGCAAATGGCGGTCGAGGGCGCGGCGATCATCGATGTTGGGGGCGAATCCACCCGGCCTGGCGCTGCAACTGTGTGGGAAAATGACGAAATCGAGCGCGTCTTGCCGATTATCAAACAACTTGCGTCCGGCGGTAACGCCGTTTCGATCGACTCGCGCAAATCGGCAGTGATGAGCGCGGCGCTCGGGGCGGGGGCGAAGCTGGTCAATGATGTCTCGGCGCTCCTGTGGGACGAACACTCGGCGGGCGTGATCGCGGGTTCGGATGCGCCGGTGATTCTGATGCATCACCAGGGCGACCCCCAAACGATGCAGAAGGACCCGCGCTATGACGATGTCCTGGTCGAGGTCTATCAATGGCTGGAGATGCGGATCGAGGCAGCGGAAATGGCCGGCATCGCCCGCGACAAGATATTGGTCGATCCGGGCATCGGTTTCGGCAAGACAGTGGCGCATAACCTGGAACTGATCAACGGCCTGGCGCTGTTCCATGGCCTCGGCTGTCCGATCGTGTTAGGGGCGAGCCGAAAGCGGATGATCGGCGCGCTGTCGAACGAGGCGCCGGCCGACCAGCGATTGCCCGGAAGCCTGGCTCTGGCGTTGAAGGCAGTCGACCAAGGCGCTCAACTCATCCGGGTGCATGACGTGAGGGAGACGGTTCAGGCATTGAAATTGTGGCGCGGGCTCAGGGACGCCGCGCTGACTCCGCGGACGGCCTGAACGCTACGAGGATCGGCCCCAGCGGTTTAGTGATGTCGCGGCGCCCGGCGGCAGGATCCCATAGCGCGCTGACTGCCCCGTCGAGGAACAGGGCGTTGCGGCACTTGAGCTGGTCGCGGAAGAAGCGGGCGAATTTGCCGAGCGAGACTGTGTCATCGGTGATTACGAAGAGCGGATGGCCGTCGGACGCGATACCGACACCGTTGCGGACGTAGCGCGAACTCCCATCCGGATTGAAGGAAGGGTGAAGCTGGGCGTCGATCACCAGCATAGGACCGGATTGGGTTGCGAGGCGTATCGAGGACGCGGGCTTCCATTTATCGCTAGTGATGATTTCGGCGCGGCCGTCGCGATGAACCTGGAACACGCCGTTGGGCATCAGGTGGAAGTTGCCGGCCCCCTTGCGGGTGTTGATGGCGTGCACCTGCCGCCCTTCGACAATCGCAAGGCCAATCGGACGACCATCCTCATCGTACATGCCGCCATTCATTGCGAAGGCGACCCCGGCGGCGCGATTGCCGAGACTTAGCTCGAGATCGGCCAGCTGGCGGGTGGGCGCCTCAGCCTTGGCAGCAGCGAACAGCTCGATTCTGCCTTTGCCAGGATCGCAGACGGTGAATCGGCTTTGCTCGAACATCTGCGCCTGGCAGGCAGGTAACGTAGCCGGCTTCGCTCCCTCGGAGGGCTGGCTGCGGCATGCGGTCAGGAGGAACAGGAGAAGCAGGCCAGCGCGCATCGCGCCAGACTGGCGCGCTTAAGCGGCGGTGTCGATGCCGAGTTCGCCGAGCTTTCGATAGAGGGTCGAGCGGCCAATTCCGAGGCGGCGCGCGACTTCAGTCATTCGGCCACGATAATGACCGATGGCTAGGCGAATGATGTCCGCCTCGATTTCCTCGAGGCTGCGAAGATGGCCATCCTGGCGATAGAGGGTGACCTGCGGGGCACCGGACATTGCCGCATCCGCCGACAGCTTTCCGATATCGGGAGCGACGTCACTGCGGCGGCCCGAAAAGCGCGACTGAATGGCGATGTGCGGAAAATCTTCGGCGGTCAGCGAATTGCTTTCGCCGTTGAGTGCGGCGCGGAACAGCACGCCGGCCAGCTGGCGGACGTTGCCCGGCCAGCCGTATCGCATCAGCACCGCCAGCGCGTCATTGCCGATCGACAGCGGGCGCATGCCGGGCTCCTCGGCGAAGCGGGTCAGGAAATGCCGGACAAGTGCAGGAATGTCGCCGCTGCGATCGCGCAGAGGTGGAATCGTGACGGTTGTGGCCGAAATCCGCTCTGAAAGACCCGGATGAAAATCATCAGGAAGAGGCCGGCTCGACGTGGCGATCAGCCGGATGTCAACCGAGTTGGAGCCGTTGCAGCCCACGGGCCGGACTTCGCCGGTAGCCAGCACCCGGTCGAGACGGGCCTGGGTTTCTTTTGGAAGGGCGCCGACTTCATCGAGGAGCAGCGTACCACCATCGGCATCGACCATCTTACCCACCCGCTCGGCGAAAGCCCCTGGGAAGGCGCCGGGCACGTGCCCGAACAGCTCGCTGTCGATGATGTTGGCGGCGACCGACTTGCAATCCAGCCGGACCAGCGCTGCCTTGGCACGGAGGCTTGCGTGGTGGATGGCGCGAGCGAATGTCTCCTTTCCGCTGCCGGCCTCGCCGACAATCAAAATCGGTAGGCGATTACGCGCTCCCTTGGCTGCGACGGCCAGCGCCGATCGAAAATCGGGTGCTGCGCCAACCAGTTGGTCAAGCATCAGGTCAGGCGCGATCTTTTCCGACAGTGGAGCCAGCTCGCCGGTTGCACGGCGTCGATCGGCATGGGCGGTCAACGCTTCGATCAGCCGTTCCGGCGCGATCGGCTTGGCCAAATAATCGGAAGCGCCGGCGCGCATGGCGTCGACTGCCAACGCGACCGATCCGCCGTCAGCAAGCACAATTACCGGAAGCTCCGGCCGGCATTTGCGTAAGGCGGCAATGAGGCCGGGGCCCTGTTCGACACTCCAGCTGGAAAGCAGCGCGGCGCGAACTTCTCGGCCGTGAGGGCCTTGCAGAAGGCCGACAGCGGTTTCCGCGTCAGCAGCACCGACAATGCTCCAACCGGCGCGTGAGGCCACGGCCGACAGCTGCCGACGTTCATTGGCATCTGCATCGACCAGCAACAGCGATCGGAGGACAACTTCTTCGCGCATGCGCCGTTTGTAACAAAAAGGAGTAAAGCTCTGCTTAAGGGCTCATGGTTTTGGGACAAAAAAGCCGCTTGGGTGGAAGCGATGGGCTTGTTAAGACCCCGGCCAACCAAAAATCTCGAGGGAATGAAGAATGGCCGACGACAAGGTCCACCCGACCGCCACCGAAATGGATTATCCCGCGCATTTCCGGAATTACGAC
>DATJKE010000042.1:0-24731 GCA_035491735.1 Sphingomicrobium sp.
TGCCCGCAACGCGCAGCTGGCGAGGACAGTGGGCGCAACAGCCTAAATGCCCCGGCACAGCGAGACGCGTTACCTGCCTTACACGCCGGACCAGCTATTCGGCATGGTGGCCGACGTTGGCAGCTATGACGAGTTTCTTCCTTGGGTCAGCGCGGTTCGCATCCGTTCGGACAGCGAAACCGAAATGGTTGCCGACTTGATCGTCGGTTTCAACGCCTTCAAGGAGCGGTTCACCAGCCGGGTGACCAAGGAGCGGCCCGGGCATATCTGCGTCGATTACGTCGAGGGCCCGCTCAAATACCTGAAGAACGAATGGCGGTTCGAGCCCGCGCCGCAGGGCGGAACCAACGTCCATTTCTCGGTCGATTTTGCCTTCAAGTCGCGCATTTTCGAAACCCTCGCCGGCCAGATGTTCGACCGGGCCTTGAGGCGGATGACCGGCGCCTTCGAAAAACGCGCCGAACAGCTTTACGGCATCAGCAGTTCAAGCGCGCAGAGCGCCGCCTGACGGCGAATCCCGGACCGGCCTTCCGCGGCGTCGAACAGCTTCTGGTCGGCGACGATCTTGTCCGGGCCGGCCTTCCGCTCCGCCCGGGCGAACACCACCGTCCCGACCGGTTTCTGCTCGGTGCCCCCGTCAGGGCCGGCAATGCCGGTGATGGCGACGGCGACATCGGCGCCCGAAGCCTCGAGCGCTCCCTGCGCCATCGCCCAGGCCGTTGCAACGCTCACCGACCCGAACGTTTCGACGACGTCGAGGCAGACGTTGAGCTCCGACATCTTGGCTTCGTTCGAATAGGTGACATAGCCGGATTCGAACATTTCCGACGATCCGGGGATCTCGGTGATGGCGGCACTGACCAGCCCGCCCGTGCAGCTTTCGGCAACCGCCACGCGGCGCCCGGCGCGACGATTGGCCTCGACCACCTCTCGAGCCTTGGTCACCAGATCGTCAGGCAGCAGATAATCACCCATCATTTGATTCCATCCGGATCGTGACAGCCGCCTGGGCGGCAATTCCTTCACCCCTGCCGGCAAAACCAAGTCGTTCGGTTGTGGTTGCCTTTAGGCTGACTTGGGACAGGCTGATATCCAGAATTACCGCGATACGCGCCCGGGCAGCGTCCCGATGCGGCCCGATCTTCGGCTCCTCGCAAATCACCGTGCAGTCGACAGAATCGATAATCCCGCCCGCCTGCCGGACCAGCTTCGCAGCATGGCCGAGGAAAATGCTGCTGTCGGCGCCCTTCCACTGTGGGTCGGACGGCGGGAAATGCTGGCCGATGTCGCCAAGGCCGGCGGCTCCGAGCAAGGCATCGGTGATCGAGTGGAGCACGACGTCGGCATCGCTGTGGCCTGCAAGTCCGCGGTGGTGGGCGATCTCGATCCCACCGATCATCACCGGACCCTCGCCGGCAAAGGCGTGCACGTCAAAGCCCATGCCCGTGCGGCTGATAAGCCGGGACGATTGCAGCGCCTCCGCCCGTGCCCAGTCGCTGGGAGCAGTCAGCTTCTCCAGCATGGCGGCGCCCTCGACGGTCGCCACGGCAAGGCCGGCCGCTCGGGCGACCGTCGCTTCGTCGGTAGGGGTGCCGCCAACCCATACGGCATAGGCCTTCTTGAGATCCTGCAACCGAAACGCCTGCGGGGTCTGGACTCGAACTGCATGGCCGCGGTCGATCGGCTCTCCCAGCAACCCGTCGGCCCTTGCCAATGTGTCGGTTACCGGCAGCACCGGAACAGCGCCGCCGGCGCCCTCCAGGCCGGCCAGCAGGCGATCGATGACGTCATGCGGGCAGAAGGGGCGGGCGGCGTCGTGGACCAGGATGACATCGCCGTCGACCGCGTCCAGGCCGGCCCGAACGCTGTCCGCGCGCTCCGCTCCGCCAATGATCAAGGCGCCAACGTCGCGGCCATTCAATACTTGTTCGGCGAGCTGCTCCTGGCCTTCGCCGATGACGACCCGCACTGAGTCGATCGCCGGGTGTGACGCCAAAGCGTCGACCGCATGAGCAAGTACTGCCTTGCCGGCGATCGGCTGATATTGCTTGGGCAGTTGGCCGCCCATGCGGCTTCCCGATCCGGCGGCGACAATGAGGGCAGTGACCTTGCTTTCCATGAATCCGTTCGCCCTGAGCTTGTCGAAGGGCCGTCCTTACTTCCAACCCCAGCAAAGAAAAGGGCAGTCCTTCGACTTCGCTCAGGACGAACGGTTGTTAGCAGAGGCAAATTCCGTTACAGGCGCGCCCTCCCATGAGCCTGGTAAAGCCCATCCACGTCGGTCCGGTGACCATCGACGCGCCCGTGATCTTGGCGCCGATGACGGGCGTCACCGATCTGCCGTTCCGCAAGATCGTCAAGCGTTACGGCGCCGGGCTGACGGTCAGCGAGATGATTGCCAGCCAGGCGATGATCCGCGAAACCCGCCAATCGTTGCAGAAGGCGGCCTGGGACCCGAGCGAGGAGCCCGTGTCGCTCCAGCTGGCGGGATGCGCGCCCAATGAGATGGCCGAGGCGGCAAGGCTCAACGAGCAGCGCGGCGCGGCGATCATCGACATCAACATGGGCTGCCCGGTGAAGAAGGTCGTCAACGGCGATGCGGGGTCGGCGCTGATGCGCGACCTGCCGCTGGCTGCCGCGATCATCGATGCGACGGTCAAGGCCGTGAAGGTGCCCGTGACGCTGAAGATGCGCATGGGCTGGGACCATGGCAGCCTCAACGCGCCTGAACTGGCGCGCATCGCCGAGGACCTTGGCGTCAGGATGATCACCGTCCACGGCCGCACTCGCTGCCAGATGTACAAGGGTTCGGCCGACTGGACTTTTGTCGGTTCGGTCAAGCAGGCCACGTCGCTGCCGGTAATCGTCAACGGCGACATATGCAGCCTGGAGGATGCCCGCACGGCTCTCGCCCAATCAGGCGCGGACGGGGTGATGATCGGCCGCGGTGCCTACGGCCAGCCGTGGCTGCTCGGCCAGGTGATGGCCGATTTGGCCCATGACGGGCACCGCCCGGATCCCTCGATGGACGAACAGCTCGACCTGATCCTCGAGCAATATGACTCGATGCAATCGCTCTACGGCGTCCAGACCGGCGTAAACCTCGCTCGCAAACATATCGGCTGGTACACCAAGGGCCTGACCGGCTCCGCCGAGTTCCGCAACCGCGTCAATATGCAAGACGATCCTAGGGTCGTGACGCAGATGCTGCAGGACTTCTATTCGCCCTGGCTTGCGAGAACTGCAGCCTAGCCAGAAACTGTGTTCTTTATGCAACGCGTCCATGCTAGGCCAAGCCTGGAATGGATGTGCAGACCGTCGAATCCGATTTGAAACGAAGGCCCTTACCTCGCTGGCTAGCCCGCGAGAAAGAGAGCGGCCGGATTTACGATTGGGCGACCGTCGCAAGCGCCGTCGTGCTCGCTGGAATGCTGGTGCTCAGCTATGTGTTGCTGACCCGCGAGGCGGCGCCGGGCTCGATGCTGTCGCCACTGCTGATCGCGCTGTTGCTGATCGCCAATCTCATTCCGTCGATTGCGCTGATGGTCCTGTTGTCGCGCAAGATCGCAAGGGCGCGGGCGGTGGCACGGGCGATCGGCACGGGCCAGCTTCATACTCGCCTGGTCGCGCTATTCTCGGTCATTGCGGCGGTTCCGACGGTAATCGTCGCCATTTTCGCATCGCTGCTGCTGCAATCGGGGCTCGAATTCTGGTTTTCCGACCGGGCTCGAGGAATGCTGGAAAATACCGCCCAGCTAGCCCAATCCACCTACACCAGCGAGGTCAACCGGGTTGGCGGCGAAGCCGTCACGATGGTCGCCGATTTCTACAAATATCTCGGTCCGCGGCCGATGGAGAATCCGCGGTTCGACGAATATCTTGCCTATCAGACCTACCAGCGCAGCCTCAATGAAGCCGCCATCATTTCGATTACCAATACCGGTCAGGTGACGATTAGCCGGGGGGTCAACTATTATGATGGCCTGATCGACCAATCACGCCTCGCTCAAGCGCTGTCGCAGCTGAAGGGACCGACCCAGGCTGCCGAAGTCGTGACCCAGGGCCGGATCGCGGTCCTTACTCCCCTGACCAACGAACCAGGCAAATTTCTATTCGTCGCGCGACAGGTCAGCGAGGATTTCCGCCAACAGATTGAAAGCGCCACGGGCGTTTTGACCGACTATCGCGGTTTGCTTGAGCGGAGCCGCAGCAACCAGTTGAAGTTCAATGCCGCTCTCTTGGCAGGCGCGTTGCTGATCGTCTTCCTGGCAATCATTACCGCCCTCAAGCTGGCCGATCGGCTACTGAGACCGGTTGAGCAGCTGGTCGATGCCGCCGGGCGGATCGAAGAAGGCGATTTCACCGCGCGGGTGCCGATCATCGGCGATCCCGACGACGAAATTGCAACGCTCGGCACCGCCTTTAACCGGATGACCGGGAAGCTGCAGGAACAGACCGGGGCGCTGATGGCCGCCAACCAGCAGCTCGACACCCGGCGGGCCTTTATCGAGGCGGTCTTGTCGAGCGTGACCGCCGGAGTAATCGCTCTCGACAGTTCCGGCCACATCCTGCTCACCAATCGCTCCGCGGACACCCTGCTGCAGCAGGGCGAAGAGAGCGTCGAGGCAAAGGAGCTTGCCGATGTCTCGCCTGAACTTGGCGAATTCCTCCGCGGCGAAACGCGCGATGCCAATGTTCTCGTGAACCTGGCCGATGGCCAGCGTACGCTGGCGGTCAAACGGATGCGCTATGCCGACGGGTCGGTGCTGACCTTTGACGACATCACCGACCAGCTTAGCGACCAGCGCCGCGCGGCCTGGTCCGATATCGCGAGGCGTATCGCCCATGAGATCAAGAATCCGCTGACCCCGATCCAGCTTGCCGCGGAACGCCTGCAGCGCCGCTACAGCGCGGAAGTCGCGTCAGATCCGGAGACATTCACCCGCCTGACCGACACCATTATCCGCCAGGTGGCAGACCTCAGGCGGATGGTCGACGAATTCTCCAACTTCGCACGTATGCCCAAGCCGGTCTTCCGCGACGAGAATGTCCATGACATCGCACGAGCCGCGCTGTTCCTGCACGAAGTGGCACATCCCGGAATTAGCTTCTCGCTCGATCCGCCGGCCGGCGAAATCCGGATGGTTTGCGATCGGAGGCAGCTCAGCCAGGCATTGACGAACATCGTCAAGAATGGGGTGGAAGCGATTGAATTGCGCCGTAATCGCGGCGTTGACAATCCCGATGGAGACCGCATCGAACTATGCATTCGGCGCGAAGCGGACCAGCTAGTCTTTGACCTAACCGATACCGGCGTGGGCCTGCCGGAGGACCGCGAGCGGCTGACCGAGCCCTATATGACGACGCGGGTGCGCGGCACCGGCCTCGGCCTCGCCATCGTCAAGAAAATAGTTGAGGAACATCTTGGCGAGATCGCCTTTCTCGACAGGAACGGGGGAGGGACCCGGGTTCGAATTGCGTTTGACGCAGACCGGCTGCAAGCGCTGGCAACCGAGGAGCCCCCAGCTGCGGCGTCCCTCAAGGGCGATGACAATGAATATGATGAGGAGGACCATAGCTGATGGCGCTCGAAGTGCTGGTGGTCGACGATGAAGCCGATATCCGGGACCTAGTCTCCGGAGTGCTGGAGGACGAGGGATATTCCGTGCGCTCGGCCGCTGACAGCACGGCTGCGCTTGACGCGATTGACGATCGGCGCCCCAGTTTGGTCCTGCTCGATGTCTGGCTCCAGGGGTCGAAGCTCGACGGCTTGCAGCTGCTCGAGCAGATCAAGAAGCGTGACCCGACCCTCCCGGTGCTGATGATTTCCGGCCACGGCAACCTCGACACGGCGGTCGCCGCAATCCGCGAGGGCGCGGTCGACTTCATCGAAAAGCCGTTCAAGGCCGACCGGCTGCTCCACTTGGTTGGCCGGGCTACCGAGACTGACCGCTTGCGCCGCGAAGTCGCCAACCTCCGTACCCAGGTAGGGCCGGATGACCAGCTCGACGGTACTTCCGTCGCCATCAACACGGTTCGTGCGACCCTGAAGCGCGTAGCACCGACTGGAAGCCGGGTGATGATCACCGGGCCGGCCGGCGTCGGCAAGGAAATTGCAGCGCGGATGATCCATAATTGGAGCCCGCGGGCGTCGGCTCCTTTCACCGTACTGTCGGCGGCGATGATGAGCCCGGAGCGGGTCGAGGAGGAGCTGTTCGGCAGCGAGCAGCAGGGCGTCTCGCGTCCCGGGCTGCTCGAACAGGCGCACGGCGGCACCATTTTCCTCGATGAAATCGCCGATATGCCGGCCACGACCCAGGCCAAGATCCTGCGCGTGCTGACCGACCAGAGCTATACCCGGGTCGGTGGCCAGCGGCCGGTCAAGGTCGATGTCCGCGTCCTGTCGGCTACTTCGCGCAATCTTGCCGACGAAATTTCCGCCGGTCGCTTCCGCGAAGACCTCTATTATCGCCTGAACGTCGTTCCCGTGCGCATTCCGCCGTTGCGCGAGCGGCGCGAGGACATACCGGAGCTGGTCAACCATTTCCTTGCCCGCTTCGCCGCCGAGCGTCGCATTCAGACGCCGGAACTGTCCAAGGAAGCGATTGCCGCGCTCCAGGCGCACGACTGGCCCGGAAACGTTCGGCAACTCCGGAACATCATCGAGAGGACGCTGATCCTCACTCCCGGCGACCGGGTAGGTTGCATCGAGGTCGACCTGCTGCCGCCGGAGATCATCGATTCACAGGGTTCCGCCGGGCTCGGCGGGGCATCGATGGCGATCATGGGCTCGCCGCTCAGGGAAGCGCGGGAGAGTTTCGAGCGCGAGTATCTGAAGATCCAGATCCGCCGCTTCTCCGGCAACATTTCCCGCACGGCCTCGTTCATCGGCATGGAGCGATCAGCGCTTCACCGCAAGCTAAAGGCGCTCGGCCTGGGCGACAAGCGGGATGAGGAATAAAAACAAAAATGGCCGATAAACCGCTGAGTTTACAAGACCAATTCTTGAATTCTATTCGCCGGGCAAAGGCCCCGGTGACGATCTTCCTCGTCAAGGGTGTAAAACTCCAGGGCATCGTCACCTGGTTCGATCCATTCTCTTTATTGCTCCGCCGCGACGGCAATTCGCAGCTGGTCTACAAGCACGCCATCTCGACCATCATGCCGGGCCAGGCGCCGGCGGACCTCGAACTTGGGACCGGAGGGGAAGGGGGCAATGGCAAGAAGCCGATGCTCCAGGATTTGTTTCTTCAGGCCGCGGCGCGCGAAACGGAGCCGATGACCATCTTCCTGGTCAATGGCGTCATGCTGCAGGGCGCGGTTGCCGGCTTCGACCAGTTCTCGCTGGTGCTGGAGCGCGGCGGACAGGTCCAGCTGGTCTACAAGCACGCCATTTCGACGCTGCAGCCCGGCCATCCGCTTAATCTGGGGGGTGAATCCAGCCCGGAGGACGAAGGCTGAGCGTTTTCAAACGTACTGATGACAGCGGGATTGCTCGGGGTGAGCGAGCGCTCGTTGTTGTGCCGGAACGGGTCGGGGAGGGGGGACTGAGATCTCTCGACGCCCGCATCGCCGAAGCGGTCGGGCTCGCCCAGGCGATCGGCATTGACGTCATCGGCAAGAAACCCTTCCGCCTTCGGCAGCTTCGGCCGGCCAGCCTGTTCGGCAAGGGGCAGGTCGAAGAGATTGCAGCGCTGGCCGAGCAGCATGAGGCGACGCTGCTGGTCGTCGATGCCGCACTGAGCCCAGTGCAGCAAAAGACGCTGGAAGATGAGACCAAATGCAAGGTCATCGACCGCACTGGCCTGATCCTCGAAATATTCGGCGAGCGCGCCGCCACTGCCGAAGGGCGGCTCCAGGTCGAGCTGGCTCACCTGGACTATCAAGCCGGCCGCCTGGTCCGCAGCTGGACCCACCTCGAACGGCAGCGCGGCGGCTTCGGCTTCCTTGGCGGCCCGGGTGAAACCCAGATCGAGGCCGACCGGCGGCAGATCCGCGATCGCATGGCCCGCATTCGGCGCGAGCTTGGCCAGGTCAGCCGCACCCGCGGGCTACATCGTGGGCGGCGGCAGCGGGCGCCCTGGCCGGTTATCGCGCTGGTCGGCTACACCAATGCCGGGAAATCGACCCTATTCAACCGCATGACGCAGGCTTCGGTCATGGCCGAAGATTTGTTGTTCGCGACGCTCGATCCGACCATGCGCAATGTGAAAATCCCAGGCTTCGACCGGGCGATCCTGTCAGACACGGTGGGATTCGTCTCCAACCTGCCGACCGAACTTGTCGCGGCGTTTCGCGCGACGCTTGAAGAGGTGGCCGCTTCCGACCTCATTCTCCACGTCCGCGACATCGCCCACCCCGACAGCGACGCTCAGGCGGCGGATGTCGAGGCGGTGCTGTCTTCGCTGGGCCTGGCCGAAGAGGATTCGCCGCCGCGTATCGAGGTGTGGAACAAGCTCGACTTGCTCCCGCCCGCCGAAAGACAGGAGCTTATTGGAGAGGCCGAACGCCGCAGCGACGTCGCCGCAGTCTCGGCATTGACCGGGGAAGGGGTCGACGGCCTCCGCGAGACGATCTCACACCTGCTTCATTCCGGCTCGCAAACCCATCAGGTCCGGCTGAATGCCGGTGACGGCGAGCGCATCGCCTGGCTGCACGCCCGCGGCGAGATTCTCGAACAGCGTCACGACGGCGATCAGCTGCAACTGTCGGTCAAGCTCAGCCCGGAGAATTGGGCGCGCTTCGAGCAGCTCTGAACGCCAAGCCTATACGGGCGCCGGCGCCTTCTTCGCCGCCACCCACAGCTCTTCCATCTGGTCGAGGGTCATGTCGGCAAAGCCCGGTGCCTTTTCGATCTGCCGGAATCTCTTTTCGAACTTGCGATTGGCCTTGCGCAGCGCCTCTTCCGGCTCGACCTTCAGAAACCGTGCGAAGTTGACGACCGCGAACAGCAGGTCGCCGACCTCCTCTTCCAATTCCTCCGGCGGTGCCTCGGCGATTTCGTCGAGCTCTTCGCGGATTTTGTCCTTGGGCCCCGCGATATCGGGCCAGTCGAACCCGGTTCGAGCCGCCCTCTTCTGCAGCTTCATCGCCCGCTCCAGCGCGGGCAGGGCCATGGCAATGCCGGCGAGGGCGCTCTTGTCGTCGAGCTTGGCCCGTTCCTCGGCCTTGATCACCTCCCACAAGTGATGGCCGCCCTGTTCAGCGCCCCCGAATATGTGCGGATGGCGCCGTTCGAGCTTGTCAGAGATCCGCGCCAGCACGTCCTGCAGGGTAAAATGGCCGGCTTCCTCGGCCATTCGGGCGTGGAACACGACTTGCAGCTGCAAATCGCCAAGCTCGTCGACCAGGGCGTCCATGTCGCCGCGGTGGATGGCATCGGCGACCTCATAGGCCTCTTCGATCGTATAGGGCGCGATCGTCTCGAAGGTTTGGACGCTGTCCCATTCGCAGCCGGTGTCCCGGTCGCGCAGGCGCTTCATGATATTGTCGAGGCGATCCAGGCCCATTTCAGTCTATCTCCAGAGCGTGAGGGGGCTTTTGGGACCCTGTGTTCGCGCCAATCTATGGGTATGATAATATATATTATGTAAAGTGCGAGAGAGAGGCAGGCGGGCCATTCTCCCTCTGAACCACTCCATTTTCCCGCTCAGCCCTGCAGGATCAGCCATCGGCCTTCGACCCCCCAGCGTTCGAGTGACGACAGATAGTTCATTCCCAGCACATTCAAATCTTCATGATCGGCGACGTGCAGGCCGACATCGTTCCTTTCGATCGGTCCAATTGACAGGCTGTCGGCTCGTGCCGTCGCGACGCGAAGTATGCCGTTGCCGGTCCGCACGACCTGATTGCGGCGATCGCTGACCAATATTCCCGCTTCCGCCGCCGTATCCCGGCCGATCGTTGTCATGGTGGCGCCGCTGTCGACCAGGAATTTGATTTTCTGCCCGTTAAGCTTGGCGTTCACCCAGAAATGACCATCGATTGCCATCGGGATGCGGACTTCCTCGCCCTCGACCACCGGCTCGCCGGTTGCCTCGGCCTTGAGCCGCTGGGCGACAAAGCCAAGATCGTCGCGGAACGTGAACAGGATAAATCCGGCGCCGAAAATCGCCACCCAGGCAAGCGCCATCGTCGCCATTTTGGCGAATTTCTCCCGCCGCGAGATGAGCGAGCCGGCCACCAGCATGATCGCCATCAACAGATAGAGGCTGCCGAGCATCCAGTCGTTGGTCAAAGCTCAAGCTCCTGGCCGTCGAACGCCGGCGCTGCCCAATCCGGCAGCTCCTTGGCCAACGTGCCATAATCCATTCTTTTGTCGAGATTCGTCAGCAGCAATTGGTCGATCTGGAGGTCGCGGGCCCAGACGAGCACGGCGTCGAGGCTGGCATGGGTAAGATGGCTTTTGTTCGGCGTGACCGCGCAGATCCACATATTCGCATGTTGATAGAGATTTGCCATGTCGGGCGTTAAGACATGGAAATCAATAGAGTAAACTAGCGGCCGATCACCCTCGTCAGCCCTTATTCCAAGCGAAGAAATCTGCCCGTGTGGCTGGTCGGCAAAGCGCAGCCGAGCCCATCCCCAATCCAGCCCGTTGCCTAGCTGGTGCGGCGCCACCGTCGGCCGATAAAGCTCGCTTCCTTCAAACACGTACCTGAACCGTGCGGCGAGCCCGTCGAGCGTCTCCGGCCGCGCGTAAAGCGGCACCAGCTCGCCGCGGTTGGCCGCTACCTGCCGCAAATCGTCGATGCCGTGGCAATGGTCCGCATGGTCGTGCGTGACCAGGACGCCGTCGACCGTCCCCATGTCGGCTGACAGCAGTTGCTGCCGGAGGTCCGGCCCGCAGTCGACCAGCAGCCGCCGACCGGCGCTTTCGAACAGGATGGAGGTCCTGGTTCGGCGGTTCCTGGGGTCGCCGGGATCGCACTCACCCCAGTCATTTCCGATCCGCGGCACGCCGGACGAGGGTCCGCAGCCGAGGATCCTGACCTTCATGCCGCGGCTTTGTTGAACAGTCTGAAGAAGTTGGCGGTGGTCGCTTCCGCCAGCTCGTCGAGCGGCTCATCGCGCAGGTCGGACAGGAATGCCGCCGTATCGGCCACGAAGGCCGGCTCGCAGGGCTGGCCGCGATGCGGCACTGGCGCCAGGAAAGGCGAATCCGTTTCGACGAGGAGCCGATCCTGCGGGATGGTCCTGGCGGTTTCCTGCAAATCCTTGGCGTTCTTGAACGTCACAATTCCGGAAATGGAAATGTAAAAGCCGAGGTCGAGCGCCTTCCGGGCCAGCTCGGCGCTGCCAGTGAAGCAATGGAGCACGCCGGTGACGCCGCCCTTCCCCACTTCGCGGGC
This sequence comes from Sphingomicrobium sp., assembly GCA_035491735.1. GTDB lineage: Bacteria > Pseudomonadota > Alphaproteobacteria > Sphingomonadales > Sphingomonadaceae > Sphingomicrobium. The sequence goes on from DATJKE010000042.1 coordinate 11,352, forward strand.
AAGAATCTCGGCGGTGTCGTCCTCCGCGTCGCGTGTATGCACCACCAACGGCAGGCCGGTTTCCCTTGCTGCCTCGATATGGACCTGGAACCTCTCGCGCTGCGCGGCACGGTCGGACTTGTCGTAATAATAATCGAGCCCGCACTCGCCGATCGCGATCACGCGCGGATGGTTGGTGGCCTCTACAAGCGCCGTAGCGCCAAGGTCGGGGTGCGCGTCGGCCTCGTGCGGATGGACTCCGACCGTGGCCCAGACGTCCGAATTGCGTTCGGCGGCGCCAATGACCTCATTCCATTCCTTCTGTCGGGTCGAAATATTGAGGAATCCGCCAATCCCTCGCGCCCGGGCATTGGCCAGCACTTCTTCCTGGCGCTCGACCAGGCCGGCGTAATTGAGGTGGCAATGACTGTCGATCAGCCTCACGCGGCCTCCTCCTCGTCCTCCGCAAGCTCCAGTCGCGGGAAGATTGGCGTGGGCTGGGCGATCGGCGTCCCGTCCATGCCGCTATCGATCAGCGCGATCAGTTTCTCGGCAGAGGCAGGAATGACCGGCCGTACCGCCTCCGCCAGATTGCGGACGGCAACCACCAGCGTGCCTAGGACGCTCGCCATCCGCTCTGGGTCAGTCTTCTTCAGCGCCCAGGGCGCCATCGTATCGACATAGGCATTGCAGGCGAACACCGCGGCCATCCACGCTTCCAGTCCGGTCGAGAAGGAGAAACGATCGAATTCTTGGCTTAATTCCGCACAGGCCTGATCCACCTGGCCGAGCAAGAGCCTGTCTTCCTCGGCTTCCCCCGCCGGAGGAATGACGCCGCCCAAATTCTTGAAAATCATCGACAGGCTGCGCTGGGCGAGGTTGCCAAAGCTATTCGCGAGCTCGCTGTTGGCGCGGTTGACGATCGCCTCGGACGAATAGCTGCCGTCCTGGCCGAAACTAATCTCGCGCAGCAGGAAATAGCGCAGCTGGTCGACCCCGAACCGCTTGGCCAAGTCCATCGGATCGACGACATTGCCCAGCGACTTCGACATTTTCTCGCCGCGCGCCAGCAAGAAGCCATGCCCGAACACCTGTCTTGGCAGCGGCAAGTTCGCCGACATCAGGAATGCCGGCCAATAGACGGCGTGGAACCGGACGATGTCCTTGCCGATCAGGTGGACGTCGGCTGGCCAGTAACGGCCATATTCCTCCGCGTCCTGGGCATAGCCGACACCGGTCATGTAGGTCGTGAGCGCGTCGACCCAGACGTACATGACGTGACCCGGCGATCCCGGAACCGGCACGCCCCAGTCGAAGCTGGTGCGCGACACGCTCAGATCCTTGAGCCCGCCCTCGACGAAGCGGACCACTTCGTTGCGGCGGCTTTCCGGCCTGATGAAGTCGGGATTGCCGCGATAGAGCTCGAGCAGCCGGTCCTGATATTTGGATAGCCGGAAGAACCAGGTCTCCTCCTTGGTCCATTCGACCGGCGTACCCTGCGGCGACAATCTCTCGCCGCCCTCGCCTTCGACCAGCTCGCTGTCATCATAGAAGGCCTCGTCCCGGACCGAATACCAGCCCTCGTAGCGGTCGAGGTAGAGGTCGCCCGCCGCCTCCATCGCCTTCCAGATCGCCTTGCTCGCCTCATAGTGGCGCGGCTCGGTCGTGCGCACGAATGCATCATAGCTGATATTCAGATCATCGCACATCTTACGGAAATATCCGGACATTTCGTCCGCATACTCCTGCGTCTCGCGACCTTCGGCCCGCGCCGTCTGGACCATCTTCAGCCCATGCTCGTCGGTGCCGGTGACCAGTCTCACATCGCGGCCCTGCGCGCGGCGGAAGCGCGCCATGGCATCGGCCGCAATCGCCTCATAGGCATGGCCGATATGCGGCTTGCCGTTGGGGTAGCTGATCGCGGTCGTAATGTAGAAGGGATCGGACATTGCCGAAGCCCCTAACGGGATGCCGTTATCTGGGCAACCGCAATGCCGTTAAGGAGCGACCGAGGCGAGGATGGTGCCCAGTTGGAAGACCGTCGCCGCCGGGTCGAGCGACAGGCGTGGCGCGATCACCGCCGTTTCCCGTGCCTTGGCATAGGCGTCCAGCGCCCGTCCCCGCGCCGGGCCATTCAGCCCCACCGCCTCGCTGGCGATCAGGCCGGGCACCAGGTCGAGGAAAGCGGCGTAGCGCTCCGCGGCTGCCTTCGGACCGAGCGCCGAGGCCAGCTTGGAGCGGCGGGCATTGTCCGGATCGCCCTGCCGGAGGATCGCCAGCGCCTCGCTCTCGAGCGGCGCCAGGTCGAGCTCGGCAATTGCCAGCGCCCGCCCCACCGAGCCGTTCGCGAATTCCACCAGCCGCCCAATCTCAGACGCGTTTGTCTCGGTTAATGAACGGCTTAGCAGTGACGTCATGGCGTCGTCGCCAAGCTTGGAGAACTCCAGTCGGCGGCAACGCGAGCGGATCGTCGGTAGCAGTCGTCCCGGCGCATGGCTGACCAGGAAGAACAATGTATTGGCCGGCGGCTCTTCTAGCATTTTCAGCAGCGCATTGGCCGCCGAGGCCTCCAGATCGTCGACGCTGTCGATGACGATCGCCCGCCACGGACTCATCGACGGCGTGACGGCAAGCAAGTTGCCCAGCGATCGCACCTGGTCGACGCTTATGTTGCGGGCCAACCCGCCTTTTTCCTTCTCGAGCCTTTCCAGCCAGCGGAAATCGGGATGACTGCCCGCCGCCATCAGCCTGGCCATCGGGTGATCGGGGGGCGTTTCCAGCCCTGGTTCTGCGATCGGCGGTCCCGCTGCCTCCGCCAGCACCCGCGTCGCCGCTTCCCGCGCGAAGCTCGCCTTGCCCACGCCCATCGGCCCGGCCAGCAGCCAGGCATGATGCAGCCGCCGGGAATCCCACGCCGTCGTGAATGCCTCGACCGCCTTATCCTGTCCCACGATCACGGCAGCAGGTCCGCGATTGCCTCCAGCAATCGCCCAGTCACCTCCTGCGGACTGCCGGATGCGTCGATAATCCGCACCCGGTCCGGCTCCTCGCTGGCGATCTCGCGGAAGGCCAGGTCGACCTTCTGGTGATAGTTTTGGGGCCGCCCACCGATCCGGTCGCTGTCCTCATTGTCGCGCGCACGTGCGCGGGCCCCGCCTTCGGCAAGAGCAAGCACCAGCGTCCGGTCGGGAAACCATTCGCCGATTGCAAAGGCATTGATTGCTCGCACCGCATCGATGCCAAGATCGCCCGCGCCCCCTTGATAGGCGAGCGAGCTGTCGACGAAGCGATCGGTCAGCACCCATTTGCCGGCCAGGACTGCGGGGCGAATGACCTTGTCGACATGGTCGGCCCGCGCTGCGGCGAACAGCAAGGCCTCGGCTTCGGGGCTCCACCGATCTTCCTCGCCGGTCAGCAGCAGTTCGCGAATCTTCTCCGCTCCGTCGCTTCCCCCGGGCTCGCGCGTTACGACGACCTCGATTCCCCGCGCTCGCAGATCCTCGGCCAGCGCGGAAAGCTGGGTGGACTTGCCGGCCCCTTCTCCGCCTTCAAGGCTGATGAACCGCCCCCGGCTCACTTTCGCCTCACGCCATGCCAAGCAATTGCTTGAGCCCGATCCACGCCCGGGCGAAGAAACCGGCCTCGCCGACGGCTTCGGCGGCGACCAGCGGCATCACCTGCTCGCCCGAATCCGACGTCGTCACCACCAGGTCGGCGATGTGCTGGCCTTTGGCGATCGGCGCCTTGACCGGACCCTGGTAGCGGATTTTCATCTCATTGACCTTGGACAGAACGCCCGCCGGAATGGTGATCGACAGGTCGCGCGGCGCCACCAGGTTGACTTCGCTCGATCCGCCAAGCTGGACCGCGGCGGTGCCGACCACCGTGTCCTTCTTGAACAACGGCTTGGCCTGCCAGGCATTGAAGCCCCACTGCATCAGGCGCACCGATTCCTCGATCCGCTGGTTGAAGCTGCCGAGCCCGGCGACGACCATCACCAGGCGGCGGCCGTTCTGCTCGGCCGATCCGGTGAAGCCGTACCCGGCCTCGTCGGTGTGCCCGGTCTTGAGCCCGTCCGCGCCCGGCACGCGGCCGAGTAGCGGGTTGCGGTTGGCCTGGGTGATGTCGGAGCCGCTGCCGAGCGTTTTGCCCCAGGTGAATTGGGTCAGGCTGTAGAATTTCTTGTAGAGCTCCGGGTAATTTTCGATCTCGGCCCGTGCCAGCGTCGCCAGGTCCCGCGCCGTGACATAGGTCCGCCCCTCGTCGGGCCAGCCGTTCGAATTGCCGAACTGGCTGTTGGTCAGGCCCAGCCGCTTGGCGTTCTCGTTCATCACATTGGCGAATGCGTCTTCCGACCCGGCGATGCACTCGGCCAGCACGACCGACGCATCATTGCCCGACAGGGTGATGATTCCCTTGAGGAGGTTCTCGACGCTAACCTGCTCGCCGGGCGACAGGAACATGGTCGATCCGGCCGCCGGCCCATGCCATTTCTGCCAGGTTTCCGGCCTCACCATGCACATCTTGTCGAGCTTGAGGTCGCCCTTCTTGATCAGTTCGAAGGCGACGTTGGTGGTCATCATCTTGGCCATCGACGCCGGCGGCATGCGCTCGTCGGCATTTTTGGACAGCAGCACCGCACCCGATGAGAGGTCGATCAGATAGGCAACCTTGGCTGGCGTATCGAACGGCGGCGCCTTGGCGGGGGCGGCCGAGGCAAGGGCCAGAGAAGCGGCAGTGATGAAAAAGGTGGCGCGGATCATGGAGCGGCTTCGAATCCTTCAAGCGTTGGGACGAAGCCTTGTCTAACGCCCTGTTCGAAGCGGCGCGAGTGCTATCGGCGCCGGGAGATCGCATCGGCCAGCAAACCGATGGTCAGTGCATAATAATTCGAGCAATTATAATCGAGGATGGACCGATAGTTGGTGGTCAGCAGATAAGCCTGCGCATAGGCGCCAGGCGTCTCCATTAGCGTCACCATCTCATTGTCAGGAACCCGGCTATCGGCCGGTACGACGCCCATTGCCCGCCATTCGCGAACGGTCAACCAACGGCTGTGGCGATTGTAAACCGCCGGGCAGCGCGGGGACTTGATGGTGGAACGGATCGCGGCGCGGTTAAGGTTGCCGGGCACTGACACCGGGACGCCCCACGGCAGATTCGGCTTCCAGCCGGCGTCGCGCAGATAGTTGGCGATGGACGCGAAGGCATCGTCCTCGCTGCGCCAGATGTCGGCGTAGCCGTCGCCGTTGCCGTCCGCCCTAAGCCGCAAGGCCACCGACGGCATGAACTGCGGATAGCCGGTTGCACCAGCATAGCTGCCTTTGAGTGTGCTTCGCCGGACTCCGGCATCGAGTAGCTGCAGCGCGGCAATGAATTCACCCTCGAACATCGAGCGACGCCGGCCCTCGTAAGCCAAGGTGGCGAGCGCCTCGACCAGGTCGAATGTGCCGGTAATCGATCCGTAGCTCGTTTCCTTGCCGTAAATGGCGATGACGATCGACGGTTCGACGCCATAACGTTCGCGGATTCGCGACAGGTTGGTCCAGTGCCCGGCGTAGCGCGCGTAGCCGCGATTGATGAGCGACGCGGTAATATGCCGGTTGATATACCGCCCATACGAAGGCGGCGCGCTGCCGCTCGTCGACGTTGGCCGCTGCGACCGGTCGAGCTCGATAACGCGGCTATTAAGCTGCAGGTAGGGAATAACCGATTGCGTGGTTGCTTCCCGGATCCCCGCGCTTCGCGCCAGCGCCGACAGTCGTACTTTGTAGGCAGCGAAGCCGGTCAGCTCGCCGGTGGAGGCGACGGCAGGCTGCGGCAGATATACCGGTTGCCGCACTGTCGGCTGTGGCTGAACGATCAACGGCCTTGGCGCTTGGGTCACGGGCTGGGGCTGGGGCTGGAGGATAAGTGGTGCTGGTGCCGGCTTCGGCGTTTCCGGCAGGGGCGCGAGGGGATCCGACTGGCTGCTCGACGCAAGTACTGCAGCCACCAACGCACCCAACATCTTCATGCCTACTCCAATAGTCATCGACTTACGCTAACGGCGGCCAAGTGAACCGCCCATGCACGTTCATCCCGTGCCTTGCACAGCCCGTCGCCACCGTGAATGGGCAATGACCCCGAGCGACCTCATGCGTCGATTACTAAGGAGCCGGCCGGGGGTGAACACCCATCGGCGACATCGGTTCATTCCCCGATAGACTGCAAATCACACGGCCCTAGGCCAGTCCGCCTGGGTCAGCTCAAGACCAGGTGGAGGAAGTCCGATCGATATATTCGGCCAGGCGGTGGCACTGACGATCGGTACCCTCCTGCCGATCATGAACCCGTTCAGCACGCTCCCGCTGTTCATGGCGCTGACGCCCAAGACGGACGGAAAGAGCCGCAGGCGGATAGCGTTGGCTGCGTGCCTCTACGCCTTTGCCCTACTCATGGCGTTTCTCTTTCTTGGGACGGCGATCATCGATTTCTTCGGCATTTCGGTTCCGGGGATCCGCATCGCGGGCGGATTGATCATCTCGGTAATCGGCTTCCGGATGCTGTTTCCAGATGGAACCCCGATCGCGGGCTCCAGCCAGGGCCTGGATCATGAAGATGAAATTGCCTTCACGCCGCTGGCCATGCCGAGCCTCGCCGGACCCGGATCCCTGTCGGTCGTCGTGACCGCGGCGTCGCAGATCAAGGGCAACCATCCCGAACAATATCAGCTGGTCTATGCCGGCGTGATTGCCGGAATGGTCGTGACAGTCCTGATAGCCTTCGCTGTGCTTCGGTCGGCCGGCCCGATCGCCAAAATCCTTGGTCCGTCCGGCATAGACGCCATGACAAGGATCTTCGGCTTCCTGCTGATCGCGATCGGCGTGCAGTTCCTGCTCATTGGCATCAGCGATTTCTTCGGCCTCGGCCGGGTCGGCTGAAAGGGAGATCCAATGGACGACGATCCCGCCAAAAAATCCGGCGAAGACGGGGAGCTGGAGCGCGAAATCCGCCAGGGCCGCAAGTTCAACCCGCAGGAGGCGCTGGCGCGCATGGCCGGGCCGGGTGCGATGAAGGGCGCTTCGCCGGTCTCTCCTGTCCAGCAGGCCGAGACGGAGATCGGCAGCTGGCTGGGCAGTAACTTGGCGGACGCCGGCGGAGCCTTGCGTGTTGTACTACACCGGCATCTCAAGGGAAGCCGGCTCCTGCTCGACAACCTCGACCAGCCGCTGACGGCCTTGGCAGGATATTGCCGTGCGGTCTTGGAGAACGACGGTCGACTGAAGGAAATCGTCAGGGAAGCGGACGTCGAATGGGGGCGTGCGATGGATGAGCGGCCCCATTTCGATCGCGAGAGCGCTCCGGCAAATCCGGATGACCCCTACACGCCCGATTCCGTGCGGCGGGCTCTGGGCGATGTCCTGAATAAAATCCCGATGGAAACTGGTTAGTCTGCGTTGGGGAGGACGAAACGAAAAAGGGGGCAAACGCTGCGCCCTCCCCTTACGCACTCGATCATTCTGCCTGGGATGATCATTCCGGCCGCAAGCTGCGTGGCCGGAGGCGGTCAAATACAGCAAGCTCGCACCCGTTTTTCATGAATTACGCCAATATGTTGCGAGTTCATCCGAATTGCCTGCCGCGGCGCGGGCATTAGCGGGCCCTTTGGAAATTTCGATTATCCGGCTAAGGCGCCGCCACCGGAGAGGTGTTGAAAAGCGGATGGGTGGCCGAGCGGTTTAAGGCACTGGTCTTGAAAACCAGCGATGTGAAAGCATCCGTGGGTTCGAATCCCACCCCATCCGCCAAGCCTTTGCCTAGAACGCTTTTGGATGCGCCTTGAACGTAGGGCAGACGGCCGAATATGCACTCGGCGCTTGGTGAAGCGATGGCGAGCGACGCAAGCGCCCGCTATCCGCCCTGGGATACCTCGGCAACGGACGGCGGCTCCTGCGGCAAAAATTGCCAGAACGCCGGGAAGACCTCGATCAGGAATTTCTTTTCGGGCAGGATATAGACCATTCCGCCCGGTCCGGAGAATGACGGCAGAACCAGATCCTGGAAAAAGGCAGCCGGCACATTGATGCATCCAAAGGTGATGCGATTGTCCTTCGGTGTCGGCGACTGCAGCCGCGCCAGCCTGTGCTCCTTGGGATTGGTGGTGATCACGGGGTGAAGGGCTACCGAGGTGTTGAAATCCACCCACAGCACCTGCTTGTTGCCCTTGGCCGGCCCGATCAGGGCCTTGAATCGGCCCGCCGGCGTTGTCTTTTCTGCGGGTCCGATTTCGTTGAGCTCCTTGTCGCCAACGCCGGGCGTGGCATCGTCGCCATGCGCTATCCCGAGCAATGCCGGTGTTGCTCCCAGCAGCAGGCCCTGATGGTCGAAAAGCAGCACTTCCGCCGCGTCCTTGTCGATGACGATGAATGGCAAATCCCGGTTGTCCAGCGAAGCCGTCACCCAGCTGGCGAGTTGAAGCCCCTCGACCGATCTGGGATGAATAACGCCGCCCACCGCCGCGGGTTGGGCCGCTGCTGGCGAGCACAGGCTGCCCCCGGCGAGCGCCAGCGCCATCGTCGCCAATAACGCACGATTGCTGGGCACGCTCAATATTCTCCTGAACTCCATCTTCGCCGAACGCGAAGTCGGGGCGCCTGGTTGCAAACGGACTCCACGATCGGCGATGAGGCTCAGTTTCTCGGCGACTTCGAAGCCATGCGCTGCTCAAGCGCATCGACCCGGCCAGTCAGCTGGTCGATCCGCTGGCCATTGGCTTGCGCCGTGGAATTGGCCGCCTGCGCCGCGGAATTGGCGGCCGCAGCGGCGTCGGCATTCTGCTGGACCCGCGCCTCGAGTCCATCGATGCGAGCGTTCACGGCAGCGATTTTCTCGTCGACATAGCCGGTGGTCGCGCATCCCCCGACGCTCAGTCCGCCGAGGATGACCAATGCTGAGGTGACGAGGGCTTTTCTTATGGTCTTCATCCGATCCTCCATTCGACATTCAATGGGACGCGCCCTCACCTGGTCGGACGAGACCGCATCGTCTCATGCATTGCCCAGCAATCTGCGCCTGACGAAATCGGGTGAAATCCGGTGTTTTTGCGGGAAAATCCTTGGCCTTTCCCGTTTTTGACGGCGACGGTCGTAAGCGTTCGCAGAACCGTTCGTCGATTAATCGAACGCCGCTCCATCATTTACAACTGTAGGCGTAGGCGCCGCGCATCAAACAAGGGGAGTTTTGTATGCGTCGCGGCCTCACGGGTCTCAGTCTGATCGCCCAGTCGACCGTGCTCGCCTCCTCCGCCCTTGCCCAGCAGGGCGAGGCGCCGCCGGCGGGCCAGACGCAGGCGTCGCGCACCACCGTCTATGACGCCGCTTTCTTCGCCCCCTCCGCACCGCAGACCGCGCTCGACATCGCAAGGCTCGTCCCCGGCTTCTCGCTCGATCTCGGCGATGTGGCGACCCGCGGCTTCGCAGGCGCGGCCGGCAATGTCGTGATCAACGGCGCGCGTCCAAGCTCCAAGGCGGAATCGCTGACCGATGTGCTCCGGAACATTCCGGCCAACCGCGTGATCCGCGTCGAGGTTGGAACCGGCGATCTATACGGCGCCGAATATTCCACCAAGAGCCAGGTGCTCGACGTTATCCTGTCCGCCGAAGCCGGGATCGACGGGAACATCACGAGTTCCATTCGGCGGCTCTACACCGGAAGGGTCATCCCCGATCTTTCCGGATCTGCATTAATCCGCCGTGGGAATTCCACGTTCAACCTTTCGGCCGGCACCAGCAACGTCCTAAACCTTGAGGAAGGCACGGATACGCTGACCGACCCGGATACCGGCGACCTCATTGAATTCCGCCGCAAGCACAACAGCTACCGCGACTTCAATCCCTATGTGTCGGCCAGCTGGGCCCTGGAGCGGTCGAGCAGCAATGCGATGCACCTCAATGGCCGCTGGCAGCCCGGCAGCTTTTACCTGACGCAAACCAACCACGTCGTGCCGGTTGGGTTTCCGGAACGCGACGACGACTTGTTGCAGGACTTCAAGAGCCCGGTTTGGGAAATCGGCGGCGACATTTCCCGGCCCCTGGCCAAAGGGGCAGTCAAGCTGGTCGGACTGGTCAACCGCCAGCAGCGCGATGGCTGGCGGGAGCGCTATCGGTTCCGCACCGAAGGCGGAGGCGAGGTCCTCGGCGGTTTTGAGCAATTCCAGGACGCCCAACGCAACGAAACGCTTTTGCGTCTGACCTGGAATCGATCCGATCTATTCGGATTTTCGTTCGAGACAGGCGTCGAAGGCGTACTCAACTCGCTGGACCAGAATGTGCGCCTGTTCGAATTCCTTGAGGGCGGTGAGCCGGTCCAGATCGACTTGCCGGTCGATTCCGCGATCGTGAGGGAAAAGCGCGTCGAACCGTTCGTCAATTTCGGCCGCCAGCTGTCCAAATCGATCCGGATCGACGGCGGCCTGACCTATGAATATTCCAAGATCAGCGTTCGCGGTGACACCAGGCTTGACCGGGCGCCGCTCAAATTCTGGAAACCCAGCCTGACCCTCGACTGGAAGGACGGCAAGGGCTGGCATGGTCAGCTGTCGGTCAAACGAACGGTCGCGCAGCTCGATTTCTATGACTTTATCAGTTCGGCCGAGCTTTCGACCGATCGGGTCAATGCGGGCAATCCCGATATTGTGCCCCAGCAGGCATGGGAATTTCGCGGCACGATCGAACACCCCATACTCGGCGACGGCGTCGCGAAGCTCGATGTCGGCTATAACCTGATCAGCGATCTACAGGACCGCGTCCTGGTTTTCGACGATGAAGACAATGCCTTCGACGCGCCTGGCAACATCGGCACTGGCAAGCAATATTTTGCGAAGCTGACGCTTGACGCGCCGCTCGGCAAAATCGGGCTCAAGGGCATGCGCCTCAAGTTTAATGGTCAGCTGCAGCGGACTCGCGTCGAGGATCCGATCGACGGAAAGAAGCGCAACTTTACCGGAGATTTTCCCGACTGGGACTGGACTGTGGAATTCCGGCACGACCTCAAGAGCTTATCTTACGGCTTTACGGTGAACGACCGCGACCGGATTACCTTTTTCAGGACCGACGAGTTCGACACCAATTTCAATGGCGGGCCCTATGGAACGGCCTTCGTCGAATATCGGCCGCGGACGGGAACGACGATCACCTTCGATATCGACAATGCCTTCGACACGTCAGGCAACCGCAATCGGCTGCTGTTCTTTCCCAATCGCGCCCAGACCGAATCTCGAATCAATGAGTTTCGCGAGCGCAACCGTCACCTCAATTTCGGCCTGACGCTCAAGCAGACCTTTGGCGGAGGCGGCAGTAGCGCCGGGGTGGCGCCCGCGGGCTAGCGCGGCTAAAGGGCGCCCACGCAACTTCATTACCCTGGAGCAATAAGTGGGCGAGCCTGCCATCCTGCCGTTCGACTGGGCCGATCCGTTCGACCTCAACCACCAGCTGACCGACGAAGAGCGGATGGTCCGCGACACCGCCGAGGCCTACGCCCAGGAAAACCTCCAGCCGCGCGTCACAGAAGCCTATCTGAACGAGAATTTCGACCGGGAGATCATGCGCGAAATGGGCGCGCTGGGCCTGTTGGGCGCGACCATCTCGCCGGAATATGGCGGTGCCGGCCTTGGCTATGTCAGCTACGGCCTTATCGCCCGCGCGGTCGAGCGGGTCGACAGTGGCTACCGCTCGGCCATGTCTGTGCAGAGCTCGCTCGTCATGCACCCGATCAACGCCTACGGCTCGGAGGAGCAGCGCAAGAAATACCTCCCCGGCCTTGCAACCGGCGAGCTGGTCGGCTGCTTCGGCCTGACCGAGCCTGATGCCGGGTCGGACCCAGGCGGAATGCGCACTCGCGCAGTCAAAACTCCCAACGGCTACAAGCTCACCGGCAGCAAGATGTGGATCACCAACTCGCCGATCGCCGACGTGTTCGTGGTCTGGGCCAAGTCGGAACAACATGGCGGCGCGATCCGCGGCTTCGTCCTCGAAAAGGGCATGGCCGGTCTCTCCGCTCCCAAGATCGGAATGAAACTCTCTCTTCGCGCCTCGATCACCGGCGAGATTGTGATGGATGAGGTCGAGGTCGGCGAGGACGCCCTTCTCCCCAACGTCCAGGGCCTCAAGGGTCCGTTCGGCTGCCTCAATCGCGCCCGCTACGGCATTGGCTGGGGCGCGATGGGCGCCGCCGAGGCCTGCTATGCCGCCGCCCGCCAGTACACGCTCGACCGCGCCCAGTTCGGCAGGCCGCTCGCCTCCAACCAGCTGGTCCAGCTGAAGCTAGCCAACATGATCACCGAGATCACCCTCGGCCTGCAGGCAGCACTGCGCGTCGGCCGCCGCCTCGAAGCGGGCGAGCTGATCCCCGAGGCGATCAGCCTGATCAAGCGCAACAATTGCGGCAAGGCGCTCGACATCGCGAGGCAAGCGCGCGACATGCACGGCGGCAACGGCATCTCGGCCGAGTTCCAGGTCATGCGCCACGCCGCCAACCTCGAGACGGTCAACACCTACGAGGGAACGCATGACGTCCACGCGCTGATCCTCGGCCGGGCAATCACAGGGATTCCCGCTTTCTAGGCTGGAAAAGCGCGACTATGCTCCCCCCGCTCTAACGGGGGGATTGGGACATGATCACCTGGATTCTAATCGGCGCAGCCGTCCTGGCGCTGTTCTTCGGAGTTGCCATCTACAATGGGCTGGTTCGGCTCCGGCAGCTGGTCCGCGAAGCTTTCTCCGGCATTACCGTCCAGCTTCGCCGACGCGCCGACCTCATCCCCAATCTGGTCGAGACGGTGAAGGGCTATGCCACCCACGAGCGCGAGACGTTCGAGGCGATCACCGCCCAGCGCGCCGCCGCGACCAGCGGAGGTTCGGTTGCCGCCACCGCCCAGGCCGACGCCGCCATGACCGGCCTCCTGGGACGGCTGATGGTCGTCGCCGAGGCCTATCCCCAGCTCCAGGCCGACGAGAATTTCCGCCAGCTGCAGGGCGAACTAACCTCGATCGAGGATGAGCTTCAGTCGGCCCGGCGCTACTACAACGCCACCGCCCGCGACCTGAACACCAAGATCCAGTCTTTCCCGGACATGCTGTTCGCGCGTCCCATGGGGTTCACGGAAGAACCCTATTACGAGGATGCCGATGCCAGCATCCAGACCGCGCCCAAGGTCGATTTCGCCCGCCCGGCCTGAGCTCCATGCGTTCGATTGTCGCCGCGCTCGCCGCGCTCGCAGCCCTGCTCCTTTCCCAGGCCGCGGCGGCCGAGGAGCGCATCCTGTCGTTCGACAGCCAGGTCGCGATCCGGAAGGACGGCTCGCTGGACGTCACGGAGACAATCCGCGTCCGGGTTGAAAACGTCGTCATCAACCACGGCATC
>DATJKE010000043.1:0-12194 GCA_035491735.1 Sphingomicrobium sp.
ATCTTCGCCGGCTGGTACTACTGGTTCGGCAAGATGACCGGGAAGATGTACAACGAGCTGCTCGGCAAGCTGCACTTCTTCATCATGTTCATCGGCGTGAACCTGATCTTCTTCCCGCAGCATTTCCTCGGCCTCGACGGCATGCCGCGGCGTATCCCGGACTATACTCCGGCGTTCGAGAAGTGGAACGAGGTCTCGACCTACGGCTACATGGTGATGGCCGCCGGCATGGGCATTTTCTTCATCAACATGATCTGGTCGCTGGCCGCCGGCAAGAAAGCACCGGACAATTATTGGGGCGAGGGCGCAACGACGCTCGAATGGACCCTGTCCAGTCCGCCGCCCTATCACCAGTTCGAGACGCTGCCGAAAATCGACTGATTATCGGCTTCGACTGAGTAACGAGCGCCCCGGCTTCGTCCGGGGCGTTTTCGTTTGAGCTTTGTCCGCCTATCAAGCCGCCAGGAGGGGGCAAGATGGACTGGACACTGTGGGCCGGCTTTGTCGTCGCGTCGCTGATTGTCGGCCTGCTGCCAGGGCCCGGCGTGACCAGTATCGTCGGCTATGCCCTGACTGCAGGACAGCGCACGGCGCTGGGTTCGGTGTTCGGCGCGACCTTCGGCAATGCAACGGCGATGATCCTGTCGCTGGTCGGGGTTGGAGTGCTCCTCGCCGAATGGCCGGTGGCCTTCGCCCTGCTCAAGTGGGTCGGAGCTGGCTACCTCGTCGCCCTTGGGCTCTACACCGTCGCCAAGGCCAGGCGGGGCTCGCTTGCGGCGGACGAGAGCGCCAAAGCGGTCACTCCCGGAACCGCTTTTTGGGGAACGTTCGCGATCACGGCGGTCAATCCCAAGACGATCATCTTCTTCGTCGCCTTTACCCCGCAATTCATTTCCCCGCACTTTGGCTATTGGCTTCAGGCGGGGGTGCTGCTGCTGACGTTCTGCCTGGTGGTGACGATCAGTGACGGTTTTTATGCGGCCGCCGCCAGTTGGGTTGCCGGTTTCCTGAAAGGGCCGGAAGTGCAGCTGTGGTCGCAGAGGACGGGCGGTGCAGTCCTGATAATGGCCGGGCTGCTGACTGCATTCCTGACCAACTAATGATCAGTCGCTTTTGACGGGCGTTCGCTGGGCCAGGATTAGTGCGCCGACAACGCAGCCCGCGAATAGCGCGCCTTCAAGGCAGCCGGTTACGGATTGGCTGATTGGGCCGAACCCCTGCTCGCCGAACAATTGGCCGATCTGGTCTAGCCGAAGCCTGGAATTGGCAAATGAATCGGCCAGCAGGGCGAGGCTGCCGCCCATCAGCCTGCCGCCAAGCATCGGGACAATGGCACCGGCAATTCCCCCGGCGAGCGCAGAAAGCGCGACCCCGTGACGAAGACGCGGGACGCCACTCGGCCGGGCGGCGAGCCAGGTGCCGAGCCCAACCGCGGCGCCGAGAATCAACCCCTCGGTCGCGCCGGTTATGTCGCCGGGGGCCTGGCCGAACAGCAAGTTGAACGCGTCTAGCCCGAGCAGCTTCGTCAGCGCACCGACGATCAATCCGCCGGCTGCGCCGCCCAATATGTTCCATTCACTCCAGGGCCGCTTAACGCTGCCGACTGCCGCAATCCCGAATGCGACTCCGGCTGCGCCGATCAGTGCGACCAATATGGTCAGGCAAGTCATAACCAGCAGGATCGAGGCAGCCCCCATGCCGGGCTGCAAGGGCTGCGACGCCCCGGCAAAGCCGTAGAAGATGCCGCCGATCAGGCCGGCAATCCCCCCGCCGATGGTCCCGCCGGCACCGAGCAGGAGGAAATGCCGCCAGTCCTGCGTCGGTTGGCGTGGCCTGGCCGCAAGGATGGCAGATCCGTCGACTGCCTCGACCGGCGCGATGAAGCGATAGCCATGCTTGGGCACCGTCTCGATGAATTGCGGCCGGGCGGCATCGTCGCCGAGCTGGCGGCGAAGCGTCTTGATGCACTGGGTCAGCGCCTCGTCGGTGACCGGAACGCCGCGCCACACTTCGTCGAGAAAGCGGTCCTTCGAGACCAGCCGACCCTGCTCGCGCACCAGCAGGGCCAACGCGTCGAGGTAGCGGCTGTTGATCTCGATCGGCTCATCGTCGCGCCACAGCCGCCGATCCTGCGGATCGAGCCGGAAACGGTCGAAGCTGAACCTGCCGGAAGACACTTTTCAGCGAAACCTCAGTCGTTGCTCATGCCGCTCACCGGCCGTTCGGCGATGCTTGCTCCCCAGTCATGCATGGAGGCCTGGGAATGGCAAGCGATACAAGGATCGGGCGCAGCCGATGGCGGATTGCCGGGTGGAGCCTCGCCGTGCTCGTCCTTTTGACACCCTTCCTGGCTATGCAATTCACAAGCGGCGTGAATTGGACCCGGTTCGACTTCATTTTCGCCGCCGTGCTCATTGGCGGGGTCGGACTGTTGTTCGAGTTGACCGTGAGAATGTCGGACAACAAGGCGTATCGCGCCGCTGTTGGCTTGGCCCTGGCAGCCGGGTTGCTGACCATCTGGGCAAGCGGCGCGGTCGGCATGATCGGCGATGAGGACAATCCCCTCAACCTGATGTTTGCTGCCGTCCTGGCGATTGCACTTTTCGGTTCTGCGATCGCCGGGTTCCGGGCGGCCGGCATGGCGCGCGCCATGGCCGTCACCGCAGCAGCCCAGTTGGCGGCAAGCCTGATCGGTATGTTCACCGATCTCCGCAGCGGGATCTTCTCGGCGCTGTTCGCACTGATCTGGCTGGCCTCTGCCGCCATGTTCGGCAGGGCGGAGCGGAAGCAGGGGTAGGGCTAAAGGCTATGGCCCTATTGCAGTTGCTCGGCGGCCAATGTCCGCTTTCGACCCATTGTGGTCATGAGAGAGGGATGCTTGGAACCGAGCTGGGCCCAATGCGCTCTATGACCATGGCTGATCACAAGATCTACGACGAGCCAAGTTCGGTCAAAGCTGAAGATGGCGAAGTGGTGCTCGATGGCCCAGACGGTGTCGATGTGAAAATGACACCGGACGCAGCGGTGGAAACGTCGGATCGCTTGTTCCAGAGTTCGCTCAAGGCACAAGGACAACGTGTCCGGAAATCAAAACCGGTCTAACGTCCGTTCTCCACCCGTTGCAGACATTAAAGCAGGGCAGGCCACTTCGCTATCCTGCGAGTCCGGCACCATAATTCTATCGGCGCATTGCCGCGCAGCCGGTCCGCCTCAACGGTGGCTGCACTGTCGTCTTCAGCCTCAAACTCTTGGTGGTTTTTGACGTCACCAGTGAATAGGTCGACGAAATAGAGCCGGTAATTGCGCATTTGCTGCCTCTCCGAGAAGCTCGACGGAGAATGGCAGAAATTTTAATCTAGGTTAGTCAGTTTAAACCCGTACCTCCCAGATTGGGACCAGGGGACGGTGGTCTTCCACCCATTCCAGCCACAAGCGACCGATTGCGGTCATTAGCAAGTCCCAACGCTTGACCCGACTCGTTGTGTTGAGTCAGGGCGTTTTTGAGGCCGCCAGTAGGTAGCGTTCCCGCATTTCCCAACGGTTGAGCACGCGTTGCGTTCGCGTTCGATTCTCAACTCGCGCTGGGGGAATGCCGATGCGCAACTTCATCACGATACTTGCGATGGCCGCAACCGCGACCGCACTCACAGCGGGCGCCTATGCCCAAACTGCATGGCAGGGTGGCGCCACACCTTACATAGAAATCAAGAATGAACCCCCGCCCAAACTGATTGTCGATCCGCCGCTTCCCGAAGGCCTGCCCAAGGGCCTGGTCTGGATTCAATACCGAGCGGAAAATGTTCGCATCGGCCCTGTACTTGGGCAGGGTGCGCTGCAAGCGTCGCCACGCGTGGGACATTTGCACATAACGGTCGACGACTTGCCATGGTTATGGGCGGACACGAGTAACAGCAATACCATCGACATATATGGCTTGCCGCCCGGACCGCACAAAGTGAAGATCGACTTGGTCGACGCAAACCACAATCTCTTCCCTGGACAGAGCAAGGTGGTGAGCTTCACCATGCCTAATTGGGGCGGTGGCCATCACTAAAGCCGCTCACCGAAATCTTCCGATGGCGGACGGGTCCAAGGACGGGTTGATGCTCCCGTCGGAGTTAAAGCCGACCAACCGCCGCATCGAGGCTTTTTCTGACGCGGTATTCGCGATCGTCGTGACGATCATGATCCTCGAAATCCACATACCGGATGAACTCGCCTTCGGTAGTGATAACGCTGCGTTGATGCGGTTCTCGGCGGTCATTGCCACCTATGCGTTGAGTTTCGTTGTCATCGCGATCTTCTGGAGCAACCATCATTATCTGATCTTCACCCTGCCGAAGGCGGACCGCGCGACCGTCTGGCTCAACAACAATGCGCTGTTCTGGATAACGCTGATCCCGATTGTTGCACGCTTCTTTGGACAGCATCCGTTTTCGCCGCGTGCCGCGGCCTCTTATGCGTTCGTGATCATGACGTGCACGGTATCCTTCGGCCTGCTGCGGAGGCATGCTGCGAAGATTAGCCGCAACGAGTTCCACCGTTCACTCCATCGCCGGGTGTTCCGAAGGATTTGGCCCGCCGTGGCGGTCTATGCCGCAGCCATACCATTGGCCTTCCTGGATATCCGGCTCGCCTGGGTCTGCTTGGTCGTGCTGCCCGCGCTCTTCTTCCTGCCGGTAACCCGGGTTACGCAGAGTTGACGGCTGCCTGACGCGAAATGACCGCTTTCCACCCATTTCGGACATTCGCCGCCCATAGCCAGTTACCGCCCCGGCCGCGCCGCCAAACTCCTATGATGGCGGCCCTTTCCTGATCGCGGGTGACCCCCTATAGGCACGCGCGTGACCAGCGTCCCCCTGACCCGAGACGAGCAGTTGCCGGCCGATTGGCGCGACCTGCTCGCGCTGACCAAGCCGCGCGTAATGAGCCTGGTGGTCTTCACCGGACTGTGCGGTCTTCTCGCTGCGCCCGGGCCGGTCCATCCGGTGCTGGGGTTCACCGCCGTGCTGTGCATCGCGCTCGGCGCCGGCGCGGCCGGAGCGCTTAACCAATGGTATGAGGCCGATCTCGATGCCAAGATGAAGCGCACCGCCAAACGTCCGCTGCCGGCTGGCCGGATGAGCCGCCAGACGGCACTCCACTTCGGGGTCGGCCTGGCAGTGTTTTCGGTGATCCTGATGGACCTGGCGGCCAATCATCTGGCCGCCGCGGTGCTGGCCATTTCGATCCTGTTCTACGTGCTGGTCTACACCGTCTGGCTCAAGCGGCGGACTGCTCAGAACATCGTCATTGGTGGCGCGGCCGGGGCCTTTCCGCCGCTGATCGGCTGGGCCGCGGTGACCGGCGACGTGACGACGCTGCCGATCCTGCTGTTTGCGATCATCTTCCTCTGGACCCCGCCGCATTTCTGGGCGCTGTCGCTGTTCGTCAGGACCGATTACGCCAACGCAGGTGTGCCGATGCTGCCGGTGGTGGCGGGCGTCGAAAGCACGCGCCGGCATATCCTCCTCTACACGCTGCCGATGATCGCTGCGGCAATCGCCCCTTGGCCGCTTGGCCTGACTGGCTGGGTGTATGGCTTCTCTTCGACCATATTCAGCGCGATTTTCCTTCTGCTCGCGCTCAACGTGTTCGCCAACAAGGCCACCGAACCCAAGTCGATGGGACCGGAAAAGAAGCTTTTCGGCTTTTCGATCCTCTATCTGTTCGGCCTGTTCGCGGCGCTGGTCGTCGACCGGTGGCTGATCTGATGCCGACCGAGGAAGATGAAATCATCCGCAAGCGGCAGCGCGAGCGTTCCCGCCTGCTGGCCATTTTGCTCGGGCTATTCGTGGTGCTGATGTTCGCCATCACCATCGCCAAGCTGGGCATCAACCGGTGACTTCGCTGACCCAGAAGAACCGGGTCGTCGGGATCCGCGCGGGTCTTTTCGGCCTGGCAATGCTCGGCCTCGCCTTTGCCGCCGTGCCGCTTTACCGGGTGTTCTGCCAGGTCACCGGTTTCGGCGGGACGACGATGAAGGCCGATGCTGCCCCCGGCGCGGTGGCCGGCCAGATCGGCGTGCGGTTCGACGCCAATATCGATCCCCGGCTGCCATGGAAGTTCGTTCCCGGGCAGGAGACGGTCCGGATCCATCCTGGCGCCCGGACGACCATCTATTACGACGCCACCAATTACACCGCGCGGTCCACCACCGGACAGGCGATCTTCAATGTGACGCCGGAATCGGCGGGCAAATATTTCAGCAAGATCGAGTGCTTCTGCTTCACCGAGCAGACCCTCAAACCGGGCGAAAGCGTGCGCATGCCGGTGGTCTTCTTTGTCGACCCCAAGCTACGCAAGGACCCCGACACCAAGGGCATCGACGAGATCACGCTCAGCTACACATTTTATCCGGTGGAAAATCCGGAAACGCCCCGCTAGAGCCGCTGGCAACCACAGGGAATTCACACGTCATGGCATCGACCAAGAATCACGATTATCATATTCTTCCGCCCGACCAGTGGCCGCTGATCGGGGCCACCGCCGCGCTGTCTTTCTTCGGCGGCACCGTGATGTGGATGCATGACAATCCCTACGGCAAATTCCTCATGCTGCTTGGGTTCATCGGCATCGGCGTGACGATGTTCAACTGGTGGGCCAATGTCATCCGCGAGGGCAAGGCGGGCGACCATACGCCGGTCGTCCAGCTTCACCTGCGCTACGGCATGATCATGTTCATCGCCTCGGAGGTGATGTTCTTCGTCGCCTGGTTCTGGGCCTTCTTCTCCTCCGCCCTGTTCCCGGCGCCGGTCGAGTGGGTCGATGGAGCGGTCCAGCATATTACCGACACGGCGACCATCGCCCAATGGCCGATGAAGGGTCTGGAAGTCCTCGACCCGTTCGGCTTCCCGCTGCTCAACACCTTCATCCTGCTCTGCTCGGGTACCACCGTGACCTGGGCCCATCACGCCATGATCCATGGCCATCGCGGCGGCGAAAAGAAGGGGCTGTGGGGTGCGCTCGGCGTTGGCGAGAATGACGGCCTCAAGAAGGGGCTTTGGCTAACGATCATTCTCGGCCTGCTGTTCACCTCGATCCAGGCCTATGAATATATCCATGCGCCGTTCAATTTTAAGGCGAACATCTTCGGCGCGACCTTCTTCATGGCGACCGGCTTCCACGGCTTCCATGTAATCATCGGCACCATCTTCCTGATCGTCTGCCTCGCTCGGGCCTACAAGGGCGATTTCACTCCGAAGCACCATTTCGGCTTCGAGGCGGCCGCCTGGTATTGGCATTTCGTCGACGTCGTTTGGCTGTTCCTGTTCGTCTCGATCTATGTGTGGGGCGGGGCGGGCGCGCCGACGCACGGAGGCTAATGGCAGACGCGCCAGCGAATGGCGCCGCGCCGTCGCTGGCGGCGGCGACCATTGAGGGGCTGTGCCCCCGCTGCGGCGCGAGGACGCTGTTCGCGGGCCTCACCAGTTTCGCACCTCACTGCGGTAACTGCGGTCTCGATTTCGCCGCCTATAATGTCGGTGACGGGCCTGCGGCATTCCTGATCCTGATCGTCGGGGCGGTCGTCGCGGGGGGTGCCATACTGCTCGACCAGGCGGTCAGTCCGCCCTGGTGGGTGCATTTGATCTGGCTGCCGGTTGCGGCCGGGCTCACCATCTACGGTCTGCGTCTCGGCAAGGCGGCTCTGATCTACCAGGAACATAAGCACCGTGCCCGCGAGGGGAGGCTTGCCGAATGAGCCGCAAGCTTCCCTTGATCCCGACCATCCTCGTCGCCCTGGCGGTGGCGGCGATGATCGGGCTCGGCATTTGGCAGCTGGAGCGGCGCAAGGAGAAGGAAGCGCTGCTCGCCGCTTATGCCGCCGCCGCGAACCTGCCGCCGATCGGATGGCCGTCGATTCCGCCGAAGGAGCCGCTGCCCTTGTTCCGGTCGGCCACCGCCAATTGCCTGTCGGTGATCGGTTTCCGGACGGCCGCGGGGCAGAACCTGGGGGGTGAACCGGGCTATCTGATCATCGCCGATTGCCGCACCGGCGCTGAAGGACCGGGAGTTTCCGTCGAAATTGGCTGGTCGAAGGATCCTAATGCCGGCCGTGCCTATCGCGGCGGATTGGTCAGCGGAGTGATCGCACCCGACAAGCTGAGCCGGATGCGGCTGGTTGCGGCGTCGGCAGGGCCGGGGCTGACGGCCAGCGCGCCGCCATCCCCGTCGACTATCCCCAACAATCATTTGAGCTACGCCATCCAGTGGTTCCTGTTCGCCGGCGTCGCGGTGACAATTTACCTGCTTGCGCTTCGCCAGCGTTGGCGGAAAGAGCGCGCCAGTGGCTGAGCTTACCCGCCTCGCCAATGGCGTCACCGTCGCCATCGACCCGATGCCGGGCGCCCAATCGGTGGCAATCGGCTTGCACGCATTCGTCGGCTCGCGGTCGGAAGCTGATGGCAAGGGCGGGCTGGCGCATTTGGTCGAGCATATGGTGTTCAAGGGCGCTCGCGGCCGCGATGCCCGCGCCATCGCCGAAGCGATTGAGGATGTTGGCGGCTCGCTCAATGCATGGACGTCGCGCGACCAGACGACTTTCCATGCCCGGACACTGGCTGCCGATGTCGGCTTGGCTCTGGAGCTGATCGCCGACCTGGTGAGGGCGCCGAAGCTCGACGAGGCGGAGCTGGAGCGGGAGAAGCTGGTCATTTTGTCGGAGCTCGGGGAATGCCTCGATGCGCCCGACGACCTGATCCATGACCGGCTGTTCGAGGCGGCCTTCGGCGAACAGCCTTTGGCGAGGCCGGTGCTCGGCAGCGAGACGAGCATACTCAGCCTCACGCGGAAAGATTGCGTGGCCTGGCTGGACGATCAGTATCGGCCAGACCGGCTGGTCATTTCGGCCGCAGGCAAGGTCGATCCTGGCCACGTCCTGTTACTGGCCGAGGCGTTGTTCGGCGATTTGGAAGCCAATGCAGTGCCCAATATCGCGCTCGCGAATTTCGTTGGAGGGACTCGCTCCGATCGCAAGCAGGCTGAGCAAACCCATCTGGCCCTGGCCTACCGCGGACTTCCCGCATCGAGCGATGAAGCTCCGGCCTTGTCGCTGTTCGCCCAGGCGGTGGGCGGCGGCATGTCGTCACGACTGTTCCAGGAGCTTCGGGAGGAGCGTGGCCTCGCATATTCGGTCTATTCCTGGACTCAGGGTTTCAGTGACACCGGACTGTTCGCGATCAATCTCGCGGCCGACAAAGGGCGGGCGACAGAGGCATTGAATTTGGCCCGGGAAGTCGTGGAGCAGGCCGCCACCGGCTTATCGGAAGCCGAGCTCAACCGGGCTCGCGCCCAAATCGAAGCGGGCATATTGATGGCCCTGGAGACCCCTCAAGGGCGGGCGGATGCGATGGCGCGTTCGATCGAGATATTCGGTCGGATCATGACCGCCGAGGAAATGCTCGCCGAGATAGGATCGGTCAATGTCGCGGCGGCTCGTGCCGCAGGGCAAGCGATGCTCGACGGCCCAAAGGCCATTGCTTCCATCGGCGGCAAGCTCGCGCTCGCGGCATGACCCTCACAGATCTCAAGACGATCGTCGCGGAGCCTTGGGAAGACTGGGGCCTGATCGATAGCGGCCATGGGCAGAAGTGGGAGCGATACGGTTCCATCAGCGTCGTTCGGCCCGAGCCGCAGGCGATGTGGGCACCCGCCCGCACCGACTGGTCGCCCGACGCAACCTTCGTACCTGGTTCGGACGAGGAGGGAGGCGGCCGCTGGGTTCGCCACCGCGACGTGCCACGCGACTGGCCGCTGTCGCGTGGCGGTGTGCGCTTCCATGCCAGCCTGACGCCGTTCCGCCATCTCGCCTTCTTTCCCGACATGGCGCCACAATGGGACTGGATGCGGGATCGCTCGGCCGATGCCGACGTCATGAACCTGTTCGGCTATACCGGGGTCGGTACCCTGCTGCTCAGCGAAGCTGGTGGTCGCTTGGTCCATGTCGACGCATCGAAGAAGTCGGTAGAGGGCGGCCGGGCCAATGCGGCCCTGTCGGGCCTCGCCGAAAGGCCGATCCGCTGGATCGTCGACGATGCCGCCAAATTCACCGCTCGCGAAGTGCGGCGCGGGCGGCGCTATGACGGCATACTGCTCGATCCGCCCAAGTTCGGCCGCGGGCCGGAAGGCGAAGTGTGGCGGCTGGAAGAGCATCTGGCCCCGTTGCTGGCCGATTGCCGAATGCTGCTCGATGCGGACAGCCGCTTCCTGGTGTTGACGGCCTATGCCGTGCGCATGTCGGCCCTCGCGATCGGCGAATTGCTACGGCAGGTTACGGCTGACCTCGGCGGCCAGGTTGAATGCGGGGAAATGGCGATTCGTGAGGAAGCGCGGGGATTGCTGCTGCCAACCGCAATTTTCGCCCGTTGGTCCAAGTGATCGACTGATTGGATCAGGTTCTGCTGGCACGGATCGCGGCACCGGCAACGAACGGCGCGCCGGCAACCAGCAACAAGGCTACGGCCGCTTCCAGCTTCAACGCCGCGCTTTCCGAATCTCCGGTAGCCGCCGCCCCGAAGATCACTAGCGGGACTGCCAGCGGCATCATCAGCAAGCCAGCCAGGGCGCCTGCGCGCGGAAGCCCGGCGGTCAAGGCGGCAACGGCCACGGCCATCGCGGCGAGGGCTGGTGTCCCAATCGCCAGCGAGATGAGGCACCGGCCGAGAGCCGGCCCGTCGAGACCGACCAGAAAGCTGCCGGGGACTGCCGCGATCAGCAAAAGCGGCCCGAAGGTCAGCCAGTGACCCGTCATCTTGGCCGCGCCAATCGCCTCTTCTGTCATTCCGGTTAGCGCCAACTGATCGAGTACGCCGTCCGCCCGGTCTGGTTCGACCAACCGCTCGATCGGCATCAGCGCAGCGGTCAGCGCCGCGATCCACAGCGCCCCTCCGCCAATCCTCGCCAACAGCCGTGCATCAGGCCCGACCGCAAACGGCACGATCGTCGCTACCAACAGGAAGAATGCGACTGGCAGCCATGCTGCTCCTTGCAATCCGCGGCGAACCTCACGGCGGATCAGCCGTCCGGTCATGCGCCAAGTTCCAATGATCGCCAATCACCGGCAAGCGGCAGATGGCTAGCAGCCAGGACGGCGCCGCCATTCGCTCGATGCCCGGCAACGGCGCGATCGAGCTCGCCGGCGCCTTTGCGGTCGAGCCCGTTCAAGGGTTCGTCGAGCAGCCATAGCGGCGCGGCACTCGCCACGGCCCGCGCCAGCTGGGCCCGCTTGGCCTGCCCCGTCGACAGAAGCCGGACCGGCACGTTTGCGAGCTCCTCCAATTCGAAAGCGGCCAGTGCCTGGGTCAATCGCGGCCCCGTCCAGAAGGCCAATGCACGACCAAGCGGCAGTTCGCGGTCGAGCGCCAGGCCCTCGTCGGCAAGCACTGCTTCGGCCCGTACGATCCGTCCGAAGCAGGGTTTAAGCAGGCCCGCTATCAGCCGGATCAGGCTCGATTTTCCGCTGCCATTGGGGCCCGTGACGTGGATCGCCTCCCCTTGCGACAGCGAGATATCGAGTCGTTCGAACAGCAATCTCCCGCCGCGGATCAACGCCAGGTCTTCGCCGATGAGCAACGGGCTCACGCCTGTTCCTCCAGCGCGTGCATGTCGTTGTCGCTAAGGCCGAAATGATGCCCGACTTCGTGGATCAAAATGTGACGGACAAGGTGCTCGAACGCCTCGCCTTCCTCGCACCATTCGGCAAGAATTGCCTGGCGGAACAGGCGGATGCGATCGGGGAGGGACCCCGAGGTCTCGACGCTTCGCTGGGCGATCGGGATCCCTTCATAGACGCCGGTCAGGTCGAGCGGGTGCTCAATGCCCATTTCCTCGAGCAATGCTTCGTCGGCATATTCTTCGATCTGCAACACGACATGCTGCAAGTGGGAGGCAAAGGGCTCGGGCAGCCCCTGCATCGCCCGGCGCGCAATGGCTTCGATCTCATCAGCCGAAGGAGGGTGGTCGAAGCGCCGCGCCATGGCTTGCCGCCATAGAGGTGCGAAGCGCCGCGCGGCAAGCTTGCCCCTTTAGCGAAGCCCCTCTACATGGCCCCGATTCCAGAGCATGCGGAGCGGTGGCCGAGTGGTCGAAGGCGCTCGCCTGGAAAGTGAGTATACGGCAAAACCGTATCGAGGGTTCGAATCCCTCCCGCTCCGCCA
>DATJKE010000044.1:0-5739 GCA_035491735.1 Sphingomicrobium sp.
TCGACATGGCTTGGTTCGCGCCGGCCCGCCCAACGCTCCGCCTGCGCCGCGGTCCAGGCCCGGTGGAGCAGGTCGGGCGAGGTGACGCTCAGGAGGCCGAGCCCGGGAATGTCGTCGGAGAGCTCCTCCCATGCCGCCAACGCCTCGGGCATCAGCGCGCCCATCGCGACGATCGCCGCTTCGGCGTTCGGCCCCGGCTCCTTCAGCCAATAACCACCCTTGAGCGCGCCATCCCTCCAGCTGTCGTCGGCTCGTTCCATCTGCGCAATCGAACGGGTCGACAGGCGGAGATAGGTGGATTCGCCTTTGGGGTCGTCGATCAAACGGAACGCTTCCTCCATCATCGCCGCCAGCTCGTCGGCAAATGCCGGCTCGTAATGGCGCAGTCCCGGCTGGCCGAGCGCGATCAAGGGCGGATTGATCGACTGGTGAGCGCCGCCTTCGGCTCCCAGCGTCAGGCCGGAAGGGGTCGCGACCAGCAGGAAGCGGGCATCCTGGTAACAGGCATAGTTGAGGCTATCGAGGCCGCGGGCAATGAACGGGTCGTAGAGCGTTCCGATCGGAACGAGCCGCTCGCCGAACAGATCTCCCGATAGACCGAGCGCGGCCAACATCAGGAAAAGATTGGATTCCGCGATCCCCAGCTCGATGTGCTGACCTTTGTTGTTGCCTGACCATTTTTGCGCCGATGGAATCTTTGCCTGGGCGAAAACATCGGTCATTTCGCGGCGCTTGAACAACCCGCGCTGGTTGACCCACGCGCCGAGGTTGGTCGACACGGTGACGTCGGGAGACGTCGTGACGATCCGGTCTGCGATAGGATCGCCGGACTTGGCGAGATCGAGCAGGATCCGCCCGAACGCCGCCTGAGTGGACTGTTCGTCGCCGTGCGGGGCAGGGATCGCTGGCACCGACAGTTGGCCGAACGACCTGACACGCTTTTCGCGCGCGATCCGGGTCCGATCGAGCAGCGCTTCGACGCCCGGCCTTTCATTGCCGCCAAGCCCCGCCAGCGGCTCCCATTCCTCTCCTGCCTTGACGCCCATCACGTCGCGCAGGGCATGCGCCTGAGTTGGGTTCATCAGGCCGGCATGATTGTCCTTGTGGCCGGCGAAAGGCAGGCCGAAGCCTTTGACGGTCCAGGCGACGAACAGCGTCGGGACATCATCCTGGGCGGCGTCGAAGGCTTCCACCAGCGTATCCATGCAATGGCCGCCAAGGTCGCTCATCAGCGCGCCCAGCGCTTCGTCGTCAAAGGCCTTGAGCAAAGCGGCCGCCTTCTTGCCGAGGTCTGCTTCGATCCTTGCCCGCCAGGCCGCGCCGCCCTGATAGAGCAGCGCCGAATGGTCGGCGTTGGGCAACGCGTCGAGCCAACCGGCGAGGACAGGATATTCATGGACCGCCGCTGACAGTTTCCTGCCGTAGCGAAGCTCGACCGTGCGCCACCCGCAGCTCGCGAAAATCTCGTCGAACCGTTCGAACATGCGGTCGGCCGATGTTGCGTCGAGACTTTGCCGGTTATAGTCGACGATCCACCAGCAATTGCGGATGTCGTGCTTGTAAGCCTCGATCAGGCATTCGTAGATATTGCCCTCGTCGAGTTCGGCATCTCCGATCAGCGCCACAAAGCGGCCGCGATCTCCTTCAGCCATCATGCCGTGGGCGGTAAGATAGTCCTGCACGAGCGATGCGAAGGCGGTGATCGCCACGCCGAGCCCCACCGAGCCCGTCGAAAAGTCGACCGGAATCCTGTCCTTGGTCCGGCTGGGATAGCTCTGCATCCCGCCTAGGCCGCGGAAATTCTTGAGCTGGTCGAGGCTCTGGGACCCGAGCAGGTAATGGATCGCATGCAGCACCGGCCCGGCGTGCGGCTTGACCGCGACCCGGTCGTTGGGCCCGAGCGCATGGAAATAGAGCGCGGCCATGATTGCGGTCATCGACGCGCAGCTCGCCTGATGACCGCCGACCTTCAGCCCGTCGGCGCTTTCCCGGATATGGTTGGCATGATGGATGGTCCAGGCGCTAAGCCAGCGCAGCCGGTCGTCGACCAGCTTCAGGGAGGCGATATCGGCCGGGGTCTTCTTGAGCATGGACCCAGCCCTAGCGCCGTGCCCGCTGCGCCAAAAGCCAGAAAAAATGGAGGACCGCTAGCGAGGGCTACTCGGCCGGTGCTCGTTCAATCTTACTCCGATCGCATCCTGCGCCAGGAAGTCGCGCATCATTGAGGTAACCATGCCGTGGCGGCCGAGTCTGACCGATGCCTCTGAATTCAGCCAGCTTGCCCAGACATAGCCGTCTCGGGAGCTGAAGATGATTGCCAAGTCCTGCTCCCAGGGACGATCCGAAAATGATGCGCCGCTCGATTTGGTCATGGTTTCGCCCATTTTTGGCTTGCTACGCGACACCAGCCGGGGACCGAGAGCGACGCGGGGAATGCCTCAAGCCCGAGAAGGCATTGTAAGTCCTACGTTAATCTAGCGTTCATCAAAATCAGGAGGAATCCGGAGGCGACCTTACATTTGCCGCCACATCGGCCTCAGGCTTTGCGGATCGCAATTGAGCAGCGCACCCCCTTTTGGGTCGAAATCGAGGGGCTTATTCACTCAGTGCCGCGTCATTGCCTGGATGGATTGCCGCAGCTGCTTGAGATGCACGCGCCCGGCGGGCAAGCGCTTGCCGTTGCGCAGCACCACTTCGGTGCGGCCGATCTTGCCCGTGCATAGCTCGCTGATCGCGCTTTGCCGGACCAGCCAGCGGCGGTGAATGCGGACGAACAGGCCGGGCTCGACGCGCTCGGCAAACTGGCGAATTGAACCGCGCATCAAATGCGATCCCGATGCCGTGTGGATCGCGACATATTCGTCGGCGCTGCTGACGCAATCGATCGCATCGACCGGCACTCGCACCAAGCCACCTGAGCCGCGCAACCAGAATTCGGTCTCGAACGCTGGCTGCCCATCGCCATTGCGGGCGGCGCGCAGATTTCGAAGCACCTGTTGCAATTCGTCGACCCTTAATTCGGCATCCTTGATGTGAAGCTGCCGCTCGGCCTTCAACAGGGCTCGGACCAGCCGCTCGCGTTCAACCGGTTTCAACAGATAATCGGTCACCGCGCTGTCGAACGCCTGTGCGGCATATTGGTCGAAGGCGGTGACGAAGATGATCAATGGCGGGTTGGGGCGTTGTGCTACGGCTTCGACCACCTCGAAACCGTTGCCATCGCGCATCTTGATATCGAGCAGCACGACCTCCGGCCGCAGCTGATTGATTTTGGCGATCGCTTCGGCGCAGCTCGCGGCTTCGCCAACATGCTCCGCCTTGGGAATGGTCTGAAGCAGCAGCTTCAAGCGCTTCAGCGCCAGCATCTCATCATCGACGGTCAAGACGCGGAGCGGAGTCATGCGACCTCCAGCGGCAGGAGGAGGCGGACCCGAAAGCCGCCGTGGGCATCCCGTCCGGCGGTCATGCTTGACCGGTCTACGCCATACAATAACACCAGCCGCTGCTCGACGTTGGCCAGCCCGATGCCGCCGCCGCTCGCCACCGGCTTGCCATTGCCGCTATCGTCCACCTCAAGCCGCAATCGTCCGTCGACACAGCTGGCGCCGATGCCGATCTTGGCAGGAGGTGGAGCGCCGGCGACGCCGTATTTGACAGCATTTTCGACGATCGGCTGCAGGATCAGCGCCGGAACCAGTGCGCTTTTCACATCATCGGCAATATCGAACTCGACCGACAAATCCGGATAGCGCAGCTGCTCAATCTCCAAATAGCTGCGCTGAAGCTCGATCTCCAGCTCGAGCGGGATCTTGCGGGTCGGATCCGCCGACAGGCCGAGGCGAAGGAAGCGTGCCAGCTTTGTGACCATTTCCTCGGCCTTCTCGCTATCCTTGTCGAGGATCAGCGCCGACACCGAATTCAGGCTGTTGAACAGGAAATGGGGGTTGATCTGGCTGTGCAGCGCGCGGAGCTGGGCGACGTGTGCCTGCTCCCGCAGTTCGGCCGAACGGCGCTGCTCGTCCCACACATCGAAGCTGTACATGAGTGCAAGATAGAGCCCGGCCCAAGCGAGAAAGAACCACGTCCAGAAGGCGATGGTGCGGACCGCTTCGGCCCAGTTAAAATTCTTCAGGCTGACGTCCGGATCGACCGCAGCAATCGCGAAATAGGCCGCCCAGGCATAAAGCTCCGCGCATACCGGCGCGACGATCGCCAGGGCGATCAGCCTTTTCTTGCTTGTATTGAGCCGCCGATTCCGGAGCAGCAGGTGGATCAAATAGCAAAATCCAAGCCCGATCAGAGTCGACAGGACACGCATCCCGGAGATGGCGAGGAAGTGCGGGTTGCCGCTGAGCGCCGTAGCCAGCGTCAAAAGCGCATAGCTCGACAGCCAGAAAAGCAGCGTCACCCAAAGCGCGGCACGGGTGCGAGACCGGCCGAGCGCGTCCGGACCCGGCGCCACGACTTGCGGGACATGGATATCGCCGAATGATCCAAGCAGATTGGTGGCCACGGCTTTGGAAGATGATGCCGTGCGCGCCCTTTGTCGATTGCCGTTCGCCCGCAGAAAATCGACGTTCAGCCGCCGGGTGGCTCGCCCGGCAGCAAATATTGTCGTTTCAGTGAGAAGTGGCTTCAATCGGGCTCAATCACCCCGAAACCTGCGGGCAAGACGGAGGACGAGATGCTAGCGGATCAACGCAGGGCTTGGGCGATGGCGATACTTGCCAGCGGCACACTCGATATATTGAGCGCTTTCGTCTTCTCCGGAATGGCCGGCGTCAGCCCTGGGCAGGTCCTCCGTTACGTCGCCAGCGGCCCGTTCGGCGATGGCATGAAGGAAGGCGGAGTCGCGGCCGCGGCGCTGGGCCTGGGCGTCCACTATGCGCTGATGACGGTGATGGTGACGCTCTATTTTCTCATCGCCGGCCGGATCGAGGCCGCACGGCGCTATTGGTATGTCGCCGGGCCGTTATATGGATTCGCCATCTATTTGGTGATGTACTGGATCGTGGTTCCAACCCGCTTCGGCACGCAGCCAAGCCTCGACCCGTGGCGAGTCGGCAACGCGCTTTTCTCGCACTTCATCTGCGTTGGCCTACCGATGGCCTATATCGCTTCCCGCTCCTGGCGGAGAACGGAGCGGAAATCGATTTGAATTGGCTTGGGCTGGTGCCGCTTGCCGGCTGCGAAGATTGTACAATAGCAATTCAGCGAAACGGCCTTGCCCGATGCCACGGCGAAGCGGGCGCTGCATCAGGTCGACATCCGGTCCGCTATTTCCCTCAACCAACGTCGGTCCCTCGACCAGAATTGCGATGTCCCAGCCGATCACGACCCTGTCGGCAAAGGCACAATGGGCCCAACGGGCAAGCTTAAGGACGTCGGGCCATAGCGGTAGCTTCCGGCCCAATATTTTTCCGCCGGTGTTGGGGTGAAAATCGAGCCAGCCAAGGGCAGCATC
The DNA here is from genome assembly GCA_035491735.1 of Sphingomicrobium sp. Taxonomy (GTDB): domain Bacteria; phylum Pseudomonadota; class Alphaproteobacteria; order Sphingomonadales; family Sphingomonadaceae; genus Sphingomicrobium. Next base: position 5,465 of record DATJKE010000044.1, read on the forward strand.
ATCCCCCAGGTTGCTGGCAAGGCCGAGAGTTCCATCCTCGATATCCACGGCAGCGGCAATTCCCCCCGCGTGAATATTATCTACCGTGACGTTGCCGCCGATCGCCATGCGGAAAGAGGCTGCAACAATTTCCGGTACGCCGAGCTCATTGAGGCAGCTCAGCACACGTACGGTGGATAGTGCGCCGTTGCTGAGATCGGCGATGGAGGGGTGGTTTACCACCCTCGGCTGAACGAGGCTGGGTGTATGGCGCGATTTTCGGGCCAATTCGGCGA
>DATJKE010000045.1:0-6160 GCA_035491735.1 Sphingomicrobium sp.
GCAATTATAGCCGCCGCCGGTGTGGCAAAAGCTGAAATGGGCGCGGACGCCGCTGGATGCAGCCAGCAGGGCCTGCGGCTGGTCGGCACCTGAGGCTTGCCCACGCTCAAGCCAGCCTGGCCCGATCCCGACGACCAGGCCCACAAAGATCGCGCCCAGCCACAGGCCGGAATAGCCCAGCCAGCCCGCGCGAGGCTTTGGCGGCTCCAGCTGGTACGATCCCGGCTTGGTCCACTTCCGGCCGCCGTCGATGACGCGAAACTTGCCCCTGCTCATTTCCCAACCCTAAAGGGTTAGGCAGTGATAATCACTAAATTGCAGGGCCATTCAATGCGATTGCCACACCTTATGGCATCAGAACGGTTGATTACGCTGCACTTGGACCAGGGGATGGTGCCTCCCCGAGTCGAAGTAAGACGGCCTTAACGCCTCCGCCGACACAAGGACGCCCTCGCATTTCAACAGTCGGCGGTGTGTCATGAAAATCCTGCTCGCTTCGATTTCACTCCTGCTAACTTCGTCGGCCGGCCTCGCTGCCGAGCCTGCAGCAACTGCCCGTCTCACTACCGCCCAGGTGATGGCCAACGCCGAGAGGCTCGAGCTGGCGCGCCAGTTCGTGGCGCTCAGCCAGCCGGCGGGAGACATATTGGACATGATACGCGAAAGCGCATTGTACGCCGCATCCGAGCAGCTGGGCCCGGACGCCGACGATGCGACACGCGCCGAAGTCGAGCAGAACGTCGACCGGGTCCTCGCAAAGTTTACGCCCAAGTTCGAGGCCCAGCGCCCCGCGATCCTCGACGCTTATGCGCAGGCCTATGCCCGGCAATTCACCACCGAAGAGCTGCGCGTGCTGGTCGCGTTCGGATCCTCGGCCGCAGGCAAGCATTTCCTGGCATCGACGGTCGACATCGAGACCGATCCCGTAGTTGCCACCGCGAACAAGTTGCTGTCCGATGCGCTGCTGCCGGTATTGGATGAATTCAAGAAGGATGCCTGCGCCCAACACGCCGCGCAGCGGGTCGCCATGGGCGAGAAGGCGGTCTGCCCGCTGACCGAGGCTGACGAGAGCCGGTCGCTCTAGCGGCAGCGCTCGGCGGCGCTTCGCCTGAACAACGCCGCCGACGCTAGCCAGAAGACACAAAAGACCCCGCTCAGCATCACGATCTTGACCGGCTGCCCGGTGATCGGGGCGGTGGCGACCATGGCCGCGAGCAGGGCCTGGACGCCCGCCGTCGCCAGCATCGCCCGCGCCATCCCTGGCGCCCTGCCCCTCGCGACAAAGGCGCACGCCCCGGCCGTGACGACCACTCCGAGGAAGCCCTGGTTCTGGGGATTATCCTCGCCGGCGATCCCGCCGACGACGGTCATCCAAACCTGCAGGAACGACACGGCCAGCATGACGGCAAGCCCGGCGAGATAATAGGAGCGGGCAGATCGGGTGGGCATGGTTCCTCCTGTTGCGTAGAGCCGCCATACTCTCCGGCCGCGCCATGCGCGTCATGAGCGGCGCGTGAGCAATCGCTGAAAGGCGTCACCTGCTCCAGCCTTTCCTTTCTCCGCCGTAACGGCTCGACCATTGCGGGGACACCCAAGGGCGACACGGGTACTTGCATTTGTTCTATGTTTGTTCTCATAAGGACGAATGGTTAGCCGAGTCCCCCGCCAAGACCTGGAAGCGCTGGTGGTTGTCGCCCTCGCCACCGCCCCTGCCCTGATCAAGAGCAAGCTCAAGTCGAAACTGCCGCATGTGGCGGACGAGGCGCGGGACGCGCTGGCGCGCGCGATCTGCGACAAGATCGACAATGACGCGTACATGGTGATCGTCACTGAGATGATCGCGAAGGGCACCCCCTACCCTCGCCGCGGCCACTGGGGCCGCGACGAGCCGGTGCCGGCGGTCGTGCCGGTGCCGCCTCCGCCGCCCGGGGCAGGCGCGGAATGAAGGGGCGCATTTATTTTCCGCGCTGCCGTAACGTTTGAGACGAACTCCGCAGGCCCGTCGTTGGGGGTGCCGTGAAGGACGACCTCCCCCGGATCAAGGATTTGGCCAAGCGCGCTCGCGAAATGGCGCGATGGGCGCTGAACCGGAAGGACAAGATCAGCCTGCTCAAGCTAGCCGACAATTACGACCGGGAGGTCGCGGCGATCATTGCGAAGGGCAACGGTCCGTGCGGCTAGGCAGCTTGGCTGCGGCGAAACGAAAGGCACTAGGCTCCTGATGAGGCGTTTAACCTAGGTTAGGAGTTTTGCGTGGAGCGCCATATCGTCGCGATTGGATTGCTGACCGAGCAGGAAGTGAACCTGCTGGGGGAGAGATTCACGCGGCTGTGGCCGGTCGATAATGCGCCCAAGTTCGAGGAGCTATTGGAGGCGATCGACGATGCCGACCGGCGGCTCGCGGAAGCGCGGCGGCACGAGATGAAGGCGGGGCCGACGCCGGAGTAAGGGAAAGCGAGCGGTTGAGGGAATGAAGGGACATCTCTATTGGGTGTGCCCGAGTTTCCGCCCCCGTTCATCTTCCGATCGCTAACTGCCTTTCCCCTTGAGCACGATTTTCTATCGGTCCGAAACCGGCCAGGAACGCGCCTCCCCCCGGCGGCGCGCACTGTCGTTCGCGCTGGCGGTGGCGATCGAGGTGCTGCTGCTGCTGGCGTTCCTGACGATCGACCTTCGCCAGCCGACCAGGCCGCAGTTCAAGGGCGGAAGCATCGCCATCTTCGACCTGGGCAAAGAGCAGGAAGCTGATTCGACGCGGGCCAACTCGGCCCCTCCGGCGCGGGCCATCAAGGAAGTGCCGCACCCCAAGCTGCCGCCGGTCAAACCGACCATCAGCCAAAGGCCGCTGCAGATGCTGGAGGTGAGCAAGGACTTCCTCGACGCGTCGGACATTTCGAAGCTGGGCAGCAATGCGCCGGGAGCGGGACAACTCGCCGAGGGCGGCGCACCGGGCGACAGCGAGATGGTCGGCAACGCGCCCAACGGCGAGCCGCTCTACGCCGCCGAATGGTATCGCGAGCCGACCAACCAGGAACTGGCGACCTATTTGCCCAAGTTTATGCCGGAGGGCGGCGGCTGGGGCATGATCGCCTGCAAGACGGCGGCGCGGTTCCATGTCGAAGATTGCGTCGAGCTGGGCCAGGGCCCGGCCGGCTCCCACCTCGCCGGAGCGGTGCGCCAGGCCGCATGGCAGTTCCTGGTCCGCCCGCCTAGGGTCGGCGGCAAGTCGATGGTCGGCGAATGGGTACGGATCCGGATCGACTATAATGTCAGCGAGCAGCGGACGGAATAACTGCCTTCGGGCAGTTTGGGCCAATAATCAGGCATAACCCGATACAAAGTCCGCGCCGCGTCTGATTGGGTCCGATGGGTCGATTTCAAGGACCCGCTGATGAACATCCAACAGAAGAATGTCGCCGCCGCTCCTGCCGCTCCGCCCGCTCCGGCCAAGGCCAAGAAGCCGGACGCCAAAGCCAAGAGCGACGCCAAGCCCGAGAAAATGTCGCGCAAGGACTATGAAAAGGAGCTGGCGAAGCTCCAGGTCGAGCTTTGCTATCTGCAGGACTGGGTGCGCGAGACCGGCGCCCGGGTGATCATCGTCTGCGAAGGCCGCGATACCGCCGGCAAGGGCGGCCTGATCAAGCGGCTGACCGAGCGGGTCAGCCCCCGCACTTTCAAGGTCATCGCGCTGAGCGCTCCTAGCGAGCGCGAGAAGTCGATGCTCTATCTGCAGCGCTATATCCAGCATTTCCCGGCTGGGGGCGAAGTCGTGATCTTCGACCGCAGCTGGTACAATCGCGCCGGCGTCGAGCGGGTGATGGGCTATGCCAGCAAGAAGGAAATCGAGCGCTTCCTGGTCAATGTGCCCAATTTCGAGCGTTGGCTGGTCGGTCAGGGGGTGATCCTGGTCAAGCTATGGCTCGAGGTCGGCAAGAAGGAGCAGGACCGCCGCTTCTAGCAGCGGATCGAGGACCCGCTGCGGCAGTGGAAGTTGAGCCCGATGGACCAAAAATCCTATTCGCGCTGGTATGATTATTCGCGCGCCCGGGACGAGATGTTCAAGGCCTCCAGCACCAGCCTGGCGCCATGGTATGTGATCCACAGCGACGACAAGAAGCGGGCCCGGCTCAACGGCATCAAACACATCCTCACCACGATCCCCTACAAGCGGATCAAGCGCGACAAGATCAAGCTGCCAAAACGGTCGAACAAGGATCGTTACAAAGACGATCTCGACCTGACCAAGGTTAAGCTGGTGAAGGAGGTCTACTGATTTCCGACGCTGTCGCCCGGCTAGGTTTCGAGGGGACGGCGGGCGCACGGAGGCGCTGGTCCGACTGGATCCCCGGGCTCGGCGTCCTTCGTGACTACCAGGCGGCCTGGCTCAAGAATGACATCACTGCGGGCGTCGTCCTGTCGGCCATGCTGGTGCCGGTCGGGATGGCGTATGCCGTGGCGTCGGGCGTCCCTGCCATCTACGGCCTCTATGCGACGATCATCCCGCTGCTGGTCTATGCATTGTTCGGGCCGAGCAAGATCCTGGTGCTGGGCCCGGACTCCTCGCTCGCTCCCGTCATCCTGGGGGTCGTGCTGCCCCTGTCCGCGGGCAATCCCGAGCGCGCCATCATCCTGGCAAGCGCCATGGCAGTGGTATCGGGCACGGTCTGCATCCTTGCCGGCATCTTCCGCCTTGGCTTCGTCACCGAGCTTCTCTCCAAGCCGATCCGCTACGGTTATATGAACGGCATCGCGCTCGCGGTCTTGATTAGCCAGCTGCCCAAGATCTTCGGTTTCTCGATTGAGGGTAACGGCCCCTTGCGCGACCTGTGGGCGATCGGCCAGGCAGTCCTCGGCGGCAAGGCCAATTGGGCGGCGGCGGCACTGGGCCTTGGCGTGTTGGCCGTCATTCTCGCCTTCAAGCGATTTACGCGATTCCCCGGAATCCTGCTGGCAGTTGTCGGCGCCACGGTCATCGCCGGCTGGTACAAGCTCGGCGATACCGCGGGCGTCAAGGTACTCGGGCCCGTCCCGCAGGGCCTGCCCGCACTGAGTATCCCCTGGCTACTGCCGAGCGATGTCGTGTCCATCCTAATCGGCGGCGTCGCCGTCGCGATCGTCGCCTTCGCCGACACCAGCGTCCTGTCGCGGACCTACGCGGCGCGCTCCGACAGCCGGGTGGACCCCAACCAGGAAATGGTCGGGCTCGGCGCAGCGAACCTTGCGGCCGGCCTATTCCAGGGCTTCCCGATCAGCAGCAGCTCGTCGCGTACCCCGGTCGCGGAAGCGTCTGGCGCCAAGACGCAGATGACCGGCGTGGTCGGCGCCCTGATCGTGGCGCTGCTGATCGTCGCGGCGCCGATGCTGTTCCAATATCTGCCCTATGCGGCGCTGGCCGGCGTGGTGATCGCAGCGGCAATCGGCCTGTTCGAGTTCGGCGACCTTGGCCGGATCTACCGGATCCAGCGCTGGGAATTCTGGCTGTCGGTGCTGTGCACGGTCGGCGTCGCGGTGTTCGGCGCCATTCCGGGCATTTGCTTCGCCATTGTCATCGCGGTCATCGAATTTTTGTGGGACGGATGGCGGCCGCACTATGCGATCCTCGGCGATCCGGAAGGGGTCGAGGGATATCACGACATTGCGCGTTACCCGGATGCGCGGCGGTTTCCCGGCCTGGTGCTGTTTCGCTGGGACGCGCCCCTGTTCTTCGCCAACGCCGAACTGTTCAACGATCGCATCTCCACCGCCATCGCGCAGTCGCCGACGCCGGTAAGGCGAATCGTGGTGTCGGCGGCGCCCATTACAAGCGTCGATGTCACGGCGGCGGATGCGCTGGCCGACCTCGCGCAAAAGCTGGGTGAGAAGGACATCGACCTTCGCTTTGCCGAGCTGAAGGATCCGGTGAAGGACAAGATGCGGCGGTTCGGACTGCTGGAGCTTTTCGGAGAGAATTGCTTCCACCCGACGATCGACGCGGCGGTGAAGTCCTATCTCGACCACGGCCAGAAAGGCGCCGTCCGTTAGCGACTCATTGTGGTCCTAAGGCCAAGTGCGATCCGGCGTGGCCGCACATCATTTCAGCCGCATCCACACGCCGCGAATGGAGATTAGGCCGAGTCCGGTTTTGTCCGAACCCCGTGGGCTAATGACCGGAATCGACCCA
>DATJKE010000046.1:0-8056 GCA_035491735.1 Sphingomicrobium sp.
GGGTATAAAATCAGGCCGTCGGCCAGATCATGAGGCTGGTTTCCACGAGGTGCTCCAGCTCCTCACGGGTAGCTCCCTGGTTGGCCTGGACCGAGATTCCCTGAAGCATGGCGATCAACACCCGCATCAGCCCTTCGGGATCGAGATGAGCCGGCAGGTCGCCTTCATCCTTCGCCCGCTCGAAGCGTGCGGTCAGCGCCCGTTTGCCGGCCTCGCCCCGCTTGACGACTTCCTCGCGGATCGACTGCGATTCCGGACCGCAAGCAACCGATGTGATGACACCCATGCAGCCATGGGGTTCGCCCGCGCTCACGACATTTTCGATCGCGCCGCGCAGCATCGTCTCCGCAACCTCTCGCGCCGTCGGCTTTTCGAGGGCCTTGCCGATGTAATCCAGCTTCTCGCGTTCGTAGAGATCGAGCGCTTTGCGGAACAGGGCCTCCTTATTCCCGAATGCGGCGTAAAGGCTGGGACGGGTGATTCCCATCGCGTCCGTAAGGTCGGTCAAGGAGGTCCCGTCATAGCCCTTTTCCCAAAAGACTCGGAGGGCCTGGGCCAAGGCGTAGTCCACGCAAAACTCGCGGGGGCGACCCCTGGTCGGAAGGTGTTCGGGCTTATTCATATCGAGCGGTATATAATAGGATGCGTTTGAAAATCCAATGCTTATTGCAGCTAGGTAGTTACCCGGAGCAGCCGACACCGGCGATTTGGCTCCCGCTCCATTGCGAAGAGGCGGATCAGTCCTTAGGTCGAACGAGATGATCCTCCGTATTTCCACCCTCGCCTTGCTGCTCCTCGCTTCCTGCGGCCAGCAGGAAGCAGCTGACATCCAACTCTCCAACGCCTGGGCTCGGCCGACCGTCGGCCAGGTGCCAGGCGCGGTCTACCTGACCATTGAAAACAAGGGCGGCGAGCCGGACCGGCTTACGGGCGCCTTCACCGACCACGCCGCCATGGCGATGGTGCACCAGAACGAAATGGTCGACGGCATCGCCAAAATGCGCATGGCGGGGGAAATCAACATCCCGGCCCACGACCGCATCGAAATGCGGCCGGGCGGCACACACATCATGCTCGAGGGTTTGCGGGCGCCGCTTCGCACCGGCGACGATTTCGACCTGGTGCTGAAGTTCCGGAACAGCAAGGACCAGACCGTCAAGGTGACCGTCACAAAACCCGAAGGCCAATGACCAGTCACCGGCTTCGACTAATATTGTGGGTGCTGGTGGCGATTGCCGCGGTCGGCGGAATATTGGTCGCACTGCAACCGCCCTCCCCGAATTCCCGCGAAACGGGGCTGGCGACGATCGGAGGCCCCTTCACGCTGACGGGAAGCGATGCCAAGCCATTCCCAAGCTCGCGCCTCAACGGCAAACCGGCTGCGATCTTTTTCGGCTTCACCCACTGTCCGGACGTTTGCCCGACCACCCTCGCCCGCCTGGTCAAGCTTCGGCGCCAGCTAGGCAGCGGCGACGATGGCATGTCGATCGTGTTCATCACTGTCGATCCGGAGCGCGACGGTCCGGCCGAAGTCGGCAGCTACGCCGGCCTGTTCGGGGCGCCTGTGGTCGGCCTGACAGGCAAGCCGGACGACATCGAGCGGGTCAAGAAACAATATGGCGTCTTCTCGCAGAAGGTCGATCAGCCGGGAGGCAGCTACACCGTCGACCATAGCGCCAGCGTCTTCCTGATGGATCGCAACGGACATTTCGTGGCGACGCTGTCACCCGAGGAAGGCGACGCTGTTGCCTTGGCCAAGCTCAAGCGGCTGCAGGCTTAAACCTCGGCTTCCACCTCGCGAGCCATAACGCGCTCCAACAACCGGTCCATTGCGGCGATCGCTTCGGGCTCTTCAAGGTTCGGGGCATGGCCGGCCGCCGGAACCACCACCAGTTCGGCATCGCCCTTCAACGCAGCAGCCATTTCGTCCGCGATTTCCTGAGACAGCAGATCCGAGAGCTCGCCTCGCAGGATCAGCACCGGCCGTCCGGCAAGCGATTCATAAAGATGCCAATTCGCCCCTTGCGGACCCTCCGTAGCCGCACGGAAATTTGCGGCTATGCTCATGTCATAGTCGAAGCGGATTCCGTCGGACGCTTCTCGGCACAGCCGGCGCGCGAAGGTCGCCCAGTCCTGGTCGGTCCAGTTGGGAAATTTGTCGCGATTGCGCTCGGCCAGCGCCGCGGCCGCGGCTTCCCAGCTTGGGAAGTCCGCGTCCCTTCCGACATAACTCCCGATCCGGTCGATCCCCTCCTGGTCGATCACCGGGCCAATGTCGTTGAGCATTGCCCCTGCGATGCGGTCGGCATCGGTCGAGGCCAGCAGCATCGTACATATCCCGCCCAGCGACGTTCCGAAGAAGACCGCGTCGGCAATCCCCTCCTGGTCGAGCAGCTTCAATAGGTCGGCAACGTAAAATCGCGGGGCGTAACGGCTGGGATCTGGGTCGGGGTCGCTTTCGCCCCGGCCGCGCAGGTCGACCGCGATGACCCGCCACTCACCGGCATAGCGAGCAGCAACGGGCTCGAAATCGCGTGCGTTGCGCGTGAGACCGGGAATGCACAGGATCGGCGGCTTGTCGCGCGGGCCTTCATAATCGCGATAGTGGAGGCGAAGGCCTTCCGGGCTGTACCAGTAACGGTCGGTCCAACTCGGCATTACTTCCCCCACAGATGAACTCCTCCTATCGCGGGCCGATGGCCGCGCCGCAACCCGCTAATCCCCCTTGGCCGATCCTTGAGCTTGGCGAGAATTTCTATGACGCGGTCAAACCGGCCGACTTCCCGTCCGGCACGCCACGATTTCTTAATCGGCGTTGGGCGGACGCGGTCGGGCTCGGGGATTTGGGTGACCAGGAGTGGGCATCGCACTTTTGCCGGTTCGAGCCCTTGCCGGACAATCTCACGGAGCCGCTGGCGCTGAAGTATCATGGCCACCAGTTCCGCGTGTACAATCCGGACATTGGTGACGGCCGCGGGTTCCTGTTCGCCCAGGTCCGCGACGCCAACGGCCGGCTTCTGGACCTCGGCACCAAGGGCAGCGGCCAGACTCCGTATAGCCGCAGCGGCGACGGGCGGCTGACACTGAAGGGCGGCGTTCGCGAAGTGCTGGCGACAGAGATGCTGGAAGCCTTGGGCGTCAACACTTCCAAGAGTTTTGCGCTGTTCGAGACGGGCGAAGCGCTGTGGCGTGGCGACGAGCCCTCCCCCACCCGCTCATCGGTGCTGACGCGTCTCAGCCACGGCCATATCCGGATTGGTAATTTCCAGCGCTTCGCCTTCTTCGGCGAGGCCGAAAACATCGCCGCACTGACGCGATATGGCCTGACCCATCTGCTCGACGAGCCGCTCGGCGACGATGCCGAAAATGCAGCCCGGCTGTTCGACCGCGTCTGCTCGGCAACCGCGACGCTCGCCGCCAGCTACGTCGCCGCGGGCTTCGTCCACGGTGTGCTCAACAGCGACAATATCAATATTACCGGCGAGAGCTTCGACTATGGCCCGTGGCGGTTCGCACCCGAATGGGATGAGGACTTCACGGCCGCCTATTTTGACGAGACCGGGCTCTATGCCTTCGGCCGCCAGCCCGAGGCCATCCATTGGGACGTGGCGCAGCTGGCCGGCTGCCTGGCAATGATCGGCGAAGCGCCGGTGATATCGGATTTACTGGCATCCTGGCCAGGCCGATTCGAGCAGGCGCTTGTCGAACGGATCGTCGCCCGCCTCGGCGTTGAGCGGCGCGGGGACGCCGAAGACCGACCGCTGGCATCTGCCGCGATCAAGGCGCTGCGTTCGCGGATCGTCGGGATTGACCGCTTCTTTTTCGATTGGCGAGGCGGGCGAACTCCCGCGGCCGAGCTCTGTCGTGCGAGCGAATTCGACGAACTGCGCGCCAGTTTGGAAGGGCGGCAGCGCGTACTCACCCACCCCTATTGGGATGATGAACATCCATGCTCGATGCTGATCGAAGAGGTGGAATCGATCTGGTCTGCAATCTCGGACCATGATGACTGGCGGCTGTTTGAGGCCAAAGTAGAGGCAGTTCGTCGGCTCGGCGAGGCCATGACGTCGGATGCAGTGGGTTGACCGCTGAAGCGCGGCATGGGAACGCGCCTCGGGGTGCCGAAAAACGAATGAGCGAAACACTCGTCTCGACCGAGCCGGCCACCGGCAAGGAAATCTGGTCCGGATCCGTCGGCGACGCCGGCGCCGAGGTCGCTGCCGCGCGTGCTGCCTGGCCGGAATGGGCGGCCCACTCGGTCACCTACCGGATCGAGACGCTTCGCCGCTTTGCCAATGTCGTCCGTACGCGCGAGATCGAATTCGCCGAGTTGATCGCCCGAGAGACCGGCAAGCCGTTCTGGGAGGCGAAGACCGAGGTCAATTCAGTCATCAATAAGGTCGAGATTTCGATCAATGCCTACAGTGAACGAACGCCGACCAACCGGCTGGAAGCGGCGATGGGCAACAAGGTCACCGTGCGCCACAAGCCTCACGGCGTACTGGCGGTGCTTGGCCCCTACAACTTCCCCGCGCACCTTCCCAACGGCCACATTGTGCCGGCGCTGATCGCCGGCAATGCGGTTGTGTTCAAGCCGTCGGAGAAGACGCCGGCGACGGGCGAATATTTGGTCAAATGCTTTCACGAGGCAGGTGTGCCGGAAGGGGTCTTGAGGCTGTTGATTGGTGGTCCGGCAGAAGGCAAGGCATTAGCCGGCCAGGCGGGAATTGATGGCCTGCTTTTTACCGGATCGGTTGGTGCTGGCATGGCGCTCCACCGCCAGTTCGCTGAGACTCCGAACAAGATGCTGGCCCTGGAGCTGGGCGGCAACAATCCGATCGTGGTGTGGGACGCGCCTGACGTGCAGGCGGCAGCGACGATCATTGTCCAATCGGCTTACCTCTCGGCCGGTCAGCGCTGCACGGCGGCGCGGAGGCTGATCGTGGAAGACGGCAAGCATGAGGAGTTGGTGGCCGAGATCTGCAAGCTGATCGACCGGATCATCGTCGACCATCCCATGGCCGACCCGCAGCCGTTCATGGGGCCGGTGATCGACCTGGTCACTGCGGACATCCTCCAGGACCGGTTCATCGCCTTGATGATGAAGGGTGGCAAGCCGATCCGCCGGCTCGAGCGGCCGCATGAGGAACGGCCCTATCTCACCCCCGCGCTGATCGACATGACCGGTGCCAAGGACCGGCTCGATGAGGAGTTGTTCGGTCCGGTGCTGCAGCTGATCCGGGTCAAGGATTTCGACGCGGCGATCGACGAGGCCAACAGCACGCGCTTCGGTCTGGCGGCAAGCGTGCTGACCAAGGACCCAAAACTGTACGACCGCTTCTGGGCCAATGTCCGGTCGGGCGTGGTCAACTGGAACAAGCCGACCAATGGCGCACCGTCCAACGCCCCGTTCGGCGGCGTCGGTTTCTCGGGAAATCACCGGCCGAGTGCCTTCTATGCCGCCGATTATTGTGCCTATCCGGTTACCAGCGTCGAAGCAGAAAGTGCCCGTGGGGTTATCACTGAAGGGCTTCGCGACGCCTACGTGCCGACCGGCGAGGACTAGAGCCGCAGGCCGAACCGCGGCCCTGCCCATATCATCACGCTATACAGCGCAACGGTCAGTGCGCAGCCGGCAATAAGCGATGGCCAGAACCCAAATCCCTGCCTCAGCAACAGAGGGATCAGGAGGAACATCGGCAGGGACGGCAACACGAACCAGAACGTCGCCTCGGCATGAGCCGCCATGTTGGCCGCATCGGGCTTGTCCCGCCATAGCCAGATCATGCCGAGCACCGATACCAGCGGCAGCGAGGCAATCAGCCCGCCAAAACCCGGATATCGCTTAGCGACCTCGGAAATGATGGCGATGAGGATGCCGGACAGAGCTGCCTTGACGGCGAGATACCACATAAGAGCGTGCTAGCTGCGCATTTCCGGCAGATAGTCGCTGTCGCCGGCGTCGCTGAACTTGGTGATCTTGGCATCGAAGCGGAGGCGGACCTTGCCGGTTGCGCCATGGCGCTGCTTGGCGACGATCAGCTCAGCCGTGCCATATACCCGCTGCATCTCCTCCTGCCAGGAGGCGAAGTCGGGGTGGTCGTCAGCTGGCTGCTTCGCCGCGACATAATAGTCGGGCCGGAACACGAACCACACCATATCTGCGTCCTGCTCGATCGAGCCGGATTCGCGCAGATCGGATAGCTGCGGCTTCTTGTCCTCGCGCTGTTCGACCGCGCGGCTTAGCTGGGACAGGGCCAGCACAGGCAAGTCCAGCTCTTTGGCAAGCTGCTTGAGGCCTCGGCTGATTTCCGAAATTTCCTGAACGCGGTTTTCGTTGCTGTTCTTGCCGGTGCCCTGGAGCAGCTGGAGATAGTCGACCACGACCATGCCGATCCCTTTCTGCCGCTTGAGGCGGCGGGCGCGGGCGCGCAGTGCGGCGATGGTCAGGCCGGGCGTGTCGTCGATGTAGAGCGGCAGCGTCGAAAGCTCTCCGGCCGCACGGGCCAACGAGCGAAATTCCTGCTGGCTGATCTTACCCATGCGGAGATTCTCCGCGCTGATGCCGGATTGTTCGGCGAGGATGCGGGTAGCGAGCTGGTCGGCCGACATTTCGAGGCTGAAGAAGGCGACCGGCGCGCCGGCGCTCTTGGCCGGATCGATGCCGTCCTCCTGGTCGCGGACAAAACGCTGGGCGGCGCTGAACGCCATGTTGGTGGCAAGCGAGGTCTTGCCCATGCCCGGACGACCAGCAAGGATGACCAGGTCGCTCTTGTGCATGCCGCCAACCTTGGTGTTTACCCCGTCGAGGCCAGTGGTGATGCCGGACAGATGGCCGCCGCTATTGAGCGCCTTTTCGGCCTGTTCGAGCGCCATCCGCGTCGCCTCGCCGAAGCTCTTCACCGCGTTCGCGCTGCCGCCCTCTTCGGCGACCCGATAGAGTTCGCTCTCGGCCCGCTCGATCTGGGTCAGCGGCGCCACTTCTTCGGAGGTGTCGAGCGCGCCCTCCACCATATCGCGCCCGACACCCACCAGGGCCCTCAACAGGGCCAAGTCATAGATTTGCGCTGCGAAATCGCGCGCGCCGATCACTGCCGCTCCCGAGCCGGTCAGCTGGGCAAGATAGGCCGGCCCGCCAATCTCTTTCATCGCCTCGTCGGCATCGAAAATCGGCTTCAGCGTGACCGGGTTGGCGACCATATTCTTGTCGGTCATCCGGAGGATTGCTTCGTAGACCCGGCCGTGCAGCGGCTCGAAAAAATGGTGCGGCTTCAGGCGAAGCTGAATGTCCTCGACCAGCCTATTGTCGATCATCAGCGCGCCAAGCAGCGCCGCTTCCGCCTCGATATTTTGAGGGAGCGAGGGGGTTGCGGGGGGCTCTGCCCCGCCGTCGATTCGAACTACTTCGGCCATGGGTTGGTGTATGCGCAATCCGGCTGCCAACGATACGAGAACATAAGTAGCACAACTGTGGATAAACTGTGAGCCGAAACGCGTGCCCGGCTGGCAGGAGTCACGAAATTACGGCAGCGGCTCCGTCCACAGAAAAAATCGCGCCGGAATTGAAGGGCCGGAACCGCCCCGCTAGCCAAGCTCCATGACCATTCAATCCGACCGCTGGATTCGCGACCAGGCCCTCAATCATGGCATGATCGAGCCGTTCGTCGAGGCGCAGCGGCGAGAAGGCTGCATCAGCTATGGCCTCTCCTCCTACGGCTATGACGCGCGGGTCGCCGACGAGTTCAAGATCTTCACCAACGTCGATTCAGCGACGGTCGACCCCAAGGACTTCGCGTCGAACAGCTTTGTCGACCGGCAGACCGACGTCTGCATCATCCCGCCCAACAGCTTCGCCCTCGCCCGAACGGTCGAATATTTCCGCGTGCCCGAGGACGTGCTGGTCATCTGTCTCGGTAAATCGACCTATGCCCGGTGCGGGATCATCGTGAACGTGACGCCCTTGGAGCCGGGCTGGGAGGGGCATGTTACGCTGGAATTCTCCAACACCACGCCGCTCCCGGCCAAAATCTACGCGAATGAGGGCGCCTGCCAGTTC
>DATJKE010000047.1:0-4180 GCA_035491735.1 Sphingomicrobium sp.
TGGATATGCCTTGACGATAATCGGCGAATCCTCCGCTGCGGCGGCCGCGATGAGGATCGGGAAAATGAGCGCTGGTAGTGGCATGAGGCACCCTTCCGTCGCACGGCGTGAACGGCCGATGAAGAGGGGGATTGCAGAGGAAGGGAGAGGTGGAAGCCGACGACCCGGCACGAAATCGTTGTGGCTGCTTCCTTCCGGATCTGACCAGGTTGGCGACAGCGCCGTCCGCCGACTTCCGCGGGCCATATGGGGATATGAGCTGCCCGATGCAAGCAATACTATCGCGCCTCGCAAAGCCCGATTGAGCGCTCTAAACCATCGCCATGGATGACGAATCGCCGGGCCTGGGGCTCGACCTTCCCGAACAGCCCGAGCGGCCTGCCGACGAGGCGCATTACCGCGTCCTCGCGCGCAAATACCGCCCGCAGACCTTCGCCGAGCTGATCGGCCAGGACGCAATGGTGAAGACACTGGGCAACGCCATCGAACGCGGCCGCATTGCCCATGCCTTTCTGCTGACCGGGGTGCGCGGGGTCGGCAAGACCTCGACCGCGCGCCTCGTCGCAAAGGCGCTGAACTGCATCGGCCCGGATGGGCAGGGCGGTCCGACCATCGACCCGTGCGGTGTGTGTGAACCGTGCCGGGCCATTGCTGAAGGCCGCCATATCGACGTGATCGAAATGGACGCGGCCTCCCACACCGGGGTCGATGACGTTCGCGAGATCATCGAGGCGGTGCGTTACGCAAGCGTCTCGGCGCGCTACAAAATCTACATTATCGACGAAGTCCACATGCTGTCGAAGAGCGCGTTCAACGCGTTGCTGAAGACACTTGAGGAACCGCCGGCGCATGTGAAATTCCTGTTCGCCACGACCGAGGTGGGCAAGGTGCCGGTTACCGTCCTGTCGCGCTGCCAACGGTTCGACCTGCGCCGCATTCCCGCCGAAAAGCTGGCCGAGCATTTCGCCTGGGTGGCGGCGGCGGAGAATGTCGATGTCGAGCCGGAAGCGCTGCAAGCCATTGCTCGCGCCGCCGAGGGGTCCGCCCGCGACGGCCTGTCGATCCTCGACCAGGCGATTGCCCACGCGGAAGGCAGGGTCACGGCAGACCAGGTTCGCGATATGCTGGGGCAAGCGGACCGCGGCCGAATTCGCCGCCTGCTCGAAACGTTGCTCGGCGGGGATCTTGCAGCGACGCTGGAACAGCTCGACGAAGCCCATGCACTGGGGATCGAGCCGGGCTCGCTACTTCGCGGCCTGATGGAATCCATGCATGCCGTGACCCGCGCCAAGGCGGGGGCCAAGAGCGACCCGCTGCAGTCGGCCGAGGAGCGCGAACATAGCGCCGAACTCGCTGCCCGGCTTAGCTGGGGCAGTCTCCATCGGCTTTGGCAGCTCCTCCTCAAGGGCCTTGAGGATGTCCGCATCGCCCCCGATCCCCACGAAGCAGCGACCATGGCTCTGCTACGGCTGGTTCATGCTGCCGACATGCCGGATCCATCGGCGCTGGCGGCGATTCTTGCTGGCGGCGGCAATGTCGCGGCCGCGCCGTCGACCCCGTCTGCCAAGCCGTCGGCCGAGCCAAAATCCAGCCTGCCTACCGATTTCGCCTCGCTGGTCGAAGCAATCGAGCGGCAAGGGAAGCAACTGCTCGGCGTCCAACTGCGCGACCATGTCGGACTGGTCAGTTTCGAGCCTGGCGAGCTGGTGCTCAAGCCCTTGAAGCCGCTCGGCCCGGATTTCCCGCGTGAGCTCGCCGCCGCCGCCAAGCAAGTAACCGGCCAAAATTGGCAGGTCCGCCTGACCGACGAGGGTGGCTTGCCCTCGCTCCAGCAGCAGGAGGCGATGGCCGAGGAGCGGGTGCGCGCCGAAGTGCTTGAGGAACCAAATGTCCGCGCGCTGCTTGATGAGTTTCCTGATGCCACCCTCGAATCGATCGAACGGAAAGAAGCCTGAGAAATGCCCAGCCTCGATGAAATCATGAAAATGGCCGAAGCCGCACAGGCGCAATTGGCCCAGGCCCAGGAAAATCTCGACAAGGTTGAGGTTGAGGGCGTGTCGGGCGGCGGATTGGTCAAGATCAAGGCGACAGCCAAGGGCCGTATCCTCGGCGTCTCGATCGACGACAGCCTGCTGGTGCCCGATGAAAAGTCGATGCTCGAGGATCTGATTGCGGCAGCGATCAATGACGCACGTGCCAAGGCCGACGCAGCTGCCGGAGAGCAAATGCAGGCGATGACGTCAGGTCTGCCGCTGCCGCCGGGATTCAAACTACCCTTCTAACTGTCGCGGTTTCGCAAATCCCGGTCACTTGTGCTCAACAGCGCGAACGGCTTGTCTGCTGGACGATCCGCCGCCACATTGTGAGGGCGTCGGGAAGAGGGAGTTGGCGAATTGCGACTTGGGGCAATGCAGGACTGGCCGCTGCGCGTGATGCGGCTGGTCGACCATGCCGAGCGCGAACATGCCAGCGGCGAAATCGTGTCGGCATGGGCCGACGGCACCATCACCCGCACCAACTGGCGCAACGTCGCTCACGATGCCCGGCGAATGGCCCAGGCATTGGAAGCGCTTGGCATCAGGCCGGGCGACCGGGTCGCCACCCTGGCCATGAACCACAGCCATCATCTCACCAGCTGGTATGGCGCGATTGGCATGGGCGGCGTGCTGCACACCATCAATCCGCGCCTGTTTGACGAGCAGCTCGAATATATCGCCAACCACGCCGAAGACCGCGTGCTGCTTTACGACCATGTCTGGGCGCCGGTAGTCGAACGGATGAAGCCCAAGTGGAAGACGATCGAGCATTATATCTGCTTCGATCCGCCGGCTGGCTGGAACGGCGATGTCAGCTTCATCGACTGGCTGGAGCAGCATGACGGCAACTATGCATGGGTCGACGGCGACGAGCGCGATCCCTGCGGCCTTTGCTATACCAGCGGCACGACTGGCAATCCCAAGGGCGTGCTGTACGAGCATCGCTCGAGCTTGCTCCACGCCATGGCCGAGGTCGCGCCCGATTGTTTCGATCTGAGCGCCCGCTCCGTAGTTCTCCCCATCGTGCCGATGTTCCACGCCAACGCCTGGGGCATCCCGTGGGCGGCTCCGATGACCGGGGCCAAGCTGATCCTGTCGGCAGATTATCGCCCCGATCGAATGTGCGACCTGTTCCGCGACGAGAAGGTCAGCCACAGCGCTGGTGTTCCAACCGTGTGGCTCGGCATGATCGAGCATATCATTCGAACCGGAGAGGATCTGGGCGATCTCAAGATCGTGACCATCGGTGGTTCGGCGGCGCCGCGGGCGATGATCAAATGGTTTCGGGACAGGGGCATCCAGGTTGGCCACGCCTGGGGGATGACCGAGATGTCGCCGATCGGCACAATCGGTGCGCCGCCGTCCAACTGGGATCAGATGAGCGACGAAGAGCAGATGGACTATGTCGCCAAGCAGGGGCGCTCCTTGTTCAACGTCGAGCTTCGGATCGTCGATGACGAGGGGCATCAATTGCCCCGCGACGGCGTGACGTCAGGCCGATTGCAGGCGCGTGGCCCCTGGGTGGTGAAGCGCTATTTCAAGGAAGCCGAGGACGCGACCGACGCCGACCAATGGTTCGACACCGGCGATGTCGCCGCAATCCATCCCGACGGCACGCTGCAAATCACCGACCGGTCCAAGGATGTGATCAAGTCGGGCGGCGAGTGGATCAGCTCGATCGAGCTAGAAAATGCTGCGATTGGTTGTCCCGGCGTACTGGAAGCCGCCGCGATCGGCATTCCCCATCCCAAGTGGGACGAGCGGCCGCTGCTGGTCTGCGTCAGGGTCGATGGCAGTGACGTCTGCGCCGTCAAGGTCCGTGAGCATCTGACCCAGCTCGTCGCCAAATGGTGGCTGCCCGACGCAATCGAGTTCGTCGAGGAATTGCCGCATACCGCCACCGGCAAGCTTTCGAAGAAGACGCTTCGCGAGCAGTTCCGCGATTACCGTTTCGCCGATGCCGTCGATATGGTCGGCCGCGACTAGACGTCAGGCTTTCCGCACCTTATCTGCGCGGTCGAATTCCCCCATTCGAAGGACATTGCGACCCCATGGCCGCCCAGTACGCATTCGTAATGAAGGATATGACCAAGTCCTTCCCCGGCGCGCAAAAGCCGGTGCTGAACCACATCAACCTGCAATTC
>DATJKE010000048.1:0-3676 GCA_035491735.1 Sphingomicrobium sp.
TCGTCCCCCGCGCCCAGATAGCAGGTTTGCGACATGAGGCAGCTGTGGAAGTCGGTTTCCATCAGCTCCGAAGATTTGCCGTAATAGCGAATGGCATCTCCCATCCGGTTGCGGCCGAACATCAGCCGCGCGGCTTCGCGGTTGACCTCCCAACTGTCCGGACCACGCTTCAGCGCCTGCTCGAGCTCCTTGTCGGCGCGATCCAACTCACCCTGCTGTTCGAAATATCGAACCTTCACGGCATGCGCCTCGGCAACGCCGGGGTTGATCTCAAGCGCCCGCTCCGCCGCCGGCAAGGGATCGTCGTTCTTGCCATGCCAGAAACGCAATTCAGCTTGGGCGAGTGCCATGAGCGCCCAGGCATCGGCGTAGTTGGCGTCCAGCGTGAGCGCCTGCTTGCAAATGTGCACGATGACTTCGTCACGGCGGGCGTTGCCCCAGCTACCCCAGACCCACTGCTGGCGGGCCATGAGGTAAAGATTATAGGCTTGGGCGTTCTCGGTGCCGCGCGTTTCAATCGCCTCCTCTTCCTCGGGAAGCAGCCTGATTTTCAAGGCACGTACGATCTTCTTCGAAATCTCGTCCTGGATCTCGAAAATGTCGGTGAGGTCGCGGTCGTAGCGATCTGCCCAAAGATGATCTCCGGCCTTGCCGTCGATCAGCTGGGCCGTGATCCGGACACGATTGCCGGCCTTGCGCACGCTGCCTTCGAGCACATGATCGACGCCCAACGCGCTGGCGACTTCCTTGACGTCGACTGCCGAGCCCTTGAACTGGAACGCGGTATTTCGCGCGACGACGGACAGGGCGGACACCTTCGACAGGTCCGTGATAATGTCCTCCGAGATGCCGTCGCTGAAATACTCCTGCTCGGGGTCGCCGCTCATGTTCTGGAAGGGCAGGACACAGATTGCGGCGCGATGATCGCGGCTCTTGGCGGTCTGCTTGGCGCTTGCGCTTGCGGCCTGGGGTTCGCCGCCCTTCTGCGCGATGGCGCGGATCAGGGCCTCGAGCAAGGGAGGATCCGCTTCGCCATTCCAGCTTCCGAAATCGATCGACTGAAATTGACGAAACCCGAGCGGCGGCTTGTCCGCGCCGAGCAAAATGGGAACCAGGCGGCCGTTGTCGCGGCCTTCCGCGGCCTCGTCCTGCACCCAGGGGGATTCGACCGACGACTTGGTCCAAATGACGACCACGGCGTCGGCACCCTTGAGCTCCCGGTCTATTTCGGCGGTAAAGCGCGAGCCGCCTTCGATCTGGTGATCCCACCAGACTTCGTGCCCCGCACGGTTGATGCATTCGGCCAGCTGCTTGGCTGCCGAAACATCTTCGCGCGAATAACTCAGAAATACTTTCGACACCCAGTCCTCCCTGAGGGAGAGCGTCCGTATGTGACAATAGCTTCAATATAACAAGATTTTAACTCAGCCGACGATGCCGGCGGCCCGTAGCCGCTTGAGCTCAGCCTCATCGACCCATTCGCTGAGCAAGTCGCCATGCTCGCCAAGCCCAGGCGGCGGCAACGGTGCATCGGCGCGCTTGCCGTCGATCCGTATCGGACTGCCGACCATCGGCACCTCTCCCAGCGCGCCGCCTCCCGCACTGATTTGCGCGCCGCGGTGAACCGCCTGCGGGTCGGCGAGAGCCTGGCTGATCGTGTTGATCGGCCCGGCCGGAATACCCGCCGCTTCGAGCTGCTCCAGCCATTCCGCGGCGGGCTTGGCGGCAATGATCTCGGCGATCATTGGCACCAGCTTCTCGCGCGCGCTCACCCGCGCTGCATTCGTGGCGTAGACGGGGTCTTCGACCCATTCGGGATGGCCCACGATCGCCGCCAGCCTGGCGAACTGCCGGTCATTGCCGACGGCGATGATGATCGGCTGATCCTTGGCATTAAATGGTTGATATGGAACGATATTCGGATGCCCCGCACCAAGTCTCTTGGAATCCGTTCCACTGACCAATGTGTTCGACGCCTGGTTGGCCAGCATCGCCAACTGCGTGTCGAGCAGGGCCATGTCGATTGTCGCCCCCTCGCCGGTCTGCTCCCTCCGATAGAGTGCGGCGAGGATAGTGCTCGCGGTATACATGCCGGTGAACAGGTCAGCGACCGCCACGCCGACCTTCATCGGCCCGCCGCCGGTCTCGCCGTCGGGCAGGCCGGTCAGGCTCATCAGCCCGCCCATCCCCTGGATTATATAGTCATATCCGGCCCTCGCGGCATATGGCCCGTCCTGTCCGAACCCAGTGATCGAAGCGTAGATCAGCCGCGGATGCTCGGCGCGCAGGCTGGCCGCATCGAGGCCGAATTTCTCAAGGCCGCCAACTTTGAAATTTTCGACCAGCACGTCGGCATCTGCGGCCATGCGCCTGACCAGCGCCGCGCCCTCCTCGGTCGCGAAGTCGATCGCAACGGACCTTTTCCCGCGGTTGGCGGCGAGGAAATAGGCGGCGACCTTCTCCTCGCCATGCTCATGCCACGGCGGCCCCCAGTGGCGGGTATCGTCGCCCGCGCCCGGCTTTTCGACCTTGATTACCTCGGCGCCGAGATCGGCCAGAAGCTGGGTCGCCCAAGGCCCGGCCAGCACCCGGCTGAGGTCGAGGACCCTGACCCCCTCCAGCGCTCCCTTCATGCCGCGCGGCGCTTCCTGAAGAGCTTGCGGCGGTCGGCAAGGATCGCCTGCGCTGCGTTATGGCCGGGCGCACCGGTAACGCCGCCGCCGGGATGCGCGCCGGAACCGCACAGGTAGAGTCCGGCCAACGGCATGCGATAGTCAGCCGATCCGATCATCGGCCGGGCGCTGAACAATTGGTCCAGCCCCATCTTGCCATGGAAAATATCGCCCCCGATCAGCCCGAACCGCCGCTCGAGGTCCAACGGCGAATGGATTTGCCTGGCGACGATCGACTTGGCGAAGCCCGGCGCGTGAGCCTCGACCGTAGCGACGATCGCATCGGCCGCCTTCTCCCGCTCATCATCCCATGACCGCCCGTCAGGCAGCTTGTAGCGGAAATGCTGGCAGAACAGCGAAGCGACATGCTTGCCCTTTGGCGCGAGGCTTGGGTCGAGCGTCGACGGGATCAGCATCTCGATCACCGGCTTCGACGACCAGCCATTCAACGCGGCATCGGCAAAGGCGCGGTGCATATAATCCATGCTCGGCGCCATGATGATTCCGGCGGTGAGGTGGTCGCCGCGGCCCGGCTTCACGGTAAAACTGGGCAGCTTGTCGAGCGCGACATTCATTCGGAACGTGGCGCTTTCGCAGCCCCAGTGCGCGAAATGCTCCTCGACCGGGCGGCTGACGGCACCCTTCGGCACCAGTCGATCGAACAAGAGCTTGGGGTTCACGCCTGCGGCAATGGTTGGTGCGCGCCAACTCTTGCCGCCCGACACCACGCCTGCGGCACGGCCCTTCTCGATAATGATTTCGCTGACTGGTGAACTCAGCACAATGTCGACGCCTGCTTCCCGGCAAGCGCTGGCCATGGCCTGGGTGATAGCGCCCATGCCGCCGATCGCATGACCCCAAGCCCCTGGAACTCCCGCCGCGTCCCCGAACAGGTGGTGGAGGAGCACGTAGGCGGTGCCCGGCGTGTAAGGCGAGGCGAAGTTGCCGACGATGCCGTCGAACGCGAACAGCGCCTTGGTGAGGTCGCCCTCGAAAAAGCGGTC
>DATJKE010000049.1:0-7027 GCA_035491735.1 Sphingomicrobium sp.
CGCCCTCGCGCCGGCACCGCCACAGTCCGACAGTGGCCTTCGGCGTAACCCATCTTTCGGCAATGATCTGGTCGAGCATTTGCTGCGCATCGGCAAACAGGTTGCGCGCGCTTTCGCCGACCACCGGATCGTCGAGGATTGAGGGGTAGGTTCCGGCCAGCTCCCAGGCGCGGAAGAATGGCGTCCAGTCGATCGACGCCTTTAGGTCTTTCAGCGGCCATTCGCCGAAGTGATGAAGGCCGGGATATTGCGGCGGCGGCGCCTTGCCCGACGGGTCATAGGCAAAACCGTTGGCCCGTGCAGCCTCAAGCGTGGCCAGTTCGCTGTGGCCGCTGCGCTCCCGCGAAATGCGGATCTTGTCATAATCCTCGGCGGTCGTGTCGATCAGCGGTGTACGCTGTGTGTCCGAAACCAGCGACGAAGCCACGCCGACCGCCCGGCTGGCATCGAGCACATGGATGACCGGCCCCTTATAAGCGGGATCGATCCTGAGCGCAGTGTGCACCTTGCTGGTCGTGGCGCCTCCGATCAGCAGCGGTAGCTGCATATCGGCGCGCTGCATCTCGCCTGCCACCGTCACCATCTCGTCGAGCGAGGGCGTGATCAGGCCGCTGAGGCCGATCATGTCCGCCTTATTGTCATTGGCAGCCTCAAGGATCGTCTGCCACGGCACCATCACGCCTAGGTCAATCACCTCGAAGCCATTGCACTGCAGGACCACGCCGACGATGTTCTTGCCGATGTCGTGGACGTCGCCCTTGACGGTCGCCATGACGATCCGGCCCTTGCCCTTGGTGGCCCCGGATTTTTCCTTCTCCGCCTCGATGAAGGGGATCAGGTGCGCGACGGCGCGTTTCATCACCCGTGCCGATTTCACCACCTGTGGCAGGAACATTTTCCCCGACCCGAACAAGTCGCCGACGACATTCATGCCGTCCATCAGCGGGCCTTCGATCACCTCGATCGGGCGCGCGAATGCTTGCCGCGCTTCTTCCGTGTCCTCGACAATATGGGCATCGATGCCCTTGATAAGCGCATGGCTCAGCCGCTGCTCGACCGGCCAGCCGCGCCATTCGGCCGCCTTCTTCTCTTCTGCCGCGTCCGTGCCGCGATATTTCTCGGCCAGCGCGATCAACCGCTCGGTCGCATCGTCCCGGCGGTCGAAAATGACGTCCTCGCAGGCTTCGCGAAGTTCGGGATCGATCGCATCATAAACGTCGAGCTGCCCGGCGTTGACGATGGCCATGTCCAGCCCGGCGGGGATCGCGTGATAGAGGAACACCGAGTGCATCGCCCGTCTGACCGGCTCATTGCCGCGAAAGGAGAAGCTGAGGTTCGAAAGCCCGCCCGAAACATGGGCGCGCGGGCAGCGGCTCCGGATTTCCTTCGCCGCTTCGATGAAGTCGATCGCGTAGCGGCGATGTTCGTCGATGCCGGTGGCGATCGCGAAAATATTGGGATCGAAAATAATGTCTTCGGGCGGAAAGCCGTTGGCGACGAGCAGCTTGTAGGCCCGTTCGCAGATCGAGACCTTGCGCTCCCTGGTATCGGCCTGACCAGTCTCGTCGAACGCCATGACCACTACCGCCGCGCCATAGGCCCGGACTTTGCGCGCGGATTGGAGGAACAGCTCCTCGCCTTCCTTGAGGCTGATCGAATTGACGATGGGCTTGCCCGAAACGCACTGTAGCCCGGCCTCGATCACGCTCCATTTTGAGCTGTCGATCATCACCGGCACGCGGGCGATGTCCGGCTCCGCCGCGAGCCGCTTCAGGAAGGTCGCCATGGCTTTCTCGCCGTCAAGCAGCGCCTCGTCCATGTTGACGTCGATGATCTGCGCGCCAGCTTCGACCTGGTCACGCGCGACCGTGACCGCGGCATCATAGTCGCCGGCCAGGATCAGCTTCTTGAACTTGGCCGATCCGGTGACATTGGTCCGCTCGCCGATATTGACGAAGCGCGCCCCTACCGCCGCGCTGGTAAAATCATTCATGCGGCGAGGGTCATCGGTTCAAGGCCGGAAAGCAGGGTCGTGGTCGGCGCGCTTGGGATAGCGCGCGGCCTGGCGCACTCGGTTACTCCGGCAATCGCTGCGATGTGCGCCGGGGTTGTCCCGCAGCAGCCGCCCACGACATTGACCAGCCCCTCGTTGAGCCAGTCGCGAACCTGCGCCGCCGTCTCTTCTGCCGCCTCGTCATAGCTGCCGAGCTCGTTGGGCAGACCGGCATTTGGATAGGCCATCACCAACGTCTCCGCAGTCCGCGCCAGAGCCGCCAGGTGCGGCCTCAGCTGCGCTGCCCCGAACGAGCAATTCAGTCCTATTGTCAATGGCTTGGCGTGGCGAACGGTTGCCCAGAATCCCTCCACCGTATGGCCGCTGAGATTGCGTCCCGAAAGATCTGTGAGCGTCATCGAGATCATAATCGGAAGGTCGCGGCCAAGTTCCCGCTCCGCTTCCAGGGCGGCCATGATCGCTGCCTTGCAGTTGAGCGTATCGAACACCGTCTCGATCAGGACGAAGTCGATACCGCCCTCAACCAGCGCATCGATCTGCTCGCGATAGACGGCTTTCACTTCCTCGAACGTGACTTCGCGATAGCCGGGATCGTTGACGTCGGGCGACAATGAAAGCGTCTTGTTGGTTGGGCCGATCGCCCCGGCTACCCAGCGCCTCCGCCCGTCCTTGGCTCCATTCACCACCTCGCGGATGATCCGCGCCGCCGCCCGATTGATGTCACATACCAGGCTTTCCGCACCATAGTCGGACTGGCTGATACGGTTGGCGTTAAAGGTGTTGGTGGCGAGGACGTCGGCGCCTGCCGCGACAAAGCTCTCGGCAATCTTGCGAACGATCGCGGGCTGGGTGAGGTTCAGAAGGTCGTTGTTGCCCTTCTGGTCCCGGCTAAGCGCCAATGCGCCGCGATAATCGCCCTCCTTTAGCCCCTCGCACTGGATCAGCGTGCCATAGGCGCCATCCTTGACCAGCACACGCTCTGCCGCCGCGGCCCGAAACTCCTTGGCCGCACTCATGCGCGCACTCCCAGCAAATGGCAGATGGCGTAGGCCAGCTCCGCCCGATTGAGCGTATAGAAATGGAAGTGGCGCACTCCGCCGGCATAAAGCTGCCCGCATAGTTCGCCAGCGATGGTCGCGGCGACCAGTTGCCGAGCCTGGGGAAGCTCGTCCAGCCCCTCGAACAGCCGGTCCATCCAATCGGGGATCGCAGCGCCGCACTGGCCGGCAAAGCGGCGGGTGGTTGCGACATTGCTGACCGGCAGGATACCGGGCACGACCTCGACCCCGGGCCGGACCTCGGCGACCTTGTCGCGGAAACGAAGGAAGCAATCGGCCGAGAAGAAAAATTGGGTGATCGCACGATCGGCGCCGGCATCGATCTTCCTTAGAAGATTATCGAGGTCGGTTTGCGGGCAATCGGAATCCGGATGGACCTCGGGATAGGCGGCAACCGAAATCTCGAACGGAGCGACGGCCTTCAGGCCTGCAACAAGCTCGGTCGCGTTTGCGTAGCCACCGGGGTGCGGGCAATAGCCCTGGCCTGGTTCCGGCATATCGCCGCGCAGCGCGACGATGTGGCGAACGCCGGCATCCCAATAGCCGCGAGCAATGCCATCAATTTCCTCGCGCGTCGCTCCGACACAGGTCAGGTGCGCCGCTGGCGTCAGATCGGTCTCCTTGACGATCCGCTCGACGGTCGCGTGGGTCCGCTCGCGGGTCGAGCCGCCCGCACCATATGTTACCGACACGAAGCGCGGTTTCAGCGGTGCCAGGGTCTCGATCGACCGCCACAGCGTTTCCGCCATGGCGTCGGACTTGGGAGGGAAGAATTCAAAGCTCACCTGGATATCGCCGCGCGCTTCGGCGAACAGCGGCGCATGGGTGTCGATGGCGATTTGGCTTTCGCGGTTCATGCGGCAGCGCGCTCCCGATTGGCAGCGGCGGATTTGATCCCGCGCCACAAGATGACGGTCAGTTCGCCGCCGCCCAGGCGTTCGATCTTCTCAAGCTCCAGGCCGGCCGCGGCGAACCAGCCGCGCATCGCGTCATCGGCAAAACCCAGGCGGAGATGCGCATCCTGCTCCTTGAGTTCGGAGCGGTCATGCTGGGCAAAATCGATCACCAGCAGTCGGCCGCCAGGGTTGAGCACCCGCGATGCCTCGGCGATCGCCGCACCCGGCTGCTGCGCATAGTGCAGCACCTGGTGGAGGATGATGTCATCGACGCTTTGGTCGCCTAACGGCAGGGCATACATGTCGCCCTGGCGCAGGCTTGCGCCGGAGATCCCGGCTTCTTCCAGCTTGACCCGGGCCAGGCGCAGCATCTCAGAGGAGCGATCGATGCCGATCGCGCTCCTTGCCTTGGGCGCGAACAGCTCGAGCATCCGTCCGGTTCCAGTGCCGATATCGAGCAGTGCGCCCAGCGGCCGATCGGCCAGCAAGCCTGCGATCGCCCGCTCTATCTCAACATCGGGAATATGAAGCGAGCGGATGCTTTCCCAGGTCGCGGCATGGGCCTCGAAATAGCGTCGGGCAGCTTCGGCGCGGTCCGCGCGGACCGATTCCAGCCGCGCCGCATCGCCGGTGAAAAGCTGCTCCGCCTCCTTGTCGAATCCCCGATACAGTTCGAACAACGGTTCGATCCGCCCCGGATCCGCGAGCTGGAGATAGACCCAGCTTCCCTCCTTGCGCCGGCCGACAAGGCCCGAGTCGCTGAGGATCCTGACATGTCGCGAAACCCGTGGCTGGCTCTGGCCGAGCAACTGGGCAAGCTCTCCGACCGACAGTTCCATGACTCTTAGCAGCGCCAGGATGCGCAGCCGCGTTGGATCGGCCAGCGCCTGAAAAAGCGCGGCAAGCTTGAGGTCCCGGGTCACCGCTTAAGGATATAAGGAAGTCTTTATATCGGTCAATGCAAGAGCGCATTTTGAGAAACTTTTCTGCCTCCGCAACAAATGACGATTGCGTGACGCGAGAAACATCAATATTTCCGGCCGCTGGCCTGACGCTTGCGTGAGGCCGAGCCGGAGCTGTTTCCCGAAAGGGAGGCCGCTCCCCATAAGCAAGGAATGGAACGATCATGAAGAAGGTTGCACTGACCGTTGCGGTCCTCGCGCTCGGCCTTGCCGCGTGCGAAACCAAGACCGAGAACGCCGCTGATAACGCCGCTGTCGAGAACGCTGCCGAGGCCGATGCCAACGCTGCGACCACCGTCGACAACGCGCTCGACGCCGCTGGCAACGAAGTCTCGAACGCTGGTGAAGCAGTCGAGAACGCTGGTGAAGCGGTCGCGAACGCTGCCGAGAACGCTACCAACTAAGTGGCGCACTCGCCGTCCTTGACGGCAAAGCGAATAGAAGGGCCGTCCGGCATGTTCGGGCGGCCCTTTTTTAATTCGATCGAAGTGGTACCTCGGTCGAGATGAGATGGCCTCTCTGCCTCTTGCTGTTCCTGACCGCATGCCAGCGGGAGGAGCAGCCTCAAGCGCCCACGCAGGGCGAATCCGATCGACTGAACGACGCCGAATCCATGCTCAACGGCCTCGCCAATGAAGAAGGGCCGGAAGCCAAGGCTCCCGACCCTTCCAACCAGTCGGACTGACTGAACAGACTTAGAAGTCCATTCCGCCCATTCCGCCCATGCCGCCGCCCATCGGCATCGCCGGCTTGTCCTCGGGCATTTCGCTGACCGCCGCTTCGGTGGTGATCAGCAGGCCCGCGACCGACGCGGCGTCCTGGAGCGCGGTGCGGACGACCTTGGTCGGGTCGATCACGCCGGCCTTGACTAAATCCTCGTAGACCTCGGTCTGGGCGTTGAAGCCCATTTTCTCATCCTTGCCCTCGAGCAGCTTGCCCGAGATCACCGCGCCGTCATGGCCAGCATTCTGGGCAATCTGGCGAACCGGCGAGTAGAGCGCCTTGCGGACGATATCGATGCCGCGGGTCTGGTCGTCGTTGACGCCCTTCAAGCCGTCGAGCGCCTTGGTGGCATAGAGCAGTGCGGTACCGCCGCCTGGAACGATGCCTTCCTCGACCGCAGCGCGTGTCGCATGCAGCGCGTCATCGACGCGATCCTTGCGCTCTTTGACCTCGATTTCGGACGCGCCACCGACCTTGATCACGGCAACGCCGCCGGCGAGCTTGGCGAGACGCTCCTGGAGCTTCTCGCGGTCATAGTCGCTGGTGGTGTTCTCGATCTGCTGGCGAATCGCCTCGGTGCGGGCCTTGATCGCTTCATGCGTGCCGGCGCCGTCGACGATCGTGGTGTTGTCCTTGTCGATCGTGACACGCTTGGCAGTGCCGAGCATGCCGACGGTAACGTTTTCAAGCTTGATGCCGAGATCTTCGCTGATCATCTCGCCGCCGGTCAAGATGGCGATATCCTCCAGCATCGCCTTGCGGCGATCGCCGAAGCCCGGCGCCTTGACGGCCGCGACCTTGAGGCCGCCGCGGAGCTTGTTGACGACAAGCGTCGCCAGCGCTTCGCCTTCGATGTCCTCGGCAATGATCAGCAGCGGACGACCGCTCTGCACCACGGCCTCGAGAATCGGCAGCATCGCCTGGAGGTTCGACAGCTTCTTCTCGTGAATCAGGATGTAGGGGTCGGCGAGTTCGACCGACATTTTTTCCGGATTGGTGATGAAGTAGGGCGAGAGATAGCCGCGGTCGAACTGCATGCCTTCAACCACGTCGAGCTCGAATTCGAGGCCCTTGGCTTCCTCGACCGTGATCACGCCTTCCTTGCCGACCTTCTCCATCGCTTCGGCGATCTTCTCACCGACGACGGTGTCGCCGTTGGCCGAGATCACGCCCACCTGGCTGATCTCGTTCGAACCGGAAACTGGCTTGGAGCGCTGCTTGAGGTCCTCGACCACCTTGGCGACGGCGACGTCGATGCCGCGCTTCAGGTCCATCGGGTTCATGCCGGCTGCGACCGACTTCATGCCCTCGCGGACGATGGCCTGGGCCAGCACCGTGGCGGTGGTGGTGCCGTCGCCGGCGATGTCGTTGGTC
>DATJKE010000050.1:0-44159 GCA_035491735.1 Sphingomicrobium sp.
GTCGCGGATGAGGCCGAGGATCGACTCGATCGCCTCGACGTGGGAGCTCAGCGCCTGACTGACCTTGACCGCCGCTTCGGCCTGGTCGCCGGCCTTGGTTGCAACGCCGGCAGCGACCTCGACCTCGGTCCGGGCGTCCTCAATGGCACGAATGAGGCCCGCAGCGGTCTGAGCTGCCTCGCGCATCGCCACCGCCGACTGCTCGGCCGCCGCTGCAACCTCGCTGGTCTTGCCCAACATGCCACGCGCCGCGGTCGCGGTGTGACCGGCCTGCGTGCGCAGCTCATCGCTCTCGCGCGTGCAATCCT
Source organism: Sphingomicrobium sp. (assembly GCA_035491735.1). GTDB lineage: Bacteria > Pseudomonadota > Alphaproteobacteria > Sphingomonadales > Sphingomonadaceae > Sphingomicrobium. The sequence continues at coordinate 309 of DATJKE010000050.1, forward strand.
GCACCACGCCCATCACCTTGCTGTTGAAGCTGCCGGCCTGGCGTGACTGGTCCTGCTCGCTTTCCTTGCGGGTGATGGTGATGCCGTGATGGATGAAGCAATCGATTTCGATCGCCTGTACTTCGGACAAGGTCCGGGCAAAGCGGATCTGGCTTTCATCGTCAGTCACCCGGCGGCGCAGGGCCGCATAGGCGGCCTCCGTTTCGGCATTGATGCCGGCAAGCAGTGTCGACAGCGACAGGCCGGCACCGAGCGCCTTGGCGACATATGCCTGCGATTCATGGGTCCATTTGGGATGATCGAGCCGCTCGAACTTGGCGCTAAGGAACGGCAAGATCCTGTCGGCAAGCTGATCAATCCGTTTGTCGTCGATCGTTTCCTTGACTTCGGGCGACTTGGCGTAGCGGCGCCAGAATTCCCGGCCAAGCTCCTTGGCGTCTTCCGAAATCAGCTGCCACAACTCGCGGGCGCGTCCCGGCAAGTCGCCGCCCGTGTCGTAGAGATGCAGGCTCCGCGCCAGATCATATTCGCCGTTCGACGTTCCCTGAACCACATTCGCCATTTGAGCCGCTATCCTTGCGCAACCATTATCGTGCCGCCGCTATGGCGGGTGAATGGTTAAAGGCGGGTTAGCTCTCGGCAATCTTGCGCGTTGGCGATCCGGTGCCTAGGGGTGCCTGACGTTTCCCAACAGCGGTTCGAGGACCCATGAACAGCAAAGCCGAGCGACCCTTATCGCCGCACCTGACAATCTGGAAATGGGGACCGCACATGACGGTTTCGATCCTTCATCGCGTTACCGGTGGAGCGATCACGATCGCCGGGCTCGCAATACTCTCCTGGTGGCTGGCATCGCTGGCCGGCGGTGAGGCGGCTTACGCTGGATTCGCCAAGGTCGCGCAAAGCCCGGCCGGAATGATCGTCCTGGTCGGTTTGACCTGGGCCTTCTGGCAGCATTTATTCTCCGGCCTCCGCCACCTCGTGCTCGACACCGGGGCCGGTTACGAGCTCAAGGCCAACCGCTTCTGGGCAATCATGACGCTGGTCGGATCGCTGACCGCGACGGCCGTCACCTGGTATCTTCTGATGGGAGTGGGCAAATGAGCCAGGGCGAAAGCGCAACCCCCCTGGGCAAGGTTCGCGGGCTTGGATCGGCCCATCACGGCGGCGGCCATTGGCTGGAGGAACGGTTCACGAGCGTGGCGCTGGTCCTGCTTTCCTTCTGGCTGCTCTTTTCGCTGCTGATGCTGCCCAACTTCGAGATTGCGACGCTCAAGGAATGGCTCGGTTCGGCCTGGGGCGCGATCCCGATGGCGTTGTTTGTCGTCACCGCCTTCCGGCATGGCCTCGACGGCCTCAAGGTCAGCGTCGACGATTATGTCCATGACGAGGGCAATCGCATTGCCGTTCATTACATTTTGACGATGGCGGCGATCGCGGGTGCGTCCGTCGCACTGTTCGCCCTGGCAAGGTTCGTGTTCGGGACCCCTGCTGCATGACCGCCTACAAGATCATCGACCATGTCTATGACGTCGTCGTGGTCGGCGCTGGTGGGTCCGGCCTGCGCGCAACGATGGGCGCGGCCGAGAAGGGGCTGAAGACCGCCTGCGTCACCAAGGTTTTCCCGACCCGCAGCCATACCGTCGCGGCGCAGGGCGGCATTGCCGCGTCGCTCGGCAACATGGGGCCGGATCACTGGACCTGGCACATGTACGACACCGTCAAGGGGTCGGACTGGCTGGGCGACCAGGATGCGATCGAATATCTGGTCCGCGAGGCGCCGGCCGCGGTCTACGAGCTGGAACATGCCGGAATGCCGTTCAGCCGCACTGCCGACGGCAAGATTTACCAGCGCGCGTTCGGCGGAATGATGCAGAACATGGGCGAAGGTCCTCCGGCGCAGCGCACCTGTGCCGCCGCCGATCGCACCGGGCATGCCATGCTCCACACGCTCTACCAGCAGAGCCTGAAGTATGACGCCGATTTCTACATTGAATATTTCGCGCTCGACTTGATCGTGGAGGACGGGGTCTGCCGTGGCCTGGTCGCGCTGTGCCTCGACGATGGATCGATCCACCGCTTCCGCGCCCAGGCGGTCGTGCTGGCGACCGGCGGCTACGGCCGTACCTATTTTTCCTGCACGGGCGCGCACACCTGCACTGGCGACGGCAATGCGATGGTGCTTCGCGCCGGCCTCCCGCTGCAGGACATGGAGTTCGTCCAGTTCCATCCGACTGGCATTTACGGCGTCGGCGTGCTGATCACCGAGGGCGCTCGCGGCGAGGGTGGCTATCTCACCAACAGCGAGGGCGAGCGCTTCATGGAGCGTTACGCACCGTCGGCCAAGGACCTCGCCAGCCGCGACGTCGTGTCACGCTCGATGGCGATGGAGATCCGCGAGGGCCGCGGCGTGGGCGAGCGCAAGGATCATATCTTCCTTCACCTCGATCATATCGACCCCAAGATCCTGCACGAGCGCCTGCCGGGCATCACCGAGACCGGCAAGATATTCGCCGGTGTCGACCTGACCCGCCAGCCGCTGCCGGTCGTCCCGACCGTCCACTACAATATGGGCGGGATCCCGACCAATTATCATGGCGAGGTCGTCACGCTGAAGGATGGCGAGCCAGACAGCGTCGTCCCCGGCCTGTTCGCGGTCGGGGAAGCGGCGTGCGTTTCCGTCCATGGCGCCAACCGGCTCGGCTCGAACAGCCTGATCGATCTCGTGGTATTCGGCCGCGCAGCCGGTCTCAGGCTCGCCGAAGTGATCAAGCCAGGCGCCAGCCAGCCGCTGCTCAAGGACGGCGCCGCCGATCTGGCGCTCGGCCGGCTGGACAATTTCCGCCATGCGGAGGGTACGCTCTCTACCGCCGAAATCCGCGACGAGATGCAACGCACGATGCAGGCCGACTGCGCCGTGTTCCGCACGGATCGGACGTTGCAAGAGGGCCAGTCCAAGATCGACGCCGTCTACAAGAAGATGGCCGACGTGCGCATCTCCGACCGTAGCCTGATCTGGAACAGCGACCTCATCGAGACGCTCGAGCTCGATAACCTCATCTCGCAGGCCGTCGTCACCATGCACTGCGCCGCCAACCGCAAGGAAAGCCGCGGCGCACATATGCATGAAGATTTCCCCGAGCGTGACGACAAGAATTGGATGAAGCACACCGTCGCCTGGTTCGACGGCTGGGGCGGTCAGGGCGGCGGGGTCAAGATCGATTACCGCCCGGTTCACGCCTACACGCTCACTGACGAGATCGATTACATCAAGCCCAAGAAGCGGGTTTACTAAGCCGGTTCCTGCCCGGCGCTGCAAACTGCCTAGATTCCGGGCGAAATACCGCAATCTGCCGTAGCAAAACGGCAATCTGCAAATTGCTGGCGAAATCCGCCTCCCGCATTCGTGACCGAACAACGTTTCGGGCGTGCAATGCGCGCGTCCCACGCTGTCCAAGCAGGGGAAATTTCGGTCATGAATATAGTTTTTCGCGGGTCATTGTTGGCGACGACTGCATTGATCATTGCCACGCACGCGCCCGCGGCCCTGGCCCAAGAAGCGCAGACTCCGGAAGCAGCCGCGGAACAATCCGCCGGCCCTGCGAAAGCAGAGCCCGAGTCTGGCGCGGAGCCTCAGGAAATCGTCATCACCGGTAGCCGCCTGGCCCGGCCCGACCTGACGAGTAGTGTCCCAATCCTTGTTGCTGGCGCAGACATGCTGGACAATCGCGGGATTGAGAATTTTGCTGATCTGGCGACACAGCTGCCGCAGTTCGCGCCGTCTTATGGTCAGTCGCGCACCCAATCGACCTTTTCCGGCACCGCGACTTCGGGCCTCAATCTCATCAACCTGCGCAACCTCGGCACTGTCCGAACGCTGACCTTGTTGAACGGCCGTCGGATGGCCGGCGGAGGACCAGTCAACCCGTCGGTCGACCTTAATACCGTCCCGACGGCCAACGTCGCCCGCATCGAAGTGATCACCGGCGGCGCCTCGGCGACCTATGGCGCCGATGCAGTATCGGGCGTCGTCAATATCATCACCGACAAGTCGCTGCGCGGGCTCCGAGTTGGTGCAAGCTATGGCGTCAGTGAGAAGGGCGATAACAAGAATAGCGACCTCTATGTCCGGTTCGGCTCGGACCTTGGCGACGGCGGCTATGTCCAGCTGACCGGCCAATATGATTACCAGGGATTCGTCGGCTGCTCCTCACGCTGGTTCTGCGCAGAGGATTTCCTCTGGAATCCGCCGGCAGCGCCGGTTCGGGGCCCAAATGCCTATTCGGCGGTGGGGGTGAAAGGGACCTTCTTCCTAATTGGCGCAAACGGCCTGCCGGCAATCAATGCGACCCGGATTGGAAACAGCTTCACGGATGCCAGTGGCAACCTAATCCCGTTCGTAACCTCGCGCGACGGATATAATCGCAATGCCGATCGCACCCTGGCGATTCCAACGAAGCGTTACCTCTTCGCTGCAGACGCTGAATATCCGATCAATGACCTGGTCAGCGCCTTCCTTGAGGTCAACTATGGCCGTTCGGAGATTAAGGGTGAATTCGAAGCTCACCCGTTCCAGTCCAGTGCCGCCGGCAGCCTGTTTGGCGGCGGCCCAGGCGTCCCTGGGCTTCAGACTAGCATTCCTGTCGACAATCCTTTCATCCCTCAGGCGCTCCGTAACGCAGCCATCGCGCGTGGCCAGAGCGTGATCCAATGGCAGCAGCGCATGGCCGGCATCGGTCAGCGCGGCGCGACCAACGACCGCGAAACCATGCGTTTTGCCACCGGCCTCAAGGGCGGATTCCAGATTTCTGAAGGCAAGGATTGGAATTGGGAAGTCAGCTATGTCAACGGCCGCACCAAGCTTGACGCAATCACCGAAGGCCTAGTGAGCACCCGCAATCTCTATTACGGACTGCGAGTCGAGGCTGACCCCGCCAATCCGGGAGGTTATCGCTGCGCGGATGCTGGCGCCCGTGCATCGGGCTGCGTTCCAATCAACCCGTTCGATGGATATGATGCTGCCGAGGCGAAGGCGCTGAACGTGACAGCCGGCGTCAAAGGCAAGAGCCAGCTGCAAGATATCCTGGCTTATGCCTCCGGCGACCTGATTGAGCTCCCCGGCGGCAACCTCGGCTTGGCCTTCGGCGCTGAATATCGGAGCTTCGGCGGTTTCCTCGATTACTCAGACGTGATCAACAATGCCCAGGTCACGGGCAACCAGATTGCCGATGTCAACAAGGTAACCACGAAGACCCAGGAGCTGTTCATCGAGGGCATTGCGCCGGTGCTCGGCGACATGCCGTTCGTTCGGAGGTTGACCATCGAGGGCGCGTTCCGCCGCTCTGACCCCAATCGCGGCGATAGCTATAGTACGTGGCGTTATGGCGGTACCTATGAGCCGATCAAGGATTTGAAACTTCGCGTCATGCGCGCGCGCTCGGTCCGGGAGCCTGTACCGGGTGAACTCGGCGGCCTCGGCCAAACCTTCGGCACGGTCATCGACCCTTGCGCTGCGGCACTACGCAATGCCAATCCGACCCGTGCCGCCAACTGTCTCGCGGCGGGAGTTCCCGCCAACTATGCTCCGCCACAGAGTGCACAGCAAAGCGTTGGCGGCTTTGTCGGCGGCAACCCTGATCTTCAACCCGAAAAGGCCACGACACTTACCTTTGGCGCGGTCGTCCAGCCGTCGTTCGTCCCGGGTCTGTCGCTGACGGTTGATCGTTTCAAGATCAAGCTCAAGGACCTCATCAACACGATCGGGCGGCAAGCCAAGGCGAATGCCTGCTATGACAGCGGACTCTTCTGTGGCGATGTCGTACGCGGCACCAACCCCAATGTGCCGGGTGCGACATGGGTGCTCGTTTCGGTCAATGATCAGCTGACCAACGTCGCAGCCCTGGACGTGCGCGGGGTCGACATCTCCGTCCGTTACGACACTCGCTTGCTGGACGGTAAGCTGTCGTTGACCGGGCTCGGAACCCTCTATGACAAGGCGAAGAGTAGGCCGTTGCCCGGTGCCTCATCCGTGGATCTGCTTGGTTTTGCAGGCGGTTCTACCAGTGACCAGGGTTTTGTGAAATTTACCGGCAATGCCAATGTCAACTGGCAGGGCCTGGGAGGACTTAGCCTCAACTACAACCTGCGCTACATTGGGAAGGCAAAGACGAGCCCGTTCGCGCCTGGCACCTATCCGACGATCGGCGATCGCTTCTACCACAATGCCCGTGTGGGGTACGAGTTTGCGAAGAAGTATGAAATCTACGCCGGCGTGGATAACATCCTCGACAGCGATCCACCGATGTTCCCGACCAGCACTGCCGGAACGCAGGCGCTGGATACAGTTCCCGCTCTGTATGACGTGTTCGGCCGGAGCTATTATGCGGGCGTCAAGCTGAAGTTCTAAGCTCCTTTCGCATGTCACTAGTCAAAGGCCCGGAGTCATTCTCCGGGCCTTTTTCCTTGTCGTTCCCGGGAGCGCCACGGAGGGAAAATAATCGTTCGATGGTCCCGTTGATCGAAGGAGATTTGCGCAACACCTTACATCGACTCCGAACATGGCGACTATATCATTGAAACAGTGACATATTATCAGAACACGCGCCTGAGGTCCTCGGCCGACGAGCAGCAAAAAAATTGCAAGTCGCTCGATCGCGTACGACGAAGCGTTCTTTTTCATCGATGAAATGTTGACGACGAACCGTGCATTATCGTAGACGAACCGAGTTCCACCACAGGGAGTCGGACAATGTACGCATCGGATGGACAACGGTCGCCGGGCGGCAAATTGCTGCTCGCAATCCTAATCGGCATGGCTCTCGCCATCCCGATCTTCATGGTCTGGGCGCTGGTCTACGATCGTCAGAACCAGTCGAACGAGGCGCGCGTCTCGATCACCGAAGGGTGGGGCGGCCCGCAGGTGATGAGCGGCCCAGTGCTGGTCATTCCCTATAAGCAGCTGGTCAGCGAAAAGACCGAGACCAACGGCAAGCCGGTCGTCAGGACTCGTACAATCGACAAGGAACTGGCGCTCGATCCGGAAGCGATCGACATCGCCAGCAAAATGAAACCGGAACTGCGCGAGCGTTCTATCTATCGAGCGGTCGTTTACGACGCCTCGGCCAAGGGTTCTGCCCGGTTCGCCTTCCCCGCCGATCTCGCGCGCTATGGGGTCGACCCGGCCACGCTCGAGCTCAACCGCGCCGAGCTGCGCTTCGGCCTCAGCGATCCCCGCGGGCTAGGCGCCAATCCGTCGGTCAAGCTCGATGGCAGGGCGGTGCGGCTGCAGCCGGGGGCCGGCGGGGGCCAGGGCAGCGGCTTCTTCGCCTTTGTCGATGCATCGACACTGCGAGCCAAGTCGCTGGTGATCGAGTTCGATTATGAGCTGCGGGGCAACAGCTCGGTCGCGCTCGAGCCGCGCGGTGGCGACATCCACTGGCAGGTTGCCAGCAGTTGGCCACATCCCTCGTTCGGCGGCGGCTTTTTGCCGGGCAATCGTACCATCAGCGGCAAGGGCTTCGATGCCGATTACAGGATCGGCAATCTGTCGCTGGGCCGAACCCTCGTGTCGACTACGGACAAGGGAACCACGATCCTAGGCGCGAGCCTGGACCAGGCCATGGCCGAGGTGCCGCCTGACGCGTCTTCGGAGCCGCCGGCCGCGTCGTCGTCCGAGATCGCCTCGATCGGGCTGATCCAGCCTGTCGACCTTTATTCCCAGGTCGACCGGGCCACCAAGTATGGCTTCCTGTTCATCGGCTTCACCTTCATGGCGCTGCTGATGTTCGACATCATTGGCGGCGTGCGCGTGTCGGCTGTCGAATATCTGCTGATGGGCGCGGCAATCGTGCTGTTCTTCGTGTTGTTGCTGGCCTTTGCAGAGGTGATCGGCTTCACCCCCGCCTATGTAGTGGCGTCGGCGGCAATCGCAGGATTGAACACGGCTTATTCGGCGGCGGTGCTCGGTAGCTGGAAGCGCGGCTATGTCATCGGCGGCCTGCTGATCGGCCTCTACGCCGTGCTCTATATCCTGCTTGGACTGGAGGCCTTCTCGCTGCTGATCGGTTCGGTCCTTCTGTTCCTGGCGTTGGCTGGCGTGATGTATGCCACGCGCCGGATCGACTGGAGTGGAACGGCCATTCAGGAGGCCGCTGCGTAAGGGGCTGGTCGAGGGGAGCGGCTCCCGCTAAGCCGCTCCCCCGATATGACCGATCCCAAGCCACCCAAACGTATTTTCCCCCAAGCTTCGACCGACGCGCGGGCCGCCAAGCATGTGCCGTCGAGCCCGCAAACCGAGAGCGCTGCCTACAAGCTTGCCTTTCAGGATACGGAGTTCCTGCTGCGCGAGGATTTGCGCCCGGTCCGCTTCCAGCTTGAGCTGCTTAAGCCCGAATTGCTGATGAACGAGGCGAATATCGCTTCGACGTTCGTCTTCTATGGCTCCGCTCGCGTTCCGGAGCCCGCCAAGGCAAAGGCGCTGCAGGAAGCCGCGCGGAGCGACTGGGACAAGAAAGTCGCGGAGCGGCTCGTTGCCAAGGCCCATTATTACGACGAGGCGCGCAAGCTTGCCGCACGGGTCAGCAAATTCCCGGTCGACGAGGATGGCAAGCGCCACTTCGTTGTCTGTTCGGGCGGCGGGCCGTCGTTCATGGAAGCCGCCAATCGCGGCGCCCAGGACGTCGGCGCAGAGTCCCTCGGGCTCAACATCGTGCTGCCGCACGAGCAGCTGCCGAACAATTATGTCACGCCGGACCTGAGCTTCCAGTTCCACTATTTCGCACTGAGGAAGATGCACTTCCTGCTCCGTGCGCGCGCGGTCGCGGTGTTCCCCGGCGGCTTCGGCACGTTTGATGAGATGTTCGAGCTTTTGACCCTGATCCAGACCGGCAAGGTCCGGCCGCTGCCAATCCTGCTGTTCGGCCGCGAGTTCTGGGAACGGGTCGTTGATTTCCAGGGATTGGCCGAGGAGGGCGTCATTTCACCTCATGACCTCGACCTCATCACCTGGGTCGAAACAGCGGAAGAAGCGTGGGAGGCGGTTTGCCGCCACTATGAGGTTTGCTGACACAAAAAGGGCGGCCCGAGGCCGCCCCGATGGTTTGAGTTTAAGCGCCTAGATTATTGTCCAGGCTGCTTGGCAGCCTCGCCGCCGAGGCTCTTCTTGCCGCCCGCTGCGGCCTGGGCCTCGTTCAACACCGGCTCGTTGGCCGCCTTTTCGGCGCCCGCGCCAGCCGCTTCGGCCGCGGCCTTCTCAGGCGACGCCTCGGCGGTCTCGGCCGGTGCCGCGGGCAGCGGCTTCGGCGCGTCGCTATGCGCGTTCAGGAACGCGATGACGTTGGCGCGGTCCTCGGGATTGCCAAGGCCGGCGAAGGTCATCTTGGTGCCCGGAGCGAACTTCTTTGGGTTGGACAGCCATTCGGACAGGCTGTTGAAATCCCAATTGCCGCCCTTGCCCGCCAGCGCTTCGGAAAACGCAAAGCCGTGCGCGCCTTTGCCGATCGGTTCGCCCAGCACGCCCCACAGGTTCGGGCCAAGCGCATTGGCGCCGCCCTGGTCGGCATTGTGGCAGGCGGTGCACTTCTTGAACACCTGCTCGCCCTTGGTCGGGTCGGCCGAAGCGAGGTAGAATTCGATCGGCTTGGCGGCTTCGGCGCCGGCTCCTTCGACTTCCACGCCCTCGATCGGATAGCCCATCGTCTCGGGACGGTGAGAGTTGAATACCTCGGATGAGACGATCGACGAGCCCAGTGCGACGATACCGGCGAACAGGACCCAGCCGGCAATGGTATTGTTGCGATCGTTCATGAAACCCCGTGCGGCCGAGCCGAATGGAAGGAAACCGTGCGAGGCCTTTAAGGCCCACTCCTGCTTACATCAAGCCGTCGACCCAGCGATCGAGTAACGTCCTGGCGATTGCCCATTTGGGAGGTGGTTGGAAGGACGCGAATTCGTCGCCGGCCAGTGCCGCCACCACCTCGTCGCGGCTGAACCAGCGGGCATCGTCGAGCTCGTTTCGATCGATGGTGAGTGCATTGTCTAACGCCACGGCATGCGCGCCGATCATCAACGAAGACGGGAACGGCCAGGGCTGGCTGCACAGGTAACGGACGTTTCCGACGTCGATTCCAGCCTCTTCCTTTAGCTCGCGCGCGACCGCGAACTCGATCGATTCGCCCGGTTCCACAAACCCGGCCAGCGCTGAGTAGCGTCCTTCCGGATATTGCGGCTGACGGCCGAGCAACAGGCGGCCATCATGCTCGGCAAGCATGATCACCACCGGGTCGCAGCGCGGATAATGTTCAGCACCGCAATTCCGGCAGATGCGCGACCAGCCGCCGCGATTGGGCTGGGTCGCGTTACCGCAGACCGAACAGTGGCCATGTCTGCGGTGCCAATTGGCGAGGCTGAGCGCTGCAGCAAAGGTTGGCGCGTCACGCCCGTCAAGCAACGCCAGCAAGTGAATATGGGCATAAGCATTGGCCGGGACATTGCCCACCGGCAGATGAGAAAAACGCGGCGCCTCACCTTCAAAGCCGAGAAACAGCAAGGGCTCGCCGGCGGCAGGCTGCCAGCAGAGCATGCCTAGCTCATCGAGGACAGGCGCGCCGTCGCTCCACACGAGCTCCCGAGCGTCGGCGCGCGAAGCAAGTTCAGCGATGGCGGCGGGATCGGCGCGTAAATGATCGGCGCGGTTCAACCCTGGTCCGCTGAAGAATGGATCAGGCTGCAAGAGCTTCCTTTCGTTCTAGAACCGCTTCGACCGCCTTTAGGTAGAGCGTCGGCAGCCCGGCCTCGGCAATCGAATGGAGCGGTTGCCACCATCCATCGCCGACGGGTTCGGGGCGCGCGACAACATGCAGGTCGAGCGTGAAATGGGTGAAGCCGAAGGTCACGGACGCGAGGCGGGGTTTTGCGAACGGCTCATCAGTCCAGTCCGGCCCGGGCAATGCTGCCATTCCGCCGAGGATTCCCGTGGCCGGTCGCCGAACCAGCCACACCGATCCATTTCGCTCGATCCACCAGGCGAGGCCATGGCGGTGCGGGCGTTTCCGCTTTGCCTTGGGCGTCGGGAAAGACTCCGGACAGCCGCTCTCATAGGCAATGCAATCGGCTGCAAGGGGGCAGGCCGCGCAATCCGGACCCCTGGGCCGGCAGATGGTCGCGCCGAGATCCATCATCGCCTGGGCAAAGTCGCCTGGCCGGTCCGCCGGAGTCATGGCGTCGGCGAGTTTCTGGATTTCGTTACGGGACTCATCGAGCGGACGCGCGATGCCATGGTAGCGGGCAACCACCCGCGCCACATTGGTGTCGATCACCACCGCCCGCTGTCGGAATGCGATCGCGGCGATCGCGGCGGCGGTGTAGGCGCCGATACCGGGCAATTTGCGAAGCTCGGCCTCGGTTTCCGGAAAGCAGCCGAGCGCTGCGACTTCGCGGGCACAGGCGATCAGGTTGCGGGCCCGGGCATAATATCCCAGCCCAGCCCATTCGCTCAGCACCTCCTGGTCGGGCGCAGCGGCGAGCGCCTCGACCGTCGGCCAGCGCTCGACGAATCGGCGAAACCTGGGTGTCACGGTTGCAACCGTCGTTTGCTGCAGCATCACCTCGCTCAGCCATACGCGATAGGGGTCCGGCGGCGGCGCCCCGGGCAGACTGCGCCAGGGCAGCACCCTCGCGTGGCAATCATAATGAGTCAGGAGCCGTTCAGCGGCACTGGCGACCATGTAATCGCTATGGCATGGTCGGTTCAAATGGCGAAGTCCTCCCGTCCCGAATCCAACGACAATGGCACTCGCGTCGGCCATGCCCGCTCTTGTGGCGACCTGATCAGCGATGTCGCAGGCGTGACCTTCAAGCGATTCGGCTTTGTCCAGGGAGCGGTTGTCAGCCGCTGGGCGGAGATCGTTGGCGAGCGTTATGCGCGGGTCTCAACCCCGGAATCGATCCGCTTTCCGGGCGGCAAGAAATCGGGCGGTACGCTGACGCTCAGCGTCGAAGGCGCTCATGCGCCGCTGATCCAGCATCTCGGGCCGTTGATTATCGAGCGGGTCAATCGCTTCTTCGGTTATGAGGCGGTCAACAAGATCGCCTTCAGCCAGGGTCGCGCCCCTCGGCCCAAGGCCAATGTCGAACGGCCGGTCACGGCGCCGGTCCCGACCGAACTTGGCGAAGGCCTTCGGAAGATCGCCGACCCGGAGCTTCGTACTGTTCTCGAATCGCTTGCCGGCAAGCTCGTTGGATCGCGCGGCGCTCCCGCCGTCGATCAGCTTCCTCCCACTCCTATTCCCATCATCCGGAGCAAATGACCCCCATGAGAATCTCGATCCTGTTCCTCGCCTCGGCGGCGCTGCTCGCCACTGCCTGCAATGCCGAAAAGGGCACTGCCACCAGCAGCGAAGCCGAAGTCGCGGCGAAGCCCGTGCCCGCACCCAACAATGGCGATTGGTCGACGGTCGTCACCAAGACAGCCGAGGGCGGCTTCGTCATGGGCAATCCAAATGCCAAGGTGAAGTTGGTCGAATTCGGCTCGCTGACCTGCCCGCACTGCGCCGAGTTCGAAGAGCAGGGCGGCAAGTCGCTGGTCGATAATTACGTCAAGAAGGGCCTGGTCAGCTGGGAGTTCCGCAACTTCGTTCGCGATCCCTTCGACATGACCGCCACGCTGCTCGCACGTTGCGGCGGCGAAGCGAGCTTCTTCGGCCTGACCCGCAACCTGTTCGCCGATCAACGCGACTGGGTCGGCAAGATCCAGGCAGCCGACCCGGCCAAGGTCCAGGCGCTGCAGAGCATGCCGCCGGCCCAGCAATTCTCGACCATCGCCGACCTCGGCGGTCTGAAGCAATATGCCTCGATGCGCGGCGTACCGCGCGCCAAGGGCGAGCAGTGCCTGGGCAATGAGCAAGAGATCAACAAGCTGGTCCAGATGAATTCGGACGCCGTTACGACCTACAGTATCCCGGGTACCCCGACCTTCCTGATCAATGGCGAAGTGGTCGACAAGACCGCGACCTGGGAGCTGCTTGAACCCAAGCTCAAGGAAGCGCTCAACAGCTAAATGAACGCGATGGGGGTACAGCGTTGCGCTTCCGCCGACTGAAACTCAGCGGCTTCAAGAGCTTTGTCGAGCCAGCCGAGCTGAGGATCGAGCCGGGGCTGACCGGAGTGGTCGGCCCCAACGGATGCGGCAAGTCGAACCTGCTGGAAGCGATCCGCTGGGTGATGGGCGAAGGATCGCCCAAGTCGCTGCGCGGCGGAGGGATGGAAGACATCATCTTCGCCGGCACGGCGACGCGTCCGGCGCGCGACTTTGCCGAAGTTTCGCTGCTAATCGAGCGCGATGCCGGCGAGGCCGATAACGACGAAGGCGGCGAAAGCGAGGTCACCCGGCGGATCGAGCGGGGTGCCGGCTCCGCCTACCGGATCGACGGCCGCGACGTTCGCCAGAAGGACGTTTCGCTGCTGTTCGCCGATGCCGCCACTGGCGCCCATTCGCCGGCGCTGGTTAGCCAGGGGCGGATCGGCGCGGTAATCGCCGCCAAGCCGGTCGAGCGGCGGATGATGCTGGAGGAAGCGGCGGGAATTTCCGGGCTTCACGCCCGGCGGAAGGACGCCGAGCAGAAGCTTCGTGCGACCGAAGCCAACCTCCAGCGCCTCGACGAGATGCTGACCGAGCAGGAGGCCCGAGCGTCGGCTCTTCGGCGGCAGGCGCGGGCCGCGGAACGCTACCGGGGCCTGACCGACAAAATCCGTCTTGCCGAGGGCAAGCTGCTCTATTCGCGCTGGGCGGATGCCGACCGCGCGGCAGCCGAGGCGGCCGAAGAAGCCAAGGCTGCCGAAGGCGAGGTCGCCCGGCTTCAGCGAGCCGTTCATGCAGCCCAGGCGCTGCAGGAGCAGGCCGCCGCGGCATTGGCCGAACGCCGCAATGCGGCGGTCGCCGCCCGCGACGCCGGCCGCACACTGGCCCATGAGCTGGCGACGGCGCGGGCCAAGCGCGACACGGTGGTTCGCCGGCTCGCCGAACTTGAGCGGCTGAGCCAGGCGCTCTCGGCTGAGACCGCGCGCGAAATGGCGCTGAAGGCCGATGCCGCCAAGGCGATTGAAACGCTCGACCTGGAACGGCGTGCTGTCGAGGAACGGCTTGCCGACGCCGAGAGCATTGCAGCCAGGATTGCTACCGAGCTGACCCAGGCGGAGGCAGTGTCGCGCGAGGCCGAGGCGGCCTTGGCTGGAGTGCTGGCTCGGGAGGCGGCGATGCGGGCCGAGCGCCGCGTCGCGGAAGCCGCGCTTGACGCTGCAAGGGCGCAGGCCGGACGGTTTGCCGCCGACGCTGAGCGCCTGACCCAGCTAATCGCCGGGATCGGTGACGGATCAGCCGAACGCGAAGCGATCGAGCGGGCTGGCAGCGCAGCTGAGCAAGCCGCTGAGCAATTGGCCCAGGCCGAAGCGGCATTGACCGAGGCTGAGCAATCGCGCGCAGAAGCCGCCACCAGACGTGATGAGGCGGAAAGCGGCCTGGCGGCGGCCCGCGCTGCATTGAGCGCGGCGAAGGCCGAACGCGACGCGCTGGCACGGGCGCTCGACCATGGCGGTGGAGCGGCCCTGACCGAGCTCAAGGCATCCCCGGGTTACGAACGGGCGCTGGCCGCCGCGCTCGGCGAGGACATCGAGGCGATCCTCGGAGCAGAGGGTCCGCGCCGCTGGCAGGGCAGCGAGCCCGAGGCGGGCGATCCCGGCCTGGCAGAGGGGCTGGATCGGCTGCTCGACCACGTCGAGGCACCCGCAGCCCTCCATCGCCGGCTGGCGCAGGTCGGCGTGGCCGACAGCGACACCGGGCAGAAGCTTGCCGTCGGGCAGCGACTGGTCACCCTGGACGGAGTGATGCGCCGCTGGGACGGATTCGTCAGCGTCGGCGGCGGGGCAGCGGCAGCGGAGCGCCTGCTGAGAGCCAACCGACTTGCAGAGATCGACCGGCAGCTGCCTGGCCTCGAGCAAGCGGTCAGTGACGCGCAGGGCGTGCGCGATGCGGCCGCTGCAGCGGTCGAGACCCACCGGACCGAGGCGGAAGCGTCGCGCAAGGCAGCAGCGGAAGCCGAACGCTCCGGCCGAGAAGCAACCCGAGCCGGCGACCTCGCCAACGCTGCTCTGGAACGGCTCGATGCCCAGCGGGCGGGGGTCGAGGAGCGGCGCGCAGACCTGGTCCCCCTTGTTGACGCGGCGAAGGACGCCGTTGACGTTGCCTCCCATAACCTCGCCGCGCTGCCCGACCCGGATGATCTCCAGGCTGAGGTGGAGGCGGCACGGACCAAGGCATCCGCGGCGGGCGAAACGGTTGCTGACTGCCGGGCCCGTTCGGCAACACGGGCGCGCGAGACCGCTGCCGATCGCGAACGCCACGCCGCCGCGGGCCGGGAATCCGGCGAGTGGCGAACGCGCTCATTGCAGGCCGAGAAGCGGCTGGCGGAAACATCCGCCCGCGCGATGGCGATGGAAGATGAGCAGGAGGAGCTGGCCGATGAGCCCGCCCGCCATGCCGCCGATATCGAGAGAATCGAGCGCGACGCCGCCGCCAGCGAAGCCGAAATCGCCAGGACCGCTGACGCGGAGCGCGATGGCCAGGACGCTGTCGGGGTCGCAGCCAAGGCGCTGGCCGATGCCGGTGAAGCCTCCGCCGCTGCTCGTGAGGCACGCGCCGGCGCGGCCGCGCGCGCCGATGCCCATGTCGAGCGGCGGATGGAATTCGCTCGCGTCTGCGGCGAGCGGTTCGAATGTCCACCGCCGCTGCTTCCGGAAAGGCTCGGATTCGATTCCGAGCATCTCGGCGATCCGGAACTCGAGAAAGAAACACTCGACCGGCTGACGGCAGAGCGCGAGCGGATCGGGCCGGTCAATCTTGTCGCCGAGCAGGAACTGGCGGAACTCGACACCAGCCGCGAGGCCAATGTCGCGGAAAAGGACGAGCTGGCCCAGGCCATTCTTCGCCTTCGCGGCTCGATCGGCAGCCTCAATCGCGAGGGCCGCGTACGCCTGCTCGACGCGTTCGAGAAGGTGAACACTCATTTCCGCAGTCTGTTCACGACCCTGTTCGATGGCGGCCAAGCGCATCTCGAGCTGGTCGAGAGCGACGACCCACTCGAGGCCGGCCTCGAGATTATGGCACAGCCGCCGGGCAAGCGACTGCAGTCGCTCACCCTGCTGTCAGGCGGCGAGCAGGCGCTGACCGCGGTGGCGCTGATCTTCGCCCTGTTCCTGACCAACCCGGCGCCGATCTGCGTGCTCGACGAGGTCGATGCGCCGCTCGACGACGCCAACGTCGACCGCTTCTGCGATCTGTTGGACCGCATGACCGGAGAGACCGACACCCGCTACCTGATCGTCACCCACAATGCGGTGACGATGGCCCGGATGCATCGGCTGTACGGTGTGACGATGATCGAGCGCGGCGTCAGCCGGCTGGTATCGGTCGACCTCGGCGGTGCTGAGGAGCTATTGGCGGCGGAGTGAGCCGCCCCTTCATCCCGCCCTTCCCCCCGCGGCCGGTAAAGCCGGTTGCGACCTGGCGCGGCTTCTTCGGCGAACGAGCAAGGACGTCAGTCTTTGGCTGGTCCGAACGCGCCTTCGAGATCGACTATCTGAAGCGCGACATCCTTGGCTTTCGAGTCCACATCCTGCTCGACCCCGACCTGATTGGCCATGTCCTGCTCGATAATGCGGCGAACTACATAAAGCCCGATATCGTCAAAACCCTGCTCGATCCGATCATCGGCCGCGGGTTGCTGACCTCCGATCGCGAACTGTGGCGCGAGCAGCGCAAGATTGTCGCGGCCAGCTTTTCTCCCGCCGCGGTCGAAGCGCAGCGGTCGATGTTCGTCCAGGCGGCGCGGGAAGCATCGGCGCGGTGGAGAGATGGGGAACGGCGCGATATGGCGGCCGAAGCGACGCGGACGACGATGACGGTGATCGCGCTCGCCTTGTTCGGCGGCGACCCGCGGCTGATCTCGGAAACGTCGATGGCGCATATCGCCGCGGCGATCGAAGGCTTCTCCGAGGCGCGGATGCTGGCGCTTCTGAGGCTGCCGCAAATCCCGGTCACGCCCAAGGGACGGGCCGGAAAGCGGGGGCAAGTGTTCCTTCGGCGGACTCTGGCCGAGGTGGTCGACGACCGCTGGAATGCCCGGGTCGCACCCGACTTCCTGACCGGCCTGATCGACGCCTTGCGGCAGCGCTTCCCTGAGGGCGAGGCGCGCGCGCTGGCGATCGACAATGCTGCAACCTTTTACCTTGCCGGTCATGAGACTACCGCCAATGCGATCAGCTGGAGCCTGTTCCTGCTAGCCGCCCAGCCTGAGTTGCAGGAAGAGCTGGCCGCCGAAGCGCAAACCGCGCTGATCGAGGGCGCGGATGATGTCGCCGATCGGGCGCCGCGGCTGCGGCTGTTCCTGAGCGAGTCGATGCGGCTCTATCCGCCGGTGCCCCGCTTCGATCGGCAAGCGGTCCAGCCGGATCGCATCGGCGACCATGCGGTGGAGCCAGGCGACATTGTGTCGATTTGGCCGTGGATGCTGCACCGCCACCGCAAATATTGGGACAATCCCGATGCGTTCGACATCGACCGATTTGCCGAGAAAGGCGGGCGCCACCGCTTCCAATATTTGCCGTTCGGGGGCGGGCCGCGGACCTGCGTCGGCGCCCAGTTCGCAACCGCCGAGGCGCTGACCATCCTCGCGCAATGGCTCGGCGAATGGCGGTTTGCCGAAACAGGCCATTCGGTTCGCCCGGCGGGGATGGTTACACTGCGCCCTGCAGGCGGGCTTCCATTGCTTTTGGAGCGGCGCGCGACGGGCTAATCGTTTTCCCAGCTTCGCTATTGCGAATGACTATCAATAACGCTAGGCGACCTTCAGACCATCCGGTTGAAGGGGATTTCAGTCAATGTTTCGCGTGTCGGCCGTTGTCTTTCTTGCCACCAGCTGTCTTGCTCCGCCGGCTTTCGCTGCCGCCGTCGGCACGGGCGGCGAGAATGTGGAACTCGCCGAAGCCGACCCGATAGTCGTTGTCGGCGAACGCGAAGGCTACGCCGCCAAGGACACCTGCGCGGCAACGAAGACCTGCACGCCGCTCAAGGATGTGCCGCAGGCGGTCAGCGTGGTTACGTCCGAGCAGATCGAAGACCGGTCGCTGCGCTCGATGGCCGATGTCCTCTACCTCGTTCCCGGCGCCGGCGTGAATTCGGGCGAGGGCAATCGCGACACCGTCGTGCTGCGCGGCAATAGCAGCACCGCCGATTTCTTCGTCGACGGAGTGCGGGACGACGTCCAATATTTCCGGGATTTCTACAATGTCGACCGTGTCGAGGTGCTGAAAGGCCCCAACGCGATGATATTCGGCCGCGGCGGCGGCGGCGGCGTCGTCAACCGCGTGATCAAACGCAGCACTCCGTCGGGCTTTGAGAATTTCGCGCTGTCCGGTGACAGCGAAGGCGGCTTCCGGCTCACCGCCGATGTCAACGAGCCGCTGGGCCAGGCGGCCGGCGTCCGCATCAACGGCCTTTACGAAAATGGCGACAGCTTTCGCCACTATGTCGACCTCACGCGCTACGGCGTGAATCCGACGATTGGAATCGAGGCGGGCGAGCGGACGCGGATCGACGTCAACTACGAATATTTCCATGACCGCCGCACCGCCGACCGCGGCGTTCCCTCAGTCACCGACCCGGTTGCTCTGGACGAGCCTTTGAGGGGCTTTGACTCCACTTTCTTCGGCGACCCGGACAAGAGCTTTGCCAAGGTCGATGCGCATATCGGCGTTCTGGCAGTCGAGCATGAGCTGGGCGAGGGCCTGACGCTGCGCAATCGGACGTCCTACGGCCACTTCGACAAATTCTATCAGAATATTTTCGCGGCTAACCTCAACGAGGCCGCGAACACCGTGACCCTTAACGGCTACAACAACGGCACGACCCGCAAAAATCTGTTCAGCCAGACCGATCTCATCTGGGAAAACCGGCTTGGTGGCATCGACCAGACCATGTTGTTCGGCTTCGAGCTCGGTCGCCAACGGTCGCGCAATGTTCGCACCACCGCCTTCTTCGCGCCAGGCGCCGGCGTGGTTCCGCTGAGCGATCCCACGGTCGACCTCGACGGCCTGGTAACCTTCGCCCCGATTGCGAGCGATGCCAACAATCGAACCAAGGCGACCATCGCGGCGGTCTATGCCCAGGACCAGATCCGGCCGGCGGAATGGCTGGAGATTATTGCCGGCGTCCGGTTCGACAGTTTCAACCTCACGGTCGACGATCTGCGTGCCGCGGGAGGGGAGTTTGGCCGCACCGACCATTTCATATCGCCGCGCATCGGCGTGGTCCTCAAGCCCAATCCAAAGCTGTCCTTCTACGGCAGCTTCAGCCGCTCCTACCTGCCGCAATCGGGCGACCAGTTCGGCGGCCTCGACATCAACACCGAGACGCTGAAGCCCGAGCGGTTCGACAATTACGAGATCGGCGCCAAGTGGGAGCCGATTGACGGGCTGCTGGCAACGGCGGCCATCTACCAGCTCGACCGGACCAACACCCGCATCGCCAACCCCGACGGCAGCGGCACCTTCATCCTTAGCGGCAAACAGCGCAGCAAGGGTCTTGAGCTGGATGTCGCCGGCAACGTCACAAGCCGCTGGCAGGTCTCCGCCGGCTACGCCTTGCAGAAGGCCGAAGTAACCGAAGCGACCACAGCCTGCCCAAGCGGCGATTGCGAAGTCCCGCTGGTCCCGCGGCATACCGTGTCGCTGTGGAACCGCTATGACGTGACGGAGGAGCTTGGGCTGGGCCTGGGGATGGTCGCCCGTTCCAGGTCCTTCACGACCATCAGCAACCAGGTGAAGCTGCCTGGCTACACACGAGTCGATGGCGCGGTCTTCTACAAGATCACCAAGCAAATCGAGGCGCAGCTCAACGTCGAGAATATCTTTGGCGCGGACTATTTCCCAACCGCCAACGCCGACAACAACATCGCACCCGGCGCGCCGACTACGGTGCGGGGTTCTATCCGCGTCGGTCTCTAAGTCGCTTCCAGCGCCGCGCCTCGCGCAACTTGGCACTGACGACGATTTCACCGATCAATAATGTCGTCGGCCATCGGTCCTTCAGGGAACATCCTTGACTCTTCGTCGAGCAAGCTCGCGGTAGAGCGCCTCCGGTGAGACGCCGATCTCCCGCGCGAATTCCACTCTCTTGCCCCTTGGGGGCAGCTGGTTGTCGTGAAAGGCTAGCCAGGCATCGAGACGGGCAGTGACGGTTTTCAACGCCATGATTTCCGATCGCGACCGCAATCGCATCACTTCCTGCGCCAGATGCGCTGCCAGTGCCGCAGTGAATTCCGGATTTTCGCACATCGCGCGATGGACGTCCGACATTGCGATCCTCTTCGCGTTCACCGCGTCAACGGCAACCGCGTCGCAATGATAATGATGGGAAAACACCGATGCCTCGGCCAACAGCGAACCCGCGATTGCCCGCTGCATGACGGCAGCGGTACCATCGCTTGAGCAGCGCTGAAGGTGAACGATCCCCCGCTCAATCCAGAAAATGGCTTCGATCGAATCGTCGCGGTGAAACAGGAATTGCCCGGCAGCATATTGCTGGCTGCGTGAAGGCAAGGCCGCGAAGAATTCGTGCAGGGGCGACGACATGATTGCGATCATGTCGGGATAGCCGATCAACTGCAATAAGCCGCTCATTAGAAAGGGAGTTTCTTATGATCGAACTCGCAATTTTCGTGGCCGCCGCCGCGCTTCAGCATAGCGACCATGCGCATTCCGCCGCGCCGCCGCCGGCGGCTGGCATGCAAGCTCCCGTCGAACCGGGCCAGAGCGCCTATGCCGCACTGGGCGAAGCGGTGGAGATCTTGAGCGCGGACCCCGCCACTGACTGGTCGACCGTCAATGTCGAGGCACTGCGCGCTCACCTGGTCGACATGGACAATGTCATCCTTCGCGCGCGCGCTACTACCGAAAAGCTGCCGAATGGAGCCCGATTCCTTGTAACGGGCGCGCCGGATGTCGCCGCGTCGATCCAAAACATGACGCGCAGTCACTTCACGCGAGAGAATGTGCCCGGCGCCTGGAACATGACGACCACGCCTATCGGCGACGGCGCAATCGTTACCGTCACGGGAAGCGCCGCGGACGCGCAGCGCATCCAGGCGCTCGGCTTCTTCGGCATTCTGACGCTAGGCGGTCACCATCAGCCGCACCATTTGATGATAGCAAAGGGCCAGCATCACTAGGATCATCCCTTCCAATTGGATGGGAATTGCTGCTTCAGCGCGGCGACCTTCGGCCTGTCGTTGATGACGATGTAGGGATAGTTCGGGTTCTTGCGCATGAAGTCCTGGTGATAGGCTTCGGCCGGCGCGAACCCGCCGATCTCGATCCGCGTAGCGATCGGCTGCTTGAACACATGAGCCTTTTGCAGCTGGGCGATATAGGCCTTGGCGACTTTCATCTGGGCCGGTGACTGCGGGAAGATCGCCGAGCGATATTGGGTTCCGACATCCGGTCCCTGGCGATTGACTTCGGTCGGGTCGTGCGCGACCGAGAAAAATATCCGCAGCAGTTCGGAAAATCTCACCTGGGTGGGATCGAAGACGATCCGCACCGCCTCGGCGTTGCCGGTCGTGCCGGTCGAAACCTTTTCATAGTCGGCACCGGCGGCCTGACGGCCGGCAAAGCCCGACGTGACGTCGCTGACACCCTTCACATGTTCGTAGACGCCCTCGATACCCCAAAAGCAGCCGCCGGCCAGCACCGCCACTTCGCGATGCCCCTTGGCGGGCTCGACCAGCGCTGCGGGCGGGACGTCTGACGCCGCCTCGGCCGAGCGACTCCAGCTGACCGTCAGCGGCAAGGCGATCGCAGCGGCAGCCGCAAGCGCGGAAAACCCCAGTTTGGCGCGGTTGGTCATGTTTTTCTCCTCAGGAGGAGGCCTATTCTGCTCTAATGTAGTGATGAATAGTCTTTCGTCGAATCGGCATTTGTCTGCTGCCAAACGTCGCCTAGGCTTCGCGAAAAAGGGGGATTGCCATGCGCCGTCGTCATTCGCTGCTCGCCGCCACCATGCTGGCGCTCTCCGCGCCGGCCTTCGCCGGGCCGGCCGAGGACTTCCAAAAGCTCCAGGACGATTATTGGGCGGCGACTTTGCGCGACAATCCGGCGTTCGCCAGCTCAGTCGGATTCAAGGCCTTTGACCGAGAGCTCGCACCGCTCAGCCTACTCGAAATGGATCGCGTGGCCGCCGAGAATGCGGCGTTCCTGAAGCGTCTCGAGGCCATCCCGGCGGCTTCGCTTCCTGCATCGGAGCAGACCAACCGCGCCGTGCTCAAGCGCCAACTGGAAGATGCAATCGAGGGCAATCGCTACGGCCAGCGGCAACTGCTCTATTCGACCCTCGGCAGCTATCACGACAACCTCGCCGGAATGGCCGAGAACATCCCGTTCCGCAGCTATGCCGACTATGACAATTATCTCGCCCGGCTCGAGCTGGTGCCCCGCCGGATGCAAAGCTACGGCGAGATTAGCGCAAAGGCGGCTCGCGAAGGCTTCGTCCAGCCGTGCGTCACGATGACCAACTTCGCATCGACCATCAACGGTAACATCACGCCCGACGTAGCTCAGTCGCGTTTCTATGTGCCATTTGCAGTACAGCGGCCGGCAAACATCCCGGCCGATCAATGGACAGCGCTCCAGGGCCGCGCCAGGACGCTGATCACCACCAAGATCAATCCCGCCTACCGGTCCTTTGCCGATCTCTATGACCGGGAATTGAAGGGCAAATGCCGTCAAAGCGTCGGCGTCTCGGCCATGCCCCAAGGCAAGGAATATTATGCCTTCCAGGTTCGCTCGCAGACCACGACCAATCTGACGCCGGAGGAAATCCACCAGCTCGGCCTTAGGGAAGTCGCCAGAATCCGCGCTGAAATGGTCGAGGTAGCCAAGAAAGCAGGCTTCCCTAGCCGCGAGGCGATGATTGCCGACATGCGAACCAACCCCAAATGGTTCGTCACCACGCCCGACGATCTGCTCAAGGCCACGGCACTGATGACCAAGACCATTGACGGGAAGATGCCGAGCCTGTTCGGCCGCCTGCCGCGTCTGCCCTATGGGATTCGGCCGATGGCTCTTGCGACTGCGCCGGGCGATACCACCGCCCGCTACCAGCCGGGTAGCCCGGCTGCCGGCATCGCCGGCTTCTACCTGGTCAACACCACCAAGCTAGACCAGCGCCCGCTATGGGAAATCCCGGCGCTAACCGTGCATGAGGCAGTTCCCGGACATCACATGCAGATCGCGCTCCAGCAGGAGCTGGAGATGCCCGACTGGCGGCGCAATACTGCATTCTTCACTGCCTTCGTCGAGGGCTGGGGCCTCTATTCCGAACGGCTCGGGATCGAAATGGGCCTCTACGACACCCCCCAGAAGGACATGGGGCGGCTTGGTTATGAAATGTGGCGCGCGACGCGGCTGGTGGTCGATACCGGCATCCATGCCAAGGGCTGGACCAAGGAACAGGCGGTCGCCTTTATGAAGGACAATACCACCCTGACCGACGCCAATATCGATGCCGAGGTCAACCGCTACATCTCGAACCCCGGCCAGGCGCTGGCCTACAAGCTGGGCGAACTCAAGATCCGCGAGCTAAGGGCAAGGGCCGAAAAGGCGCTGGGCGACAGGTTCGACCTAAGGCGCTTCCACGATGCGGTGCTGGGGCAGGGTGCTGTGCCGCTGGACGCGCTCGAAGCGCAGGTCGATGCCTGGATCACTTCTGAACAGGCCAGGCGCTTGGCAACCTGCTGTCGGCTCACTCCGCCGGAACCGAGCCCTGGTCGGCCTGCTCTTCGCGCTCCTTGAACGCCTGGTTGATCAGCTGCTGGGTGCAGCCAGTAAGGCCGGATGGGCCGACCGGCGAACAGCTGTTGATGCCATTCTTGCTATAGGTTTCGAAAGCGATCGCCTTGTTTGCCCAGGCTTCGCGCGTCTGGCGCGGTCCGCTCTGACGGTAGCGTTCCGGGATGCGAAACCGCTCGCTCTCCGGCTTGCGAGCGCAAACCACCACCTCATCGTCGGTCGAGCGCGGGCAGGGATCGGTACCATAGACGATGATCTCGCTGATGCGGCCGTTCTGCGCCGCGGCGGGGACCGGAACGACCAGTGCCGGGACGGCAAGCGCAAATGCGCTGGCGGCGACGGTCAGGAGCGGCAGTTTCGGCATTGGCACTCGTCCTTCATTAAGGTCAAACGGCTGGGCCGCCATCCGGGTTTCCCTCATATGCGTTTCGAAAGTTCGATTGCCAACCGGCAGCCCGCACGAATCGCGGTGGTCAGCAGCGGATAGGCGATGGCTTCCTGCGCCCCATGCTCGCGAGCAGTCTCGCGATGCTCAAGCTCCTCGGCCTGAAAATCGCGAATATCCGCGGCAAATTCCGGATCCTCGTCACCCAGCGCGGCAAGTTGCTCGGAATAATGGCGGTCGATTTCGGTTTCGACCGCGTCGGTACAGGCCATCGCTGCTTTCTCGCTGATCATCGCGGTCGCTGCGCCCAGGGCGAAGCCGGCGATGCTCCACAAGGGCTGCAGAGCGGTCGGACGCACGCGCCGCTCGGCCATCATCCGGTCGAAGCGTTCGAGGTGCCGCTGCTCCTGCGCCGCCATTCGCGCAATCTGGTGAGCGGCGCTCGAACTGCGGCCCAGCACCGCCAGTTGCCCGGCATAGATGCGGGTCGCGCCATATTCGCCCGCCTGGTTGACCCTCAGCATCGACTCCCGGTCGGGGCGCTTGTTTCCAGGTCGCCAATCGCTCATGCGGACTTCCGCGATGCCAGCAAGGTGATCAACGCTGCGCTGCCCAACGAAATGATCGCGTTCCAGGCGGCCAGCGAAAGCCCGAGAAACGACCATTGGACCTGGTCGCAGCGGACCAGCGGTACGTTGAGAATGTCCTGCAGGCTCTTCGCGCCCACGGCGGTGCATTGGGTGATGCCTTCCCACCAGCCCATCTCGACTCCAGCGTGGAACAGGCCGATCGCGCCGGAAACGGCGATCAGGAACGCCGCCAGCAGGACGATCAGGCGCGTGCGGGCCGCTCTGATTGGAGAGGTCAGGGCGATCAGCGCCAGCAGGATGGCCGCGCCATGCGGCCAACGCTGCCAATAGCACATCTCGCAAGGATAGAGCCCGCCGACATATTGGGAAAAGAGCGCCCCGCCCAGCAATGCAGTCGGAATCAGCAAGGCCAGCCAGCGCGCCTGGCGCAGACGTGCCGTGCCCTTCGGCTCCGGCCGTGCCAGCATTAGCGTCCCGACTTGCTGGCGAGATTGACCGGCTGCGGAGCGAGACGCTTCAGGGCCTTCAGCGCATAGTCGAGCTGAAAGTCCTTGACGCCCTTCTTCTCGAGCTCGGCGGAGGTCATCAGGAAGCGCGGATCGGGCGTGTCGTCCGCCTCCAGCACCTCATCCTTGATCTTGGCCTGCTGAACCAGGTGACGGCGGAGGTCCGCTTCGCGAAGTTTCGGCCGAGACTTGTAATCCTCGTCGCTCAGCTGGGGCACGGAAATGTCCGGATCGATCCCGCCAGCCTGAACCGACCGGCCCGAGGGCGTGTAATAGCGCGCGGTGGTGAGGCGGAGCGCCGACTGCGGGCCGGTCTGGATCACGCTCTGTACCGATCCCTTGCCGAAGCTGCGTTCGCCCATGACGATCGCCCGGCGATGGTCCTGCAAGGCGCCCGCGACGATCTCCGCCGCTGAAGCGGTTCCGGCGTCGACCAGGATAATCACGGGCTTTGAATGCGCCAGGTCACCCGGCCGCGCATAGAAGCGCTCGATGTCATTGGACTCGCGGCCCCGCTCGGACACGATCTCGCCCTGTTCAAGGAAGGCATCGCTGACCTCAATCGCCTGGTCGAGCAGGCCGCCCGGGTTGGAGCGCAGGTCGACGACATAGCCGAGCGCCCGCCCGCCGGTCGCCTTGTCGATCCCGAGCAGCGCTTCGCGGGTCATCGCCCCAGTCTGCGCAGAGAACCCGTTGATATTAATGACGCCGACATTGTCCTTCACTTCCCACTTCACCGGCTTCAGCTCGATGCGCTCGCGGGTGATGGAGACGTCGAATGGCTTGTCGCGGCCTGGACGGACGATGGTCAGCTTGATCGACGTGCCGGGCTTGCCGCGCATCTTCTCGACCGCTTCATCGAGTGAAAATCCGTACAGGAACTCGCCATCGATGTGGGTGATGTAGTCGCCCGCCTTGATCCCGGCGCGGTCGGCCGGCGTGTCCTCGGTCGGGGCGATCACCTTGATCGCGCCATCCTCGGCGGAAACGGTCAGGCCAAGACCGCCGTAATTGCCGTCGGTGGTGGTCTTGAGCTGGGTGAAGTCAGCCGCTTCGGCATAGCTCGAATGCGGGTCGAGAGCGGCCAGCATTCCGTCGATCGCGCCCTTGATCAGCGTATGATCGTCGACCTTGTCGACATAGTTGGCGCGAACCCGCTCGAACACGCTGAAGAAAGTCTCCAGTTCCTTCTGCGTGTCGGTTTCAGCTGCGGCCATGGCGGTCGTCGCAATTGGGACCATCGCCAGGGCGCCAACCAGCGCGAGGGGCGGGAGAAGCTTGGCAAGGCGTTGCATCGAATGGATTCCTGTCAGGGTGCGTCGCGTATAATTAGCGGTTCTCGCCGCCATTTGACAGTGGAACAGATGAAGCTGCGATTAAGGCGGGCGAAACTGGCTGGCCATTTCGTCTCAATTCGACACCAATCGGCCCCAAAGCCCGGCCGAGCAGCTCGCCGCGCCGGACCCTTTCTCCCTTCGCTTTGTCGCTGGCTACGCCAAGCAACAGGCTGGTCCAGCCATTGTCATGGCCGATGATGATCAGTCCGTCCTGGCCCCGATAGGGCGCTGCGAACAATATCTTGCCGTCGGCGGGTGCAATCACGGCGGCACCCCGCGGTGTATCAAACCGGAGACCTCGCGATACGATTCCGGCATTGCTGACCGATCCCATGCCATCCGTCAGGGCCGCGGCAACCGGCAGGCTGTAGGCAAAATCGATCGGCGGAAGCGCTGCGTCGCCGCGCATCGGGCGGGCCGGGGCAAAGCCCAGGTTTGCCACTTCACCTGCATTGCGCAGCGCCGCGCGGCGTCTGACTGCTTCGGCCCCGGCGCTCGACAGTGTCTCGCCACTGGCCAACACGCGATCGCCGGCACCCAGCGCCTCTCCGGTCAGTCGGCTTGCGCGGCCGGCCGCCTTGGCTTCCAGCTCGGCAAAGCGCAGCTGCCGCGCTGCGAGCTCGTTACGCCCTTTCGCCAAATTTCGTCGCGCAGCGGTCGCTGCGGCTTCAAGTTTCTGCCGCTCGTCCAACTCCGTCCTCAGCGCTGCGCTCCGTCGCTCAATCACCGGCATGGTCGCGTCGAGCAGGGCCTTGACCCTGACCAGCTCATCGATCGAACCATGATCGGCCAGGGTCAGCAACGGCGGCTGCCTGCCCATCGTGGCCAGGCCCGCCAGCAGGGCTGCGAGAGGGGCGCGGCGGGTGGCGAGCCGCTGCTCGGCCAGCGAGGCTTGAACCCGGGCGAGCCTTAGACTGGCATCGGCCGCGCCGATCCTGGCTTCGGACTCTTCGATGGCAGCAGCCGCAGCCGCTTGCTCGGCCTTCAGCCTGTCCGCCTCCGACTTGGCCTTTGCCGCCTGGCCTTCGAGCTCCGCGAGATGCTTGGAAGCCTCCCTTGCTTCCGCTTGCGCCTGAGCCAGGGCGGTATCGGCCGTCGGCTGCTGCGGCGCGACCGGCGCGCTGGCAGCGAGCAGGGCCGGCGCAGCCAACAGCAGAATGACGAGAAGGCCCCGCATCAACCTTCTCGATGATAGGGATGGTTGGCGAGAATGCTGGTTGCGCGGAACAGTTGTTCCGCCAGCATGGCGCGGACCAGCATATGCGGCCAGGTTGCCGGCCCGAACGACAGCAACAGGTCCGCCTCGTCCCTGATCCGCTGGTCATGCCCATCGGCGGCGCCAATCCAGAACCGCGCCTCGCGCCGGCCGGTATCGCGCCAGCCCTCCAGCTTCCTGGCGAATTCCATTGAAGTGAGCGCCTTGCCGCGCTCGTCGAGCACCACGTTGACGTTGTTGGTGGTTGCTTCGGGATTACTGCCGCCGCGATCCGGAAGTTCAGTCATCCTGGTCGGCCAGCTGATGCGTTTCAGGTAGCGCTCGGTCAGCTCAGCCTCGGGCGACCGGCCGATTTTTCCGCGTGCGACGATGTGCAGCAGCACTAGGCGCCGGGAGCGGCGGTTTTTGCCGAAGCTTCGTCCCCGAATGCCCACATGCGCTCGAGGTTATAGAAGGTGCGGACCTCCGGACGGAACAGGTGAACGATCACGTCATCCGCGTCGATCAGCACCCAATCGGCGACCGGCAGCCCTTCGATTCTGACCGGCCGGCCAAATTGCTGTTTGATCCTGTCGGCGAGCTTATTGGCCATCGATGCCACCTGCCGCGACGAACGGCCGGACGCGATCACCATATGATCGGCAATCGACGACTTTCCGGCGAGCGGGATGGTCACCACCTCGACCGCCTGATCATCGTCCAGCGATTTCATGACAAGACTGTGCAGCGCCTCCACGTCGACCGGCTGGGTCGCGGTGGCAGGCGCATTTTTGGGATCGGCCAAAGGGACTCCTCTAGGGATGGACTGGGCCTCGCCGGTGAGACGAAAATCGGCGGTGCCAGTCAGGGTTAAGTGCGCGCAGCCTTGTGGCGGACGTTCGGTCGGGTGGCAGGCGAAGGAAGTGAATCGCCGGAACACTCCATTCCGTCCAATTCCGTGCCTGGCATGCGGGGCGGACAAACCGCCGCAGCCAGCCCATCGCGCGGGCCGCGCGGGCGTCGTCATCATAGCCGGGCCGCGAAAGTACCGCAATCGGGACCATACGCGCCAGGACGCGCCAACGCTTCCACTGGTGGAATTGGGCCACAGTGTCCTCGCCCATCAGCCAAATGAAGCGATGCTTGGGGAAGCGCCTCATCAGCTTTTCAAGCGTATCGACCGTGTATCGGGTTCCATTGCGGACCTCGAAATCGCTCACCCTGATGCGGCTGCGCCGGGCCATCGCACGCGCCGACGCAAGCCGCGCGGCATAGGGCGCCATGTCGCTCGCCTTGTCTTTCAGCGGATTGCCCGGGGAAACGAGCCACCAAACCTGGTCGAGATCCAGCGCTTCCATCGCGGCCAGGCTCATGCGCCGATGCGCCCGGTGGGCCGGGTTGAAGCTGCCGCCAAGAAGGCCGATGCGCATATGAGGTCGCTAGCACGCGAAACCGCTGCGGGGTAAGAGCTGGCTAGGAGGGGTTCATGGGCGAATTCGAAGCGATCGGGGAAGCGGTGACCGGCGGCCTGCTGGCTCGAGCCGTCGAACCAGGTGCCGGCGAAGCGGGCGCGGACGGGCATACGCACGAGCAAAACTGCCTCAATTGCGGCAAGCGCCTGGCCGGTCCCTATTGTTCGGACTGCGGGCAGAAAGCGCATGTCCATCGCTCGCTTCGCGCCTTCATGGGCGATTTCGTTGCCGGCCTGGTGAACTTCGAAGGGAAATTCTGGCGGACCCTGCCGATGCTTGCCTGGCAACCGGGAGAAATGACGCGGCGCTACATAGCCGGCGAGCGTGCTCGGTTCATCTCGCCGATTGCGCTGTACCTCTTCACCGTATTCGCCATGTTCGCCGTGCTCAACTTCAACGGCACCTTCAGCTCCGATAGCGAGGTCAAGGTGGGACAGAGTGCCCGCGACGGCATCAATGCCGAAATAGCCGCCGAGCAAAAAACGGTGGCCAGGCTGGAAGCGCAGCGCAAGACGGCGGGGATTGATGCAAAGGAACTGGCCAGGATCGATCGCAAGATCGCCAACAAGAAGGCGGAAGTTGCCGCGGCGCAGAAGGTCCTGACCGGCCAGAGCCTCGTAGTGGCCGACGTCGGCGATGAAACGCCGGACTGGATCCGGCCGTTTGTCGAAAATGCGCGCGACAACCCCGAAGCGGTCTCGCTGAAGGTCCAGGAAGCCGCTTCCAAATATAGCTGGCTGCTGATCCCGATCTCAGTGCCGTTTCTGTGGCTGCTGTTTCCGTTCAGCCGACGCTACCGGCTGTATGACCATAGCGTATTCGTCACTTACTCGCTGTCGTTCATGATGATTTTGGTGATCGCTGCCGGGCTGCTGGTGGCGATTGGGGCGTCGGGCTTCGCCGCCTTCCTGTTCTTCGTGCCTCCGTTCCACATGTATCGGCAGCTCAAGGGAGCTTACCAGTTAGGACGGTTTAGCGCGGTGCTGCGGACGATGGCGCTGGTATCATTTGCCTTCGCGGCCGCAGGCATGTTCGCCGCGGCTACAGTCGCCATCAGCACGATGTGATCGCCGTCAGGCGGCCGGGCAGGGGAATTTCTGGATCAGGATCCGGGTCATGGCTTCCGTCATGTCGATCCTGGCCCGCTCGGCGGCAGGGATTACGCCCAGCCGGTTCATGAATTCATTGCCGTCCATGCTGTGTTTGCCTTCGGGCGGACAATAACGCGGCTTTTGTCCCGCCTTGACCGCAGCCAGCCGCTGCTCGCGCGCCTTGGCGGCGGCGGCCTTGCCCTCGTTTGTCAGCGCCTTGATCTCGCCGCCCGAGAAGATCGCCATTGCGCCCTTCTTCTTGAGCGCCGTTGCGCGTTGGTGGAACTGCTCGGCATTCATCGTTTGGGCATTCGCACCCGACGCCATGAAAACTGCTGCCATCGCGCCAATCAATGCCTTCATCAAAAACGCCTCCCTGCGCTAATCTCGGCGACTAGGGCAGGGAGGCGCTGAATGGCAGTTTAACGAAAGATCAGCCGGCGGCCGGCGCCGCGCCGCCAAGACCCGGCTTGGGCCGCTTGGACTTGGGGATCGACGATCCAGCCGAAGGCAGGGTGGGCTGCGAGCTGGAGCCGCGGTCGATCTTGCCGCCCTCCAGCAGCGTCTTGATCTCGTCGCCTGACAGCGTCTCATATTCGAGCAGCGCCTGGGCCAGTGTCTCAAGCTCGCCGCGATTTTCTTCAAGCAGATGCTTGGCCCGGTCATAGCCTTGCTCGACGATCCGGCGGATTTCCTTGTCGATCGCCTGCGCAGTTTCGTTGGACATATTCTTCTGGCGGTTGACCGAATAACCGAGGAACACCTCCTCGTCGGCTTCCGCATATTGCAGCGGACCGAGCGCATCGGACATGCCCCAACGGGTCACCATGTCGCGGGCGAGCCCGGTTGCGTAACTGATATCCGACGAAGCGCCTGAACTGACCTTGTCGTAACCGAAGATGACTTCCTCGGCGACGCGGCCGCCCATCGATACCGCCAGGTTCGCGTACATTTTGTCGCGGTGGTAGCTGTAATTGTCCCGCTCAGGCAGGCGCATCACCATGCCCAGCGCGCGGCCGCGCGGAATGATCGTCGCCTTGTGGATCGGGTCGGACGCCGGCTCGTGCAGGGCGACGATGGCATGACCGGCCTCATGATAGGCGGTCATCCGCTTTTCGTCCTCGGTCATGACCATCGAGCGGCGCTCGGTGCCCATCATGACCTTGTCCTTGGCCTCCTCAAATTCATGCATCGCAACCAGCCGCTTGCCCTTGCGGGCGGCCAGCAGCGCCGCTTCGTTGACGAGGTTGGCAAGGTCGGCGCCGGAGAAGCCAGGCGTTCCGCGGGCAATGACGCGCGCGTCGACGTCGGGCGCCAATGGCACCTTCTTCATGTGGACGTGGAGGATTTGCTCGCGTCCGTCGATGTCCGGCCGCGGCACCACCACCTGGCGGTCGAAACGGCCGGGGCGCAGCAGTGCCGGGTCGAGCACGTCAGGGCGGTTGGTCGCAGCGATAATGATGATGCCTTCATTGGCCTCGAAGCCGTCCATCTCGACCAGCAGCTGGTTCAGCGTCTGCTCGCGTTCGTCGTTGCCGTTGCCAAGGCCGGCGCCGCGGTGGCGGCCGACCGCGTCGATCTCGTCGATGAACACGATGCAGGGCGCGGCCTTCTTGGCCTGTTCGAACATGTCACGGACACGGCTTGCGCCGACGCCCACGAACATTTCGACGAAATCGGAGCCGGAGATGGTGAAGAAGGGCACGCCCGCTTCACCGGCAATCGCGCGAGCGAGCAGCGTCTTGCCGGTGCCCGGCGAGCCGACCAGTAGAGCGCCCTTGGGAATTTTGCCGCCGAGGCGAGCGAATTTGCCCGGATCCTTCAGATATTCGACGATCTCCTGAAGCTCCTCACGGGCCTCGTCGATGCCGGCAACGTCGGCGAAGGTCACGCGGCCCTGCTTTTCACTCAGCAGGCGGTGCCGGCTCTTGCCGAAGCCCATCGCCCCGCCGCCCGCGTTCTTCTGCATTTGCCGCATGACGAAGAAGCTGATGCCAAGGATCAGCAGGAACGGCAGCGACTGATAGAGCAGGATCAGCCAGACGCTCGACTGTTCTTCCGCCTTGACCGCAACGCCAACACCCTTGCCAACCAGTCGGTCGGCGACGTTGGTGTTGGGCGGCGCGACCGTGCGGAAGGTCTTGCCGTCGGCAAGCTTGCCGCTGATGGTGACGTTACCGACCGCCGACGTGGCGATGATCACGCTGCGGACATTGCCCTCGTCGACCTGATTGACGAAATCGGAGTAAGCCAGCGGCTCGCCTTGAGCTGCGCTGCCGCTGTCGAAGGCGCGGACGAACAGCACCAGGCCAAACAGCACCGCTACCCAGATCAGCAGCGACTTCGTCCACGGGTTGCCGGGCTTTTTGTCGTTCCGTTTTTCGTCCACGTATCCGTTCCTTAGAGAGTGACGAAAACCAGCGCTGCCTAGGGGACAGCGCATTTTCGACATGGCCTAAAATAGGCGCATTCCCCTTAATGACAATGGAACGAACGCTTTGCCGGGCCGATTGGCGAACCTGTTGGTCAGGCGCGCTTGGCAGCTGGCCAATTGAAGGCCGAGGAATCGTCTTCGAAAGGCGAAGGTGCGTTCAACGCTTTCAATCGGTCGACATAGATGTTGACCAGTTGGAGCCGACGCTCCCTCGCCTGGGGTGTGACGGCGCGCGAGGCGGCGCTCATTTCTTCGCACGCGCGGCGGCGATAGTAGCGAATGTCGGTTTCCACGGTG
The DNA here is from genome assembly GCA_035491735.1 of Sphingomicrobium sp. Lineage (GTDB taxonomy): Bacteria > Pseudomonadota > Alphaproteobacteria > Sphingomonadales > Sphingomonadaceae > Sphingomicrobium. Next base: position 33,508 of record DATJKE010000050.1, read on the forward strand.
CGTCTCCCCCGAACAACTCGCTGAGTCGTTCAACGGAAATTTAACCGAATTGCCCGGCAGGTCCAGCCCATCACGATTGTCCGACGAACCCGCTAGAATTTCAGCGAAAATCCCACTCCCGCGCGCCGCTGCTTGGGTGCGGACACTTCATAGCCCACCACAGGACGGTTGCGCGGAGTTTGCGGTTTGAGGCCAAACATGCCCAAACCGAATTGAGCGGTTGAGCCGACATTGATTGCTGGGAGTTGTGGGTCAGGGCTCGGGCTCGGGATTTCACGGATGCGCAGGATTTCAGCGGGGGCCGTGCTTTCGGCTACGGCCGGCATCGCGCCCAAGGCCATAAGTAGCAGGAACGAACCTACGCGAACCATCGCCATTCCTTGTTGCCCACTCAAGGCTTCAGCGATCAGTCCTATCCAAAGTTCCACGCGTTACATGATAGTAACGATCAGGGGCGCCGTGGAGGCGCCATGGAAAGGCGCCATTGGGACCCGCCTTCCAGCTTCAGTTCCGACAGGGTCACGGTCTCATTTCGCTCCAATGCTTCGAGTGCCCGGATCAGGTCCGGGCCTCGCGGCGGGGATGCGCCCAGTTCGGCGAAGGCGGCTAGCAACAATCGCCGCTTGAGCTCGCGCGGCAGGTCGAACGGCTCGATCAGCAGCGAACTTCCATCCTGCTTGATCCGCGATCCGATTAACGGCGCGAGCGCCCAATCGAGCGCCTCATCAGCATCGCGAATGGCAGATGCGCTGACCGCCAGTCGGGCCGGGTCGGCCCATTCGGAACCGGCCAGCCACTTCCGAATGCGCGAACGATCATGTTTGGGATCGCGGTTGCTGGGATCATCGACCGGCGTCAGCCCGGCACCGGCAACCAGCTTCACCAGCTCTTCCTTGCGCCATCCAAGCAGCGGCCTGATCAGCATTACCTGTTCCGAAAGGGCTCGCCTCGCGTGGGTGCCGCCGAGGCCGCCAACGCCGGCACCACGCGCCAGCCTCATGAGCAGCGTTTCCGCCTGATCATCGGCATGATGCGCCGTCGCAACCGATGCCAGTCCGCGTTCGATCGCCCATTCGTTGAGCAGGCGATAGCGCATCGCCCGCGCCTCGGCCTGGACATTGGCCGCCGGCGCCGCGCTCCAGTCGGCGACCAGGATCCGATGAGGCAACGCCATCTGTTTGCACAGCGATGCGACCATGGCAGCCTCCTCGGCGCTTTCCGGGCGAAGGCCATGGTCTACCGTTGCCGCCTCGACCGATCCCGGTCTTGCCGCTGCCGCCAACAGCAGCAGCGCCAGGCTGTCGGGACCCCCCGAAACGGCAATGCCGATGCAGGCGCCCGGCGTTTCGAGCGCGTCAAGAGCGGCGGCGAAGCGGCTAATCGCTTCTGCCGCGATCTTCATCCTAGCTGCACTTCGCCTCGGACTTTGCACCGGGAAGCGCCGACTTCAGCGGTCCCCGAATATTGCCGGCGTAGACATCCTCAAGCTCCGCATAGGCTTTGCAGGCCTGGTTGGGCTGGCCGAGCTTCATCAGCGACTGGCCCAGGTAGAAGAGACTGTCCTGGGCGCGCTCGCCCTTGGGGTCGCGGCGATAATTGGCGAGCAGTGCCTCGGCCGCGGCACGTGGCTGACCCTTGTCGAGCATCGCCCGCCCGACAAGGTTATAGGCCCAGCTGGTCCGGCGATGGTCAGGATATTTCTTGGCGAAGGCCTGCAGCGACTTGATCGCGGCATCATATTTTCCAGCGTTCCACAGCTGAAATCCCTCGTCATAGGCGGCTTCCGCGGGATCGGCGCCGGTGGCGGGGGTCAGCGCGGCTGGTTTGGCGTCGGCCTTTTCAATCTTTGGGCGCGTCGGCGGCGGCGCCGCTTCTTCTGCGGCTCCAGCGGAATCCTGTCCGCCCGTTGACGCATCGTCGGTTGCGGGCGACGTCTCGAGAGCGCGTAGGCGCCGGTCCTGGTCGGCGCGAAGCCTGGCCAGTTCGGCTTCCATCTGCGCCACGCGATTGCCGTTTTCCTCCGACTGGCGAAGAATGTCCGCCAACTGCCGCTCGACCGCGTCGAGCCGGCCATTGAGGCTGGTGACGGAATCCTGCGTTGCCGCCGGGTCGTCGCTGAATCCGGCGGTGTCGGCCGGCTGGCCTTTGGGAAATACCTGCTTCTGGACCTGGCGAACCTGTCGCTCGAGCCGATCAATTCGCTGCTCCGGAGTCGGGGGGCGGCGCTGTGCGTCGGCAGGGCTCATTGCGATGGCGGAAACGGCGGCCAGGAAAAGGGCGGAACGGAAACGCATGTTAATCCTCGGATTGGCAAGTTTTGGCGAGAATAGGATGGCTGACACTGGCTGTCGCTGCGGTGAATCAGTTGGTCGCGGCCGGTTCGGCACTATTGGCCTGGGTTGCATCGGCTGCGTTCGGCGCAGTGGCCGGCGGAGTCGACTGCGCTGGTCGCGGCTTGCGGCGCGCCGGCCGTGAAGCGGGCGGAGCGCCAGCGGTCGGTGTCGCCGGCGGCGTTTGCGCTACCGTTGCGGCTGGCTGGGCGCCGGTGGCACGCATCAGGTCCGCGGCCTTCAAGCTTACACCCGCCACGGTCTTGCCCGGATCGCCGACCGCCGGGGCCTGGGCTGATCCAACCATGATCTTGAGCGCTTCCGGCTTGCCGGTTGTCAGCACGGGCGCGGCAGCGCTAGCCGGCACTTCGAAGCTCTCGCCAGGGCCTAGCTGGCCCATCTTCAACGTGTTCGACCCATCCTTGACCTGAATCCAGACCGCGTCGGTGGCCGTCAGCACTACTGGCCCGGTGGCGGCTGGCGCCGCAGCCGGCGGAGCAGGTGCGGCCGCCTCAACCGGCGCAGCGACGTTTGAATCCTCCGCAACCGCTTCGTCGGGCTGCATCGAGCGGTTGCTGAGCCAGCTAAGCGCGAGCACTACCAGCACCAACAGCACTAGCGCACCGATCACAAGTCCCTTGGGCATGCTCCGGGCGGGATCGACCGTTTCATAGACTTCGGGATGCACTGCGGTGAACCGCGTATCTCCCATTTCCGCGCGTAGCTGATCGCCGATTTCATTGCGGTCGAGGCCAACGATGCTGGCGTAGTTTTTGGCGAAGCCGATTGAGTAAGTGGCGGCAGGAAGCTTGTCCCATTCGCTGAGCTCGAGGCTGGTCAAATGACGCGTCGGAATGCGCGTCTGGGCGGCGACATCCTCGACCGAAAGACCCTTTGCTTCGCGTGCTTCCTTGAGGCGCTGGCCGACCGTTATGACGTCGTCAGCTTCCGTCTCGTCCATTGCAATCCCCTTGGGCGCCAGGCGCTTGAAATTGCGTCCGTTGTCGGGAGCCGATGCCCCGCTGTCAACCGCGCTTTGCGGTGAAAAATCAGCCGATTGCAACCCCGTGCCGCTTGGCCCAGTCGGCCAGCGATTTTCGCATCTTGGGCGGCGGCTTGGCGAGCAGCGCCTCGACCTTTTCCTTGACTGCCCCGGCATCGATCGAGCGCACCATCGCCTTGACCGGCCCGACTGCCGCCGGCGTGATCGAAAAGCTGTCGATGCCGATACCGATCAGCGCCATTGCTTCCAGGGGGCGGCCGGCCATTTCGCCGCAGACCCGGACTGGCACACCAGCCGCCTTGGCCTCGCCATTGACCCGGCGCAGGAAGCGCAGGATCGCTGGGCTCAGCCAGTCATAGCGCTCGGCGAGGCGCGGATCCGCGCGGTCGGCAGCGAACAGGAATTGGGTCAAATCGTTGGTTCCGATCGACAGGAAGTCGACCCTCGGCAGCAGCATGTCGAGGGTCTCCGCCAGGCTCGGCACCTCCAGCATCGCCCCGAACTCGATCTTCTTGGGCCCGCCGCGCTTGGCGCTCTTGGCCCATTGGACCTGCTCCTCGAACAGGGCCCGCGCTTCCTCATATTCCCATGGCTCGCTAACCATCGGGAACATGACGCGCAGAGTCCTTCCAGCCGACGCCTCGATTAGCGCGCGGGCCTGCGCCTTCATCAGCGCCTTGCGCTCCAGGCTGAGGCGCAGCGCCCGCCAGCCCATGGCCGGGTTTTCGCTCTCGTCCTTTTCGTCTTCGGCCAGATAGGGCAGGGCCTTGTCGCCGCCGATGTCGACGGTGCGAAATACCACTGGCTTGTCCCCGGCAGATTCGAGCACTTTCCGGTAGAGCCTGAGCTGGCTTTCCCGGCCCGGGAGCTGGGCGGCGATCAGGAACTGGAACTCGGTACGGAACAGGCCGATGCCGTCGGCTCCTGTGGCTTCCAGCATTGCCGCGTCCTCGGCCAGGCCGGCATTGACCATCAACTGAATCCGCTGACCATCCCTGGTCTCGGCCGGAAGGTTGCGGATCGCGGCGAATTCCGCGCGCCGCTTCTGGCTGAGCGACATGCGCTGCTCGAAGCCATGGACCAGCGGACGGTTGGGCCGGACCACGACCGTGCCATTGTCGCCGTCGACCAGGATCGTATCGCCTTCGTTGGCGATGTGGCGAATGTCGGAGACGCGGCCGATCACGGGCACGCCCATTGCCCGGGCGACGATGGTGACGTGCGCGGTTAGTGAACCCTCCTCCAGCACCACGCCTTTCAGCCGCCTTTTGTCATATTCCAGCAGCTCGGCCGGGCCGAGGTTCTTGGCGATGAGGACGGCGTCCTTGGTCAGCCCGGTCTGCGCCGCGGTACCCATCCGCCCCGACACGATCCGCATCAGCCGGTTGGAGAGGTCTTCAAGGTCGTGCATCCGTTCCTTGAGGATCGGATCGTCGATTTCGCGCATCCGCGCGCGGGTGCGTTGCTGGACCCGCTCGATCGCTGCTTCGGCGGTCAGGCCGCTGTCGATCGCCTCGTTGATCCGCCGCGACCAGCCTTCGTCGTAGGCGAACATCTTATAGGTTTCGAGGATCTCATTATGCTCGCCGGCCGTGCCGAACTCGGCCTCGCGGGTCATATTGTCGATCTGCTCGCGCATCTTTCGGAAAGCGGCGTAGACTCGCGTGCGCTCCGCCTCGGTGTCTTCGGCCACCGTATGCTCGACCACCACTTTCGGCTGGTGGAACACGGCGACGCCCTTGGCCATGCCAGTGACCAGCTTCAGTCCTTCGATCCGCTGCATGCCGGCATCGCGGCGGGTTGCCCGTGCGCCATCAACCAGCCGGGCGCTGGCAATCATCTCGCTCAGCACCATCGCCACGGTCTGCAGCGCTTCGATCTCGACATCGTCGTAGCGCCGCGGCTCGGCATGCTGGACGGCGAGCACTCCGATTGGCGCCTCGCGGCGGATGATCGGCACGCCGGCAAAGCTGTGGAATCGCTCTTCGCCGGTTTCCGGCCGATAAACGAACTCCGGATGGCTGGCCGCCTCGGCCAGGTTGAGGATCCGCCCTTCCTCGGCGATGGTGCCGACCAGGCCCTCGCCCATCTCCAGGCGGGTGACGTGCACCGCTTCCTTACGAAGGCCATGGGTGGCGGACAATTCCAGTGCCCGGTCGCGAAGCAAGTAGATGGAGCAGACCTCGCTCTGCATCGCCTCGGCGATCAGGTCGACTACCTTGTCCAACTTGGCCTGCGCCGACCCGCGCTTGGCCATCACATCGTGCAGGCCGGTCAATATCTCTCGGGCGGAGGCGGCTGCGGTCAGGGGCATGAACACACGCTATGCAGGGATTGCTCCGCTATTCCAAGGGCGGACCATTTCATCCGGATCGGACCCAAGGCCAAGAAAATGGCAAGCGGCCAGGCCGCACGGCCGTCCAATGATCAAGATTGACCTCCTTCGGTCCCAGCATGACGACGCTCTCGCCATGGCCGAGCGCCTTCTCGATCTGGTTGACCACATCGACCGTCGGACGGCCGCAATTCCCGTCCTCATGCAATTGAACCGGCTGTTGGGGCTTTTGCGCGTCCACCTCGCCCTTGAAGACGTCCAGCTCTACCCCCTGCTGATGGCGTCGCCCGATTCCAGGGTAGCTCGCACGGCCCGGCGCCATGCCGACGAGAGGGACCGGTTGGCGATCGACCTGGAATGTTTCGCTCGGACCTGGCCATGCGCGGAGAGCATCGCTGCCAATTTCGATGAGTTCCGCGATGCGGCGCACCAGCTGTTGCTGGCATTGGCGGTCCGCGTCGAACGCGAAAATCTATATATCTACCCGCTCGCCGAGGCCGAAGCGCAGCGGCTCGCGCCACGCGGCCTAGCTGCGTGAACCCAAAGCCGCTGCCGCTTCTTCGACCAGTTCCTGGATGATATCGGCGACGGGCTCCTCGCGGTTGACCATGCCGACCGACTGGCCGGCCATCACCGAGCCGCTTTCGACGTCGCCGTCGATCACCGCGCGGCGGAGGGCGCCCGCCCAGTAATGCTCGATCTGAAGCTGGGCCTCGGCCATTTCGATCGAACCCTTGTCGAGCAGGTCGGCGACTTCGCGTTGCTTGGCGGCGAAGTTGACCATTTCCTGGTTCTTCAAGGCGCGGACCGGGATAACCGGCAGGCGCGGGTCGATCTGGACAGAGGGAATAGCGTCGCGGGCCGAGGCGCGGATGAATGCTTTCTTGAAGTTGGCGTGGGCGATGCATTCGTGGGCACAGACGAAACGGGTGCCAAGCTGTACCCCGACCGCGCCCATTTCGAGATAGGCGGCAACCGCCTCGCCCCGGCCGATCCCGCCGGCCACGAACACCGGGATGTCGGCGGCGACATGCGGCAATATTTCCTGGGCCAGCACGCTGGTCGACACCGGGCCGATATGGCCGCCGGCCTCCATCCCCTCGATCACCAGCGCGTCGGCGCCGGATCGCATCAGTTTCTTGGCCAGCGCCAGCGCCGGCGTGAAGGCGATCAGCTTGGCGCCATTGCCCTTGATCCGATCGATCGCGCCGCCCGGCGGAAGGCCGCCGGCCAGCACGACATGGGTAACCTGATGCTTCGCGCATACGTCGATCAGCTCGGAAAGCTGCGGGTGCATGGTGATCAGGTTCACACCGAACGGCTTTTCGGTCATCGCCTTGGTCCCGGCGATTTCGCCGTCCAGCAACTCCGGGCCCATCGCCCCGCAGGCGATCACGCCGAACCCGCCGGCGTTCGAAATGGCCGATACGAGGTGGCGCTCGCTGATCCAGCTCATCGCCCCGCCCATGATCGCCCATTCGGTACCGAGGAATTCCAGCCCCCGCGCCATCAATTCCTTGAGCCGGACCATGCCGCCGTCGCCGTGCATGACGCGGGCTTCCGCGATCAATCCCTCGCCGCTCATGCCGCTTCTCCACCCGAAAGTTCACGCGCCGCGTCGAGGCCAAAGGCGGAATGAAGCACCCGCACCGCAAGCTCCATCTCATCCTCCTTGACCAGCACGCTGACCTTGATCTCGCTGGCGCTGACGGCGAGCAAATTGATTCCCCGCTCGGCCAGCGTCGCGAACATTTTCGCCGCCAGCTCGGGGTTGGAACGGATGCCGACCCCGACAATCGACACTTTGGCCACGGAATCGTCAGTGTGGATGTCATCGAAGTGGATTTCGCCTTTCTTCGCCTCCAACACTGCCGCCGCCTGCGCCAGCGACGCGCGCGGCACCGTAAAGGTCAGGTCGCTCGCCTTCTGCCCCTCGGTCGCGGCATGGACGATCATGTCGACCGACAGGCCGGCGTCGGCCAGCGGTTGCATCACGGCCGCGACCATACCCGGCCGGTCGGCGATGCCGGTCAGCGTGATCCGGCCTTCGTTGCGGTCGGCGGCGATGCCGGCGATGGCGTTACGCTCCATGTCATCTTCCCCAAGTTCGGGAACGATTTCGGTCCCCGGCAAATCGTCGAATGCGGTCAATACGCGAAGCGGCAGACTTTCGCGCATGGCCAGGCCGACCGAGCGGACGTTAAGCACTTTGGCGCCGACCCCGGCCAGCTCCAGCATTTCCTCGAAGGTAATTTTGGTGAGCTTGCGCGCCCTCGGCACGATCCTCGGATCGGTGGTGTAGACCCCGTCGACGTCGGTATAGATGTCGCAGCGGTCGGCCTTGATCCCGGCGGCGATCGCCACCGCCGAGGTATCGGATCCGCCGCGGCCGAGCGTTGCCACTCGGCCGTCCTCGCTCACTCCCTGGAAACCGGGAATGACCGCGACCGTGCCGTCCCTTAGTGCTTCGTCGAGCAGCGCGCCCTCGACCTTTTCGACCCGGGCATTGCCGTGCACGCCCGAGGCGCGGACCAGCTGCCATCCCATGAAGCTGCGCGCCTTCACCCCCATATTCTGCAGGGTCATCGCGAGGAGGCCGGACGTCACCTGCTCCCCGCTGGCGACAACCACATCATATTCCTTGGGATCGGCCAGCGCGGAGGCTTCCTTGCACAGCTGGACCAGCCGGTCGGTCTCGCCGGCCATGGCCGAGACCACCACCAGCACTTCATTGCCGCGCTCGGCTTCGCGCTTGACCCGCGACGCGACCGAGCGAATGCGCTCGATCCCGGCCATTGAGGTTCCGCCGAATTTCATGACGATGCGGGGCAAATCTGGTCCTTGGCTGAATAAGCGGCCTGCTGTTAGGGAGAGGCCATGGCCAAAACAAGCACAAGTGAGCGCTTGTCGCGAACGATATCAAGCGTGGTAGACAAGGAAGCCCGGCATTTCGGCGCAATGGCGGCCGACTGGTGGGACCCCAACGGTTCCTCGGCGATGCTGCACAAGCTGAACCCGGTACGCCTTTGCTACATTCGCGACATGATCGACCAGCATTGGCAAGCCGATGAGCATGGCTTCAGGCCGCTCACCGGCAAGAATGCCCTCGATGTCGGCTGCGGCGCTGGCCTGCTGGCCGAGCCGCTGGCGCGGCTGGGAGCCAAGGTCACCGCGGTCGATGCCGCGCCGGAACTGATCGAGGTCGCCAAGGCCCATGCCGAAGGGCAGGGACTGGCGATCGACTATCGTGCCACCGGGGTGGAGGAAGTCGGCGGCAAGTTCGACCTGGTTACCGCGATGGAGGTGGTCGAGCATGTCGCCGACCCGCAGCAATTCATCGACAGCCTCGCCGCGCGCCTCGCGCCTGGCGGCCTGATGATCCTGTCGACACCCAACCGCACCGCCTGGTCAAAGCTGCTGACCATCACCCTGGCGGAGGGCTTGGGCCAGATCCCCAAGGGCACTCACGATTACGACAAGTTCATCGATCCCGATACGATGCGCGGCCTGCTGGCGCACGCGGGGCTGGAATGCATCGATTTCGAAGGCATCGCGATGAGCCCGACGCGCGGGCTACACCTGAGCGACGATTTGAAGCTCAATTATCTCGTGGCGGCCAAGCGCTCCCAATAGTTCAAGCCGGCTGCAGCGCCCCGCGATAAATCCGATCCTCCAGCGTCGTCCCGGCGCCGAGCGCGACGCATTGCAGCGGATTGTCGGCGACGCGCACCGGTAAGCCCGTCTCGTCGGCCAGCACTGAGTCAATGTCGCGCAGCAGCGAGCCGCCTCCGGTCATGGTGATCCCGGCGTCGATAATGTCGGCGGCGATTTCCGGCTCGGTATGTTCCAGCGCCTCGCGCACCGAATGGACGATCCTGGCCACTGGCTCGGCGAGCGCACGGGCAATCTCCGCCTGGCTAAGTTCGATTTCGCGCGGCACGCCCTTTTCAACGTGAAGCCCCTTGACGCCGATCACCTGTCCGCGTCCATCCAGCGGCTCTCGAGCCACTCCGACTTCTTGCTTGATCCGCTCGGCGGTCGCTTCGCCGATCTGCAGGCTGTACCGACGGCGAACGTAGGACATGATGGCCTCATCCATCTTGTCGCCGCCGACCCGGTCCGACCGGCTATAGGACAGCCCCTGGAGGGAGATTACCCCAACCTCCGTGGTGCCGCCGCCAATATCAACGACCATCGATCCGATCGGGTCGGCGACCGGCATGCCGGCGCCGATCGCCGCAGCCATCGGCTCCTCGATCAGCCGCACGTCGCTCGCCCCGGCGTTGGAGGCGGCGTCGCGGATTGCGCGGCGCTCGACGTTGGTCGATCCCGACGGCACGCACATCACCACCTCGATCTTGCCGCCGAACTTGCTCCGCCCGCCGATCGCCTTGGTCATGAAATGCTTGATCATTTGCTCGGCGACTTCCAGGTCGGCGATAACTCCGTTGCGTAGAGGGCGGATGGTGCGAAGGTTGGCCGGTGTCTTGCCCAGCATCAGCTTGGCATCCTCGCCCACGGCGCGAACCCTTGGCAGGCCATTGCCATATTCGAGTGCGACCACCGAGGGCTCCTGGATGACGATGCCGCGCTCGCGGAGGTAGACGACCGTATTGGCCGTGCCGAGGTCGATCGCCAGGTCCTTGGGACCGAAATTGAATAGCGGGAAATTCATTGCCCCTCCCCCCGGAGAAAATCTTGCTAAGGCAAAGGGTTATATGGAGGTGGGCAAGGCGTCGAGTTCGCCCTGCCGCAGATGGCGGGCGGCTGGGCGACAATGGGGGATAATGGTTAATTACGCGAAGCCGCCCAGCGTAACGAAAGCGCCAGGGACCTATTGCTAGAAATCGACTTTGTCGTAATGCGCCGGCGGCACGATCACTTCCATCCGCTCGCCCAATAAGGGCCGGAAGGCCGGCCGCGACTTCATCACGGCGTACCAGTCCTTGGTCTGTTTGTGCCCGCGCCAGTCGAGCGCGCCCAG